>CAYMCV010000060.1:0-14803 GCA_964389005.1 uncultured Lachnospiraceae bacterium | reverse complement strand
CGACAATGCATTGGCTACCAAAAAGATGATTGCTGCTTTGGAAGCTTGCGGATGCTCCAATGAAGACAAGGAATACATCCTTGCAAACAAAGATTTCGCAGCAAAGAAGTCACAGTGGATTCTTGGTGGTGACGGATGGGCATACGATATCGGATTTGGCGGTGTTGATCATGTATTGGCAAGCGGCCAGAACGTAAACATCCTTGTATTTGATACAGAAGTTTACTCCAATACCGGCGGACAGTCTTCCAAGGCAACCCCGACAGGTGCAATTGCACAGTTTGCGGCAGCCGGAAAAGAAATCAAGAAAAAAGACCTTGCTGCAATTGCAATGAGTTACGGTTATGTTTATGTGGCTCAGATTGCTATGGGTGCTGATTACAATCAGTGTATTAAGGCATTTATCGAAGCAGAAAGCTACGATGGTCCTTCACTCATCATCGCTTACGCTCCTTGTATCAATCACGGTATCAAGGGCGGCATGAAGGGTGCACAGACCGAAGAAAAGAAAGCTGTAGAAGCAGGTTACTGGCATCTGTTCCGCTTTGACCCGAGACTTGAAAAAGAAGGAAAGAACCCGTTCTTGTTAGATTCCAAAGAGCCTAAGGCTGATTATCAGGAATTCATCACTGGAGAGGTTCGTTACAACTCCCTTTTGAGAGCGAAACCGGAAAGAGCAAAGGTATTGTTTGAGAAGGCTGCCAATGATGCAAAGAAGAAATATGAAGCATTGGTAAAGAAAGCTGAATCATAATTAAAAGGTAACACAAAAGGCATGGTTCCTTGGAACCATGCCTTATTTTTTGTTTAATACAACTGCTATGCTTATTCATTCAAAAAGTAAAAATTACATTCGTCTACTCTTCGCCCCAAATCTTCTTATTCAACTCAACATCCTTCTCGGCAACCAAATCCAATACAGCCTTTGCTTTGGCCTGCTCGGCACTTGCTTTCTTCTCATCCTTAATCAACAATTCAAGATTGGACGAAATGGAATCAATATTCTTCTTGAATTCCTGTACAAGTTCCTCTGTTTTGGTCTTCGCTACATCTGTAATCTCTGAGATGTATGAATCAAACTGAACTTTCGTTGTTGCCGCAAACATTGTTTCTACGTCATTTTTGTAGGACTTCTTGTCATTTGTCGAGAAGATAAAAATGGCCTTCTGCTTATTGATATACTCATCCATCTTCAAAGCACGCAAACTCGAAGGCGGTATCATTGTTTCCGAAACGTTGGCAATACGCTTAATCAAGTTCTCATCGATGCCCTTGTATCCCGTAATTTTCTTAACAATAATTCCTTTTAGCTCGGCAATCTGCTGTTGAAGAATACGTCCGCGGTTGACTTTGTAGTAATCGTCAATCTCTTGCAGATAGCGGTTTAATTCATTTCGAATAATATTGTTCTTTTCTTCAAACACTTCCGGACGCAGGGCAATCCATTTCATCTTATCTGCAATTTTACCTGCCAAAATCTGGCGATTTCCCATAACCGTATACAATGTATTGATATCATCAATCTGGAATACCAAATTCTCGGTTGTCATATTGTTGACATATTCCTGATAAACCTCATCGATATCCTTCACCATGCTGGTCTTCATGGTCTCAATATTCTTCGCAATCTCTTCTTTGGATAAACGTGCCTGATTCTCAATTGCCTCGTAGTCTTCATAGATAAAATTAACTACGCTCTTGATGCCGTCATACAATCCCTTTGCCTTAACCGCCAATGCGTATTTACGGGCATATTTGATTATCTCGCTCTCAATGGCATACATACCGGAATTGACATAAATACGATGTAATATCGGATATAAACTGGCATCATCAGGATCCTCACACTTCGAGAGTTCTTCCAAGCAATCGTTCATTAACTGTTTGGTCTCGTTGTCAGCATCCGATAATTTGTCCAGTTTGAAATACATACCTGTATCAACTTCCGTACTCACGCTCTTACCCAAGAACGGATCTACAACCGGCTCATTATTGATTTCATTCTTATGATTTGCAAGCCAACGTCTCTCATCTTCCGTATCAACATTGTTATTGATTGCTTTGGCTATGTACGCAGCTTTCGAAGAAACAAACAATAATCGCTCTTTGCTTAAGCATATATGTGCCGCTTCTTCGTTGTATATTTTATCTGTTTCTTTCAGAGTTACTTCAACTTTCTTGTTGCGCAATTCCATCAAGTCGGCAATACTCTTGGTATCCGCCTGATTGATGACATGCAACGAACGTGACATATCAATCGTAACTTGATTCTCGGTCTCTTTATCTGTTCTTGAACTGTTAATCAGATTATACAGAATGGAGTTGCCGGTGCCTTCCATCTTCGTAGGCTCATACAGAACAATCAAAATTGAATTCGTCTGTTGTTGTAATGCTTTCTGTAATACCAAAAGATGTTCGTTTGAATTACTGTCTGTTCCCGGTGTATCATAAAAAGTGAAATTGATATTCTCATCCAACGGAATCGGATAATTCACATCAATGATTCCGTCAACGTACTCATCAAACCCATCTGCATCATTGTTCGGAATGTCATTCAATTTCTTCAGAATTTGATACAATTGCTCGTGCTGTTTCAAGCGAAACATCAACGCGCTGTTAATCTCCCCTTGAATCTTCTCTTGTACATGTTCACACTCTCCATCAGCGGCAAATGCAAATTTATTCTTCTCTTCATCCCATGTGATGGTAACCTGAACATTCGCCTCAATATCCGTCTTTCTCACGGAAAAAGCAACCGAAGGCTCTTTACTGTTGCGAATTCTGAACATTTTCGCCGTCTCGGAATTAATACTCTCCGGTAAAATACGCTTCCCAATCAGAGCATTGATAAAAGTAGATTTGCCGGAACTGTACGTTCCTACAAGGCAAAGATTGACATCGTTATTGTTTAATTTCTCTTTCTTTGACTCAAATTCTTCTTTGCGCTTCAAGAAAGAACGCTTGATATCCGTATGCTCGAGTTCTTTATCAAACACTTCCAACGTCTCGTCACAAAAACTTCCGATGCAGGAATAAATATCGGCAACAGAAGGAAGTTCAATAAATTTGCTGATTTTGAATCGTTCTTCTCCGGCTTGTTGATTATACTCGATGACCTTCTTTTCAAAGTCCTCGTAATCCATCTTCGTACCTTTGAAAACTAATTTTACTTTATCGCGTAAAAACTGTTCCCATATATCATCGAAGAACTTATTTCCATGATTCTGAAGCAGGAACTCCCCTTGATCCGGCCCATATTGACTCAACCACGGACACATTGCATAAGGAATCTCGATAAATTCCTTCTGCGCCTTTGCCAGGAAACGAATTTCTTTCTTGACCGGATGATACATAATCATTAACTCTTTCATTTCATACCTCCCGAAAGTACACCGTATTTGTATATCCCCTTTTTTTATCGGTAAGCGGAGCCTCGTTCCGCTGTTTTTGATGAAAGAAACGCATTTAAACATACAAACTGTGTTGGCGAAATTATTAACGTAATTTCATTATCTCAAACACCAACACTTAATTATTATAAAACATAAATCGCAATTTTTCCAGCATTTTATTGAACTTTTCTGATATAATCGCAAGATTTTTTGTGCACTATTGTTCTGCTACTATATTTTGTACCCAGACACCTTTCTTCACCAAGAAAAAGCCAATAAAGCACTTAAACATCTCTGTACCCAATGTTATCCCATATACCCATGTGATGTGCAAATCCGTCATATTAACCAACAGCCATGCGGTCGGAAGCGATACAATCCAGACAAAAACGCTGTCAAACAGAAACGTAACAAACGTCTTTCCGCCGGAACGCATCGTAAAATAGGAAGCATGGTTAAACGCATGAAGCGGCATACAGCACGCAGATATGATAATAAGTATCCCCGCCAGCGAACGTACGCTGTCCGTTGTATTGTATACTTTTGTAAAAGGCCCGGAAATCAGTGCCAATAATGCCCCCATCACAAAACAACTTGCTACCGAGAACGCAATCATCTGTCCCGCTCGTTCCTTTGCTTCTTCCAATTTGCCTGCGCCAAGGAGTTTTCCCAAAACAATTGCAATCACACTTCCGAACGACATAAATACTACATTAAACAAATTGGTCAATGTCGAAGTCATGCTGGTCGCAGCAACAACATCCAGGCCGCGTTCCGAATAACATTTTGTCAATAATGCTGTCCCGCTAGCCCAGAGTAATTCATTCGCAAACAACGGTGCTCCTTTTAAGAAAATGCTTTTTACCAATTTAGCAGGTATTGTCAGTTTATGAAATAATCCTACAACAAATGGATTCTTTTCGCGTTTTGTATGTGTCCACACTACGACAATCAGCATTTCAACATATCTGGAAATCACGGTTGCAATGGCTGCGCCCACAACACCCAATGCCGGCGCACCGAATTTACCGAAAATCAATACATAATTCAACCCTAAATTAATCAATACCGCTATAATCCCGGCTTTCATCGGAAGTAAGGTTTCTTCTGTTTCTTTCAGCGTACTCGCATAGGCTTCTTTGATTGCAAAAGGAAACAATCCAAAAAGCATCACAAACAGATACTGCTCTCCATACATCAATGTTGCCGTCAAATCTCCGGAATTGCTTCCTTCATGCAGAAACATGCTGATAAGCCATTCATCGCAACATGCAAACAATATGGTTGCGACAATCCCAACGATTCCGCATATGTAAATTTTAAAGCGAAATACGTTACGTACGCCATTCCAATCGCCTTTTCCATAAAACTGCGTACCGAATATGCCGGCGCCGGAAACGCCGCCGAATAAGCACACATTAAACACAAAAATTAGGGTGTTGACAATTGCAACGCCTGACATCTGTTCTGTACCCACAAGACCGACCATGACATTATCCAACAACCCGACAAAATTTGTGATTCCCATCTGTATAATGATGGGAATCGCAATTTTCATAATCATTTTATAGAATTCTTTGTTTCCGATTAATTTCTTCATATGTTTGACCTATCCACTTTCTGCCTTACGTGGCAATCGTGCGGATAGCGTCATTCTATCCGCAATATCAGATATTTAACTGTTGAAAGATATCAAAGCAGTCCAATGTTGCAAAGTAATCCTTCGGTGTCTCTGCGCGGCGAATTAATTGGACGCTTCCGTCTTCTTTCAGCAATAATTCCGCCGATTTTAACTTGCCATTGTAATTGTAACCCATAGAAAATCCATGAGCACCCGTATCATGAATATAGAGTCTGTCTCCGATTGCAATCTCCGGCAACATTCTGTCAACTGCAAATTTATCATTATTCTCACAAAGAGAACCGGTTACATCATACATGTGATCACATGCTTCGTTCTCTTTGCCCAATACCGTAATATGATGATATGCACCATACATGGCAGGTCTCATCAAATTCACCGCGCATGCATCGCAGCCGACGTATTCTTTATGAATGTGTTTCTGATGAATGACCGTGGTCACAAGTGCACCGTAAGGTCCCATCATGAATCTTCCGAGTTCGGTATAAATCGCGACATCGCCTAAGCCTGCCGGAACCAGTACTTCTTCATAGACTTTGCGTACTTCTTCACCGATAACCGCAATGTCACAAGCCTCTTGATCCGGAAGATACGGAATTCCGATTCCTCCCGACAAATTGATAAACGACAATGAAATGCCGATTTCTTCTTTTAGGCGTACAGCTGTCTCAAACAAAATCTTCGCCAACATCGGATAATACTGATTGGCTGTCACATTGCTTGCTAAGAAAGCATGCATGCCGAAGGTTTTGGCACCTTTTTCACGGAGTTTCGCATAACCTTGAAATAACTGTTCCGTCGTAAACCCGTATTTTGCATCTCCGGGGTTGTCCATGATTCCGTTACTAATCTTGAAGACTCCGCCCGGATTATAACGACAACTAATGGTTTCGGGAATATAGCCAATTGTCTGCTCCAAGAAATCAATGTGTGTATAATCATCAAGATTTATAACAGCACCCAACTTCGCGGCATACGCATATTCTTCCGCCGGTGTGGTATTGGAGGAAAACATAATCTGATTTCCCGTAATTCCCATCGCATTGCTAAGTAATAACTCCGTCATGGAGGAACAATCACATCCGCATCCGTACTCATTCAGTATCTGAATCAAGAAAGGATTGGGCGTTGCCTTAACCGCAAAGAACTCACGATAACCGCGATTCCATGAAAAGGCTTTCTGTAATGCGACAACATTCTTACGAATCCCCGCTTCGTCATAAATATGAAACGGCGTCGGATAGTCTTTGATAATATTCTCAATTTGTTCTTTGGTTACAAAAGGTATTTTGCTCATTCGTTTGTCAGCGTGCTACAGACACGCATCCTCCTCTTTGTTCTGAATAGACATATCTTAGCGGTTTTCTATCTGCCAGTCAATAGGTTTTAGACCGTTTTTTTGCAAAAAATCGTTGGTTTTTCCAAAATGTCTGCACCCGAAATAACCTTTGTACGCCGAGAGCGGACTCGGGTGCGCGGCTTCCAAAATCAGGTGATTTTCGTTGGTTAACATAACTTTCTTCTTCCTTGCCGGAGAACCCCAGAGCAAGAACACAATCGGACGATTCTGCTCATTTAAAATTCGGATCACTGCATTCGTATATTCTTCCCAGCCCAATCCTTGATGTGAGTTCGGCTCATGCGCCCTGACTGTCAATACGGTATTAAGCAATAGCACTCCCTGATGCGCCCACTTCTCCAAATAGCCGTTATTCGGAATATAACATCCCAAATCATCTTTGAGTTCCTTATAGATGTTCATAAGCGACGGCGGAATGTCAACATCCGGCTTTACCGAAAAGCAAAGTCCGTGCGCCTGTCCGTCATTATGATAAGGATCTTGACCTATGATTACCACTTTTACCTCAGACAACGGTGTAAAATGAAATGCATTGAAAATGTCTCCGGAAGCCGGAAACACTTGATGCGTTGCATATTCTTTTTTTACCGTTTCATAGAGTTTTCGGTAATAGTCTTTTTTATATTCAGACGCCAACGCCTGCTCCCAATCATTACAAATTGCAGTCATCATGCTCTCCTGTCTTCACTCATTATATTCGTACCGCAATACCCTGTTCTTGCAAATATGCCTTTAACTCGGAAATCTGCATCTCATTAAAATGGAACAGCGAAGCCGCCAACACCGCATCCGCCTTGCCTTTTGTTAAAGCATCATAAAAATGCTCAAATGTACCGGCACCACCCGAAGCAATGACCGGAACCGAAACTGCTTCCGATACCAAACGTGTCAACTCCAAATCGTAACCATTCTTTGTCCCGTCGCAATCCATGCTGGTTAAAAGGATTTCGCCGGCACCCAGACGTTCTGCTCTGGCTGCCCATTCCACGGCATCGATTCCCATATCGATGCGTCCGCCATTCTTGTAGATATGAAAGCCACTGCCGTCTGCGCTCCGCTTCGCATCAATTGCAACCACGACACATTGGCTTCCAAATTTATCGGCTGTACGGGAAATCAATTCCGGATCTGCAATTGCCGCTGAATTAACAGCAACCTTATCCGCACCTTCACGTAAAATCAAGCGAAAATCATCGACCGTACGGATTCCTCCGCCAACCGTAAATGGGATAAAAACTTCGGCGGCAACTTTTCTAACCATATCTACAACTGTCGTTCTAGCATCTGAAGATGCAGTGATGTCCAGAAAAACCAACTCGTCTGCGCCTTTTTGATCATACGCTTTGGCTATGGCAACCGGATCACCGGCATCGACCAAATTCACAAAATTAACGCCTTTCACAACGCGTCCGGCATTGACATCCAAGCAGGGTATGATTCGTTTTGTATGCACTTACTTTTCCTCCGTATCTAAAAAATTACGTAACATCCGCAAACCTTCTTTGGAACTTTTCTCCGGATGGAATTGACATGCAAAAACATTCCCTTGTTCCACCGCCGCATGGATTCTGACACCATACTCTGTTGTTGCCGTAACAATACTTTCATCGGCTGCTTTTAGGTAATAGGAATGCACGAAGTAAACATAGGGGGGCTTGTCAAAGCCGCGGAACATACGTCCTTCCCTCGGAAAGTCCAATGAATTCCAGCCGATTTGCGGTACTTTCAGACTCGTATGTTCCGGAATCCTTATAATCTCGCCCTTTAGTATGCCGAGTCCGTCAATGCCCGGTGACTCTTCACTTCTTTCAAATAGAAGTTGTAAACCGAGGCAGATTCCCAAAAACGGTGTCCCTTTCTGCGCAACCTCTTTGATCACTTCGTCCAATCCGTACCCTTGAAGTCGTTTCATTGCATCTCCAAATGCACCGACGCCCGGAAGAATGACTTTATCGGCACGAAGAATCGTCGATGCATCCTTCGTCAGCACACTCTCCTCCCCCAAAGCGGCAATCGCCTTATGTACACTTGCGGTATTCCCCGCATCATAATCAATGATTGCTATCATATCAGCCTCCGTTTATGCTTATTGCGTTAAAATTGCTTCTCCGTCTTCAACCACTCCCGTATGAAGTATTGTTTCTTCCTCTCCGTTGCTATCTACATCAACGTCATCCGGTTGTTTTGTCTCCGAAGTCTGCAGTTCTCTCTCCTCCGGAAGTAAGTCCGGTAATTCTTCCTCGCTTGTATCCGTCGCTTCTTCTGTAGGCTCAGACACTGCTTGCTCACTTTGATATCCATCCCCCGCAAGAATTGCCTCAACTGTGTAGGTATACTCTAAATCTTTCATTTGAATAATGTCATTCACGTCCGCATTCGACAAATGATATGTCGTTAAAAGTTCTGAGTAAATTTCAGTGCAAATCAAGTTCCATTCTTCCGACATGCCGAAATTCGTTGCTTGCCGCTCAGTCGCGGCGCATTCCTTTGCTGCCTGCAAAAGTGCATCCAATGCCGACTTTGCATCATTCATCTTGATGTAGGTTCGATAAGCATCGAAACGAGAAGTGATTCCATAGAAAAGAACTGCTTTTTCGTACATCAAACGGTCACTCTCATTCATCTTCTTTCCGTAGAGTCGTGTAACGGTATCTTGATAATCCTGTCGATAAAAAGACTCTCGTGCCTTTTTTTGATTATTTATGGCCGGAATAAATATAATCAATAAAATCAAAATCGCCGCCAGCGAAAAACAGATTGCAAAAACAGCTATGATTCCCCCATTTGATATCTTTCTTCCTTGATCCAGATAGGCATATTTTTCTTCGCGTTTCTTCGCGGCTTCTTTCTTTCTCGCTTGTCGCGCAGCTTCTTTTTCCCGCTTCCGCCGCTCTTTTTCAAGCTTTTTGGAATCAGTTTTATCCTCGCGCTCCATTTCTTCTTCGAGTGCGGTATTTGCATCCTTCACATCGGTATCGGATGCTGCTTTTTGACCTTTTTTTCTGCTCTTTCTATTTTTCTTTGCTTTTGAGGAATCTCCGGATTCCGTCGGCTCCGCTTCCTCCAAGAGATTTGCCATTTCCTCCTCTTCCGTCAACTCCGGCGTAACCTTCCTCTTGGATTTCTTTTCGCGTTTTTTTCTTTTCTTTTTTCCTTGTTGTTCTGTATCTTCTGTTGATGTATCATCTCCGAATGAATCTTGGTTCATATTCACTTCATCCCGGTCTATGAGTGAATTGTCGAACATTCCTTGCGCGCCTTCTTCAATTTCGTTACCCGTTAACATTGAGAGCATATCATCAGCCACCGGCTCATTCTGATCGGATTTCTGTAAAATGTCTCCTATCTCTGCCAAATCATGATCATCATTCCCCAAAATGCCAAGAATATCGGATAAATCCTGATTCTCCTGAACCGCTGTTTCTCCGGTACCGGAATCTTTTCCTTTCTTCTCGGCTTCCAACAGCAATTCTTCAATATTCTCCATATCTGCCGCTTCCGACTCCGATTCATGACTCAGCCCCAGCATCTCCATTATCTCGTCCATGCTGTCATCCACCGTTTCATCGGAATTATCTACCGCTTCCGATTCAAACTGTTCGTCTGTCTCTTCTGACTCTGACGTATCATTTACCGAATCCTGCTCAGATGAATCTTCCTCCGATTCCTCTTTGGGCTCTGCCGAATCCTGCTCGGACGAATCTTCCTCCGATTCCTCTTTGGGCTCTACCGAATACTCCACAACATCGTCAATCATCGATTGTAATGCTTCTAAATCTTCCGGTAAAAGTTCGACAGAATCCTCCGTCAGAATCTCACGTCCTCCGACTTGCGGAAATTCTGATTGACTTTTAACCTCTGTTTGCATGGAATCAGAGGTTTCATTGTCTGCATTATCATTATTTTCATCCTTACTGACAGACGCCAGCAAGCTGTCAAGATATTCTTCATCCGTCTGCATGTATACCCTCCGTCATAAAGTTAGATATCGTGTGTATCCTAAATAGCCTTCTCTTTCAATAGGAAAACCGGGTGTGTATCTGCCCCGGCTTTCATTCCAAATCAAAATCAATGCCAAAAAATATCTTATACAATTCTTTTCGGCACAAAACAAATTACAACACCAGGTGATCCACTTCTTTCACCAAATTCCCTATTTCCGGTTTGGATAATTGTGCACTGGCACCCAATTCCGCACCCTTTCTTTTCATATCTTCATTGACCATAGAAGAAAAGATGACAACCGGAATCTTCTCGGTGGCGCTGTCGCCGCGTATCAATTTCAACAGTCGATGTCCGTCCATCAGCGGCATCTCAATATCGGTAATCACACATTTGACATGTTCCTCCAAGGTTCCTTTGGTTTTACATTCTTGGATGATTTCCCATGCTTCTTGTCCGTTGACGCAATGTATTAACTGTGTATAACCTGCTTTGCTCAGAGAATCAACAATCAATTTATTCAGTAATGCCGAATCTTCCGCAATCAAAATCGGGACGTCCCCGCGACCGGTATTCACGCCAAGTGCCTCCACTTCCGTGACTTTCAATCCGGTTTCCGGATTGATATCCGTAACAATCTTCTCAAAATCCAAGATGATAATGAGTTTACCGTTCACATTAATGACGCCTGTTGATATACTGTCATCCACACTGGATACCGTAGCTCCCGGTAATAAAATATCGGCCCACGATACTCTATGAATTCCTATGACATTCTCCACATGGAATGCAATGTCTAATTTGTTGAAGTTGGTAACGATGAATAAGCCACCCGGCTTCGCTTCACCGCGCTGTAAGCAGTTCGATAAATCAATCGCCGTAATCATAAAATCCCTAGGCATAAAAATGCCTTCGACGCTCGGATGCGAATTCGGTATCGGCGTCACCTTCTGATACGGAATGATTTCACGAATCTTTGCGACATTAATTCCGTATGAATTGCCGGCAATCTCAAATTCCAAAACTTCCAGTTCGTTTGTCCCATTTTGTAAGAGAATTTTTGAATCCATAAGCGCACCTCTCTGCTAAAAAATACTTCCCACCAATTTGCATATATTGTATCATACAAACCACAAAAAGAACAGTTAAAATGTACAAAAAAATAACCACCCTTCATCAGAGTGGTTATTGTCAATTCCACTAATTCTTTGCGCTGTTTATCGCAGCCTGTGCCGCCGCAAGTCTTGCAATCGGTACACGGAACGGTGAACAGGATACATAATTCAAGCCGACTTTGTGGCAGAACTCAACGGATGAAGGATCACCGCCGTGTTCACCGCAGATGCCGAGTTTGATATTCGGTCTGGTTGCACGTCCTTTTTCTGCAGCCATCTGAATCAACTGTCCCACGCCGTTCTGATCCAATCTTGCAAACGGATCCGATTCATAAATCTTAGCTTTGTAATATGCATCCAAGAATTTGCCTGCATCATCACGTGAGAATCCAAAAGTCATTTGTGTCAAATCATTGGTTCCGAATGAGAAGAATTCTGCTTCTTCTGCAATCTGTTCCGCCGTCAAGGCAGCACGCGGAATTTCAATCATGGTACCGATATGGTATTCCATGTTCGAATTCTTTTCTTTCTTCACGATTTCCGCAGTTTCTACGACAATGTCCTTGACATACTTCAATTCCTTCTTCTCGCCAACCAACGGAATCATGATTTCCGGAACAATGTCATAACCTTTCTCGGCGCTGACTTCAATTGCAGCCTCCATAACGGCACGTGTCTGCATCTTAGCGATTTCCGGATAAGTTACCGCAAGACGACATCCCCTATGTCCCATCATCGGATTGAATTCATGTAAGTTGTCACAGGTTTCCTTGACTTCACTGACGCTCAAATTCATATCGTTAGCCAATGCCTGAATATCTGCTTCTTCTGTCGGAACAAATTCATGTAAAGGCGGATCCAAATAGCGAACCGTCATCGGTCTGCCTTCCAATGCTTCATACATTGCTTTAAAATCTGCTTTTTGGAATTCAAGTAATTCATTTAATGCTTCTTCACGTCCTTCAACAGTCTTTGAAAGAATCATTTTTCTAATCTTGGGGATTCTCTCTGCATCAAAGAACATATGCTCCGTACGGCAAAGACCGATGCCTTCTGCACCGAGTTTTACAGCGTTTCTGGTGTCTGTCGGCGTATCTGCATTGGTACGAACGGATAATTTTCTAAATTCATCTGCCCAACCCATGATTCTCGCAAAATTACCTCCGACAGAAGCTTCTTCCGTCTGAATGTCGCCTTTGTAAATTTTACCGGTCGTACCGTCTAAAGAGATGAAATCGCCTTCTGTAAACTGATGACCACCGAGTTCGAATTTTTTCGCTTCTTCATCAATCTTAATCTCACCGCATCCGGATACACAGCAGGTTCCCATACCACGTGCAACAACTGCTGCGTGTGACGTCATACCGCCGCGAACCGTCAGAATACCCTGTGAAGCATGCATTCCTTCGATGTCTTCCGGAGATGTCTCCAAACGAACCAAGATAACTCTCTCGCCGCGCATTCCGGCTGCTTTGGCATCTTCCGCCGAAAAATAAACTTTACCTGCGGCAGCACCCGGAGATGCCGGAAGTGCCTGTCCGATAACTTCGCCCGCTTTCAGAGCCGCAGCATTAAATGTCGGATGCAATAACTGATCCAATGATTTCGCTTCGATTCTGAGTACCGCTTCCTGTGACGTAATCTTTCCTTCATCTACCAAATCACAGGCAATCTGAATTGCGGCAGGTGCGGTTCTCTTGCCGTTACGTGTCTGCAAGAAGTATAACTTGCCTTCCTGAATCGTGAACTCCATATCCTGCATATCGCGATAATGTTCTTCCAACTTATTGGCAATGCGAATAAATTCCGCATAGCACTCCGGTAAATCCTTCTCAAGTTGCGTAATCGGCTGCGGTGTACGAACACCTGCCACAACGTCTTCCCCTTGCGCATTGATTAAGTACTCGCCGTAAATTCCCTTTTCGCCGGTCGATGGGTTACGTGTAAAAGCAACACCGGTTCCCGAAGTCTCACCCATATTACCGAATACCATCGCCTGAACATTGACTGCCGTTCCCCAATCACCGGGAATATCATTCATACGACGATATACGATGGCTCTCGGGTTATCCCATGAACGAAATACGGCTTTTACAGCTTCCATTAACTGAACCTTCGGCTCTTGCGGGAAATCTTCACCGTTCATTGCGTTCTTGTATACTTCTTTAAATTTCGAAATCAATACCTTTAAATCCTCGGCTGTCAGTTCGGTATCAAACTTGATGCCCTTGGATTCTTTTAACTCATCGATGATTTTCTCAAAAAAGCTCTTCGGAACTTCCATAACAACATCCGAAAACATCTGAATAAATCTGCGGTAAGAGTCATATGCGAAGCGTGGATTTCCCGTCTTCTTGGCAAATCCTTCAACAGCGATATCATTCAACCCCAAATTCAGAATGGTATCCATCATTCCGGGCATGGAAGCTCTTGCTCCCGAACGAACCGAAACCAAAAGCGGATCGTCATTATCCCCAAATTTCTTTCCCTGCAAGTCTTCCAAAACCTTCAATGCATCAAAAATCTGCCCCTGAATTTCGTCGGATATTTGTTTTCCCTGCGTATAGTAGTCCGTACATGCCTCTGTTGTGACT
Source organism: uncultured Lachnospiraceae bacterium (assembly GCA_964389005.1). Taxonomy (GTDB): domain Bacteria; phylum Bacillota; class Clostridia; order Lachnospirales; family Lachnospiraceae; genus CAYMCV01. The sequence continues at coordinate 758 of CAYMCV010000060.1, read as the reverse complement.
GTGAATCCCTGGGGAATCGGCAAGCCAAGATTCGTCATCTCCGCAAGATTCGCACCCTTTCCTCCGAGAAGATTACGCATATCCGCGCTACCCTCTTTAAATAAATATACCCATTTCGCCATACCGCTTTGTTCCTCCTTCATAGCATCTGATTTATTTTATCGATATTTGGTTAAAAAACAAACTTATCAGAGAAATACGTCTCCAAATCCGCAATCTTCACGCGTTCCTGTTCCATAGAATCGCGGAAGCGAACCGTCACCGCATGATCTTCTTCCGAATCAAAATCATATGTAATACAAAACGGCGTTCCGATTTCATCCTGACGACGATATCTTTTGCCAATATTACCGCGATCATCAAATTCACAATTGTATTTCTTGGATAACTGCATAAAAATCTGCTCCGCACCCTCGTTCAACTTCTTCGAGAGTGGCAAGATACCGATTTTGACGGGAGCCAACGCCGGATGCAAGCGTAATACCGTACGCACATCTCCTTCACCCAAGTCTTCCTCATCATACGCTCCGCATAAGAATGCAAGCACTACGCGATCTGCACCCAAGGAAGGCTCAATTACGTATGGAACGTATCTTTCATTCTTCACATCGTCAAAATAACTCAAATCCTGCTTGGAAACATTCTGATGCTGTGTCAAATCGTAATCGGTTCTGTCCGCAATTCCCCATAATTCGCCCCAACCGAATGGGAATAAGAACTCAATATCCGTTGTTGCTTTGGAGTAGAACGAAAGTTCT
>CAYMCV010000059.1:0-14871 GCA_964389005.1 uncultured Lachnospiraceae bacterium | reverse complement strand
ACCTCTTACACCGCTAACGCGAGAAAGGGGTTCCGTTTATGCGAAATCAGCAATTGGTTCATAGGACATTTAGGTTGAACGAATTTGTTTAAAAAAAGGGGTCAGCCATGGTAACAAATCAATTTTAAGCAATTTTGGGTAAAAAGATGTTGTTAGCGTGTCCAGTAAGTGGGAGCGACCAGAAAATCAAGGACATCTACCGGTAAAATTGGTGCAAACTTTTAAATCGTCGTGTCCACTCTATGGGGTACATTATAACTAAAAAGTACAGAATATCTGGGGTACATAAACAATTCAATTGTAGTTTGTGCCCCATATCGCGTTTAAACCTATGGAATTAGTCGAAAAACAGGTTGACATAAAATTTATTTTGGGGTACAAAAAAATATTTATCGATTCTGTACCCCAAATTGCCCATGACATTAATGTCATTTTCATAGCAACCAATCAATTACCAAGTTCGCCATCATTTTTTAGAGCAGCCAATCGATTTCCAAGTTCGCCATCATTTTCAGAGCAGCCAATCAATTCCCAAGTTTGCCATCATTTTCAGAGCAGCCAATCAATTCCACACTCCCCCGCAATTTCAGTACAGAAAATCAAATAGTCATATCGTTCTGCATTATTATCAATTAGCAATAAAAAGACATTATGAAACAATACATCATCACACAATCATTAAAAAACATTTTATTCTGTAATGGCAAAAAATGCTTTAAAGAGTTAAAAAATCGTGGTATGATTTGGAATGTAGTATAGATAAATGAATGGGGGGGATCAAGGATGAAGGGTGATAATTACAAGCAATATTTTTGCTCGCCGAACCTAATGGGGCCCAATAGTATACGTATTTTAGATGAATTGTTAGAAGATTATCCACTTCGGTTAACAAAGCAGCAGAAGATTATCGATTTGGGGTGCGGAACCGGAATGACAAGTTTATTCATTGCCAATGAGACCGGTGCGACAGTTTATGCAACTGATTTATGGATTGCAGAAGAAGATAATCGTCGGAGATTTGCAGAGTGGGGGATGGACAATCAAATAGTACCGATTCATGCGGATGCCACAGATTTACATTTTGATAAAGAGATGTTTGATGCGTTAATCAGCATCGATTCATATCACTATTTTGCCGGAAGAGAAGGCTTTTTTGAACAGAAGATTTTGCCTTATATTAAGAAAGGCGGAATTGTGTTAATCGGAATCCCCGGAATCAAAGATATCTACACTGGAAGGTCAGAGGAGTTATTGACGGACTGGCTCGGGGATGAAGCCTATATGTTCCGTAGTATGAGTTCATGGAAAAACATCATCGGTAATTGTGATGAGATTGAAATGGTTAAAACTTGGGAAATGAATTGCTTTGAAACGGCTTGGCAGGAATGGTTTGCGGCTGAGCCGCAAAATGCATCCTACGATTTATCCTTTTATGAGAGAATTATCAAACCATATACGACGTTTGTGGGTATCATGGTAAAGAAGAAATCCTAATCGCTGCTCTAAAAGATATTAACTTACACAGGTTTATGTATTATTCTTACGGTAAGTATTTTCCAAAACTTAAGATATTCTAAAGAAAAGTATAAGATACTATGAAGAATCGACCATTTGGGTTGTGCTATTTACGTAAATATAGTAAAATACACAGAGTTATTAGGTTAATAATACCAAAATGCGTGAATGGCGAAAGAGGGTATACCAATGAAGATAGGACTTTTTACCGATACGTATTATCCGGAGGTAAATGGAGTTGCTACGTCGACATTGCTACTGAAGAAGGAATTGGAACGTTTGGGACATGTTGTTTATGTTTTTACGGTTACGAATCCGAATGTTGTCGAAAAAGAAGAAAATGTGTTCCGAATGATTAGTTTGCCGTTTGTTTTCCTACAGGAAAGACGGTTCTGTTTTGATACATTACATAGGTGGATTGGCACGATTGAGGGCTTGAAACTGGATGTGATTCATACGCAGACGGAATTTGTTGTCGGCCAAATCGGAAAAAGAGCTGCCAAGAAACTGAATATTCCTCATATCCATACATATCATACTATTTATGAAGAATATACACATTACCTAAAAGTACCCGGTAATGCGAAACTCAAAAACCTCATCCGCAATATGAGTCGTAAATGGTGCGATGAAGCAGATGAAGTGATTGTTCCGACGAAGAAGGTACAGGATTTGCTGCAAAACTATGGAGTGCGTAAATCACTGATTGTTCAACCCACCGGAATTGACATCAGAAAATTCGGTATCGTATCGCATGAGAAATTGAACGAAATTCGCCGCAAATATGGAATAGACCGTAAAAACCATGTTCTTATAAGCGTCGGAAGACTTTGCAAGGAAAAAGATGTTTTCGAATTGCTATTATTTACCGAACAAGTGATGAAGCAAGACCCTAAGGCAAGACTATTCTTTGTGGGTGACGGTCCCGAACGAGAAAAGATGGAAACATATGTACATAAAAATCATCTCGAGAGGCGTGTTTTCTTCACCGGTGAGGTGGAATGGAAGAACGTCCAGAATTACTATGCAATTGCCAATATCTATGTCGGCAATTCCACGAGCGAGACACAAGGATTAACGAATATTGAGGCTTTGGCGGCAGGGAAACCGCTGTTGGTTCGTAAAGATGACTGCCAGAACAGTTTCTTGGTTAAGGGTGTTAACGGCTATAATTTCCAAGATTATGATGAGTTTGTGAAGTACTATAATGCACTTTTTAGCAATAAAAATTATCAGAAGATGGAAATGAAGGCACGCGAAAGTGTTACTGAATGGAGTTCCGAAGCGTTTGCCCGGAATATGGAAGGAATCTATACGAATTTAATTGAACAGAAGAAGATGCCGCAACAAAAGAGAGAGGAACTGTATGCAAAAGTACAATCTGTTGCCGGCTAAGTACAAAAAGCTCATTATGATAGTAATGACAGCTGTAATGTGCATATTGACTGTTATCGCATACAGAGAAGGAATACTGACCGATCAAGATAAAATGAATGCTTTTTTAAATAAATGCGGCATTTTTGCGCCGCTTATTTTTGCTTTTATTCAAGCGGTACAAGTGGTATTTCCGATTCTGCCGGGGGCAATCGGTTGCGTGTACGGCGTTATTTTCTGGGGACCGTTTTGGGGATTTGTTCTGAATTATGTCGGTATCTGTCTTGGGTCTATATGGGCATTTCTGATTGCAAGACAACTGGGGCAGGAATTTGTGCAACAGGTTACAAGCAAGAAATTCTACGATAAATATATTCGATATCTGGAGAATGAAAAGTACTTTGAGAGGATTTTTGCGATTCTCATTTTTTTGCCGGTGGCACCGGATGATTTTCTGTGCTATTTGGCAGGTGTCAGCAGAATCACTTTTAAAAAATTCACCGCAATTATTTTGCTCGGGAAACCGGCGGCAATTTTCTTGTACAGTATGGGATTACATACCGTCTTCAAAGTATTCACGGATTTCATTTCACAGAAGTTATAGACATCAGGGGGGATATTGTGAAAGTTTTTATTTATTCCGGAATGCAGAAAATGATTGAAAAAAGCGGCGTCGGAAGAGCCATTTATCATCAGAAGAATGCTGCCGGACAAAACGGAATTGAAGTCGTGGATACGTTAAAAGAAGCAGACGTCGTTCATATTAATACCATATTTCCCAAATCTGCTTGGGTGGCCAGGAGAGCCAAACGCAAACACATTCCGGTCATTTATCATGCACATTCCACCAAAGAGGATTTTCGAAATTCCTTTATCGGTTCCAATCTTTTTGATAATCTGTTCGGGCACTGGATTAAGCACTGCTACAACTTGGGCGATATCATTGTCACGCCGACGAATTATTCCAAATCACTACTTCAAGCCTATGGAATTACTAAGAGGATTGAAGTTATTTCCAACGGTATCGATATTCATTATTACGATAAAAATCAAATAGACAGAGAAACATTCCGTAAAAAGTATGGTTTTAAAGCAGATGACATTGTAATTATGTCTGTCGGACTTACGATAAAAAGAAAGGGCATTGAGGATTTTGTAGAACTGGCAAGACGAATGCCGCAGTACTTTTTTATCTGGTTCGGAGAAGTGAACATGAACACAATTCCGAGGGAGATTAGGAAGGTGGTACAGACGAAACTTCCGAATCTGATATTTGCGGGTTATGCCAAGAAGGATGATTTGCGCGAGGCCTACGGAAGTTGTGATTTGTTTTTGTTCCCATCCTATGAAGAGACTGAAGGGATTGTAGTTTTAGAAGCTGCTGCAATGAAAATCCCGGCGTTGCTGCGGGATATTCCGGTTTATGCGGATTGGCTTACGGAGGATAGGGATGTCTATAAAGCAAGAAGTATTGATGAATTTGAACAAAAAATCACACAGATTGTAGAGAACAAATGTGTTTCGCTGACAGAAAACGCTTATCAGGTTGCGAAGGAAAGAGATTTGCAATGCGTTGGGAAACAGTTGGGACAGGTATATAGGGACGCACAAGTACAAGAGGGGAAGAGCCTATGAGACACGAACCGAATGTAGAATATAGCAAATTCATTAAAGAGAACGATATTGAAATCAACAAAAAGGTTGCATCCATCATTTATGTAACCAATCTCGCGGGACCGCTGATGGCTGCGGGAAAGTATTTTCACATTCTAAAATATGTTTCCTACTATTCTTGTATTGTTGCGCTTATTGCAACCCTACTTTTAAGCGTCATCGTTTTTTATCTACGCAAAAAGCCGGAACTTTATCAATTGTCGAAGTACTTCGGATTGTTTGCGTTGGAATTATTCATTTTGCTTCTCGCGCAAGAGGCCACGATTGGCATCTATCTCTGTTTCGCTATGGTTCCCTTTTTAAGTTGCATTTATTACAACAAGAAATTGACCGGCATTGTTACCGTGACGGGATATTTGATTATGGTCATTGCACTCAGACTCAGATCCTATGAAGCCTGTGAGATTTATTATGTTACTTCCGAACCAAACGCGTGGTTCCGCGGCTTTTTTATGAGTTTTTCCATTGAATACATTTTTGTGGCCGTCATCAGTCTCGTGATTGTACATCGTCTGGAGACATCCTTGAAGCGACTATACGATTTGAACTGCAAGGCCAAAACATTTCAGACGGAATTAACCAGGTCCTTTGCAAATCTGGTGGAATGCCGTGACAACGGAACCGGAGAACATATTAAGAACACCAGCGTCTATGTTAGATTAATTGCGGAGAAGTTAAAAGAAAAGGGTTATTATAAGGATATTTTGACGGAACATACCATTGAACTTTATGAGCAGACGGCACCCTTGCATGACCTTGGAAAAATCAGTATTCCGGATGCCATTTTGACCAAACCGAATAAACTGACAAATGAAGAATATGACATCATTAAGACGCATACCGATGCAGGTGCCAAGATGATTGTAGAAAACATGTCCACCATTGATTCTCCGGAGTATATTGAAACTGCAGTGGATATGGCGCTTTGCCATCAGGAAAAATGGGACGGTACCGGCTATCCGCGCGGACTTCGCGGTGAGGAGATTCCGTTGTGTGCCAGAATTATGGCGGCGGCGGATGTTTTGGACGCGCTGCTCAGCAAGCGCCCTTACAAAGAAGAAATGACACTTGACGCTGTGCTAAAAATCATCGAGGATTCCAAAGGAAAACACTTTGAACCTTGTATTGCGGACTGTGTCATCGAGTTAAAAGAAGAAATAATACGACACTTGGAAGAAAGTGCCCAATAAAACAGATAGAATAGAAGGAAGCATCATGAAATATCATAGAATACAATGCATTGCACTTATACTGCTCATGATTTTTAACTTCACCGCCTGTGGCGGCGGTACGAAGGAGATTGGCAGTACGCCGGTGCAATCAGACGATTTGACCACGGCGGTATCATCAGACGGACAATGGATGGGGAGCGGTGGTTGCTATACGTTGGACAGGCTTAACGAGTGCGAATACTTTATGCTGAGGGGAGATGCAGAGCATCTCATTTTTAGCGATATGGAACATCTGGTCGACCGAGAGGGCAACATTCTGTTTGATCAATATATGCGTGATTTTGTTGTGGTTGCAGATGGCATTTGGTGTGCCGTTGAAAAGGGCATGGTTGGCGACGAGTATATTCAGGAATGCGATTTTATGAAGCTGGGGTTTGACGGACAAGAACTTCTGCGTCTGGATCTTTCGGTCAGAGCGGATAGTTTTGTAATCACGGAGACAAATATAGTTATCTATGATTCGATGAATCAGAAAATGATGGTTTACGGTATTGACGGTAGCAAGCAAGGAAACGTAGATTGCAGCACAGCCGCATTGGAGGAGTTCTCCGGCAGAATCTTGAGCGGAGGGGATAGCAGTTTGTGGTTGTTCAATCAGACAGACACCGAATTGTCACTATATCCCATCAACTTATCAACCATGAATTTGGGAACGGCTGTTGCGTTGCCGGAGGAAATGGAGGCACTTGCCAAGGGGACGACGGAACATCCGTTTCTGATTGCGACCAAGAGTGAATTCTCCTATCTTGACCCGGTAACCGGTACGATGTCGAATATTTTGTTTTGGGAAGAGTGCGGTATATCCGAACAAGAACTGAGATATTTCATTCCTGACGGTGATGGATTTCTGTGTCTTTCGGTGACCGGTTTGGCAAGAATCCGACCTGCAAAGCCTGAGGAAATACATCCCAAAACCCGCCTGATACTGGCAGCACTGTCACCTTACGAAGGCACGAATCTTGCCGCGATGTTTAATGCCGCCAATGATGATTATTATGTAGAAGTTGTGGATTATTCCAATGGTAACGAATTAAGTCGAGAAGATGCGCTGACAAAACTGAATACGGAATTGACGAGCCAAAACGGACCGGATATGGTAATGGTTTCCGATGTGAGTTCACTTCAAAATTCCTCTGCTTTTGCGGATTTGTATCCGTTGTTGGATGAAGATGCGGAATTGAATCGTGATGATTTTTATGGGCTTGAAGCAATTGAAAACAGCGGAAAACTGATGCTTGCACCGGTATACCTCTCAATCACCACATTTGGGGTACTAAAAGAGGTTGGCGGTGACCGCATGGGTTGGACTTGGGATGAATACTTCGAGATGGAGAGTCAATTGCCGCCGGATGGTGTCATGTCGTCTTTTTTGGGCGCCGATTTCTTTCTTCAAACATCGTTAAATCTCTATGCGCCGCATGCCATAGATTGGGTGAATGGAACTTGCAATTTCGACACACCGGAATTTGTGCGCATATTGGAGGCGGCAAAAAAAGGATATGACCCGAATTGCCCTGAGGAGAATCCATATTTTCTCGATGAAGTCAATGCCATGATGTCAGACGGTAGGATGATTATGGTGGAGACCGGATTTAGTGACGTCGAGAGTTTTGCATGGAGCGAAAAGTACAGCGGTCGAGAATTAAGTTATATCGGCTGGCCAACGCCTGACGGAAGTTGCGGTTCTGTTTTTTATGTGTCTGGGGTCTCTGTATATGCGGGTACCGATTGCATGGAGGGGTGTTGGGAGTTTACGAAATATGCGTTAAAAAGTACCTATGCCTATAAGCCTACATTTGAGAATGCCATTGCTGAGGCGACCGAGCCGAAAGAAACGGATGACGGAGAACAAAAACCGATGCTCACGCAGACGCAAGCAGATACTTATAGGAAACTGATGGAATCAATTACCGTGGCGGTTTCGGACAGCAATGAGGTTAATAGAATCGTGCTTGAGGAAGCCGGCGCCATGTTTGCCGGAGACAAAACACCGGAGGAAACGGCGCGTATCATTCAGTCTAGAATGAGCATCTATGTGTCAGAGCACAAGTGATATTCCCCGAGATAAGCGCAAAGGTCAAGTTCGGCGGTGCTATTTTTTAGGAAATTGCCTCGAGATAAGTCATAAGATGCAGGAACTCAAGCGTCAATCTCCCTTGTGATATTGCGCAACCATTTTCCACGTTTATAGTGTACGATGACAATTGGCATTTTTAAGAATTCATCCAGACACAGCACAAAATAAACCCACATGGGCGGGAGATTGAATTGAAAAGCGCACAACAGCCCAAGCGGCACCATAAAGAGCCACATATAGAATGTATCAAGGATAAATCCGAATTTGGAATCCCCGCCGGCTCTGAAAATACCGCAGATAAAAGTTGTGTTTAGAATCATACCGGATATGTAGTATGCGTTGATATACATCATAATACCCAGATATTGCGTGGCAATCTCGGTTAAATCAACGAGTGCGAAAACAATCGGCCGCAACAGAAGAAGTATACAACCGCCGACGACGGAACTGATCAGTGCGACACCGACCAGACGTCCGGAATCCTTTCTTGCGACTTCCTGCTTGCCCTCTCCGATGGTTTTTCCGATGATGACGGCACCACCGTATGCGATACCGAAACCAACTACGGTGCATAAGTCTCTGATGACAGAAATAACCGCATTGGCGGCAACCAGATCTTCGCCGAGACGGCCCATAATCACGGAGTAAACGGTATAAGCAAGTCCCCAGGAGCATTCATTTCCAATGGCGGGTAAGGAGTACCGGAGGAAATCATGAATCAATATCTTATTACTCTCAAAAATATGTCGGAATCCCAGTCGTACGGTATGTTTGAGTCTACTGTCGATGAGACAGACACATAGCTCAATCAATCTTGATATGCTAGTTGCAATCGCAACGCCAACAAGCCCCATCTTTGGAAAAAACCCGAGTCCCCAGATAAAACATGCATTGAGCGTAATATTAATCAGAACGGTTACAATCCCTGTAATGGTAGAAAACTTCACACGTTCAATACTTCGCGCGGTACAAAGATAAGTCTGTGAGAAGCCCATAAACAAGTAACTGGGCGCAATCATCCGAAGGTAATCGGCGCCCTGCTCAATCATCGGGACCTCATCTGTCAGAATCTGCATAATTTGTCGCGGAAAGAACAGCGCTGCCAAGGTAAAAAGCGTAGCAACCGGAAGACTGAAGCGAAGAGATATTCCAAAAATTCGCTCAATCGTTTTATAGTCCCCTTTTCCCCAGTATTGCGAGACAAGCATGGCAATTCCGGAGGAAATACCGGTGATAAAAATGAACATAACAAACATAACCTTACTGGCCAGAGAAGCCGCCGCAATTGCGGTTTGGCTGACATAATTCAGCATAATAACATCGACGGAACCGACTGCGGCTCCGATGAAATTCTGGATTGCTATGGGAAAACATAAAACCAATAGCTGCTGATAAAAATTCTTTCCATTTAAGTTGGTTTGGCTTTTTTCTTTGGGCATGAGGTTATTTCCTTTATTTTTATGGTTGTATTATGATGCATCCGTGTTTACTGTATTGGTAATAGAGTTAAGCGCGTATAATTAACCATTATATATGTTCATGAGATAAAGAACAAGGAAATGATAACAAAATAGTTTTTCGTATATCGAAAGGAGTTATGAAAACAATGAGAATCAAACGAAAGTGGTTCGTAATTGGGAGTATCAATCCGGCTCAAGTACCTGCACATTTTTGCAGATGGATATGTCGGAAAGTCGCTAAAAGTTGCAAAATGGTTAACATAAGTATGGACATGCTAAGAATATGGGGCACAGATTGAGAGTTCGCAATTCTGTACCCCTTGAAAGTCATGCGAACCGTACAGAAACGTAGTTATCTGGGGCATAGAAACGAGATAAACGAGTCTGTGTCCCATTTCTTATCGTTTTTGTCAAAAAGACGGTTAACATAAAATAGAAAATGGGATACAAAAATAATTTTCCATGATTTATGCACCAAATAAAAATGACAAGAGTGTCATATTCACATTGCGTTATATTTTGATAGCGAAATTCGATTATATTCAGACATAATTATCTGCTCGAAGAAGATGGTTCGAGCAAAAATAAATCAATCGACAAATCAATCGGTGCCGGATCAACTGGTATCGATCACGCTTTACCACCCCTCGGTGATAATTTTGTTAGGTATCCGTCAATAATGATGGGTACCACCGCTGTTTTAAATATTTTTAGATGTAATTTCATATTTGACTTTTCCGATACATGGGAATACAATATATCAGAGTGATATATTGCAACAAACATATAACACAAGATACGGAGGAGTTAAATAACATGAGCGACGCAATCAGCATTCTTTATCCGAAAAAAGAAAACATCTGTTACAAATCCATTTCCGATATCACAATCCATGACTTGGGACTTGATTTTATTTGCAGCAACTTAACGAATAAAGAATCTGAACAAAGATATCTTCTTTCCGTGCTGTCCAAAATGACATCCGATCCCGGTGTGGCGCGATATCGGCAGGAAGTATTCAGCGACATCTACAAACGTCAGGATATGCGAAGGCGCATGATGGAACTGCTGGATCATGTGCGTTTTCTTAAGGACTACAGTAGTCTGAAAAGTACCCACAATAATTCCAAACCGGGCATTTTTGAACTTATGCATCGGCTTGACGAACTTGATGACTATATCAAATGTGTCGAAGGCATGATGGAATGTTTAAAAACCGCAGATGTTCAATCCGCCGGTCTTAACAATCTCTCTGCTTATTTAAAAGATATTTATGAAAGCGCTCATTTTGCCGAGATGAAACGGGATATATCAAAATTGCGCGCCGATACGGCAGGTATTCGTAGTGTCACCCTCGGCCTCAATCTCAATGAAAGATATGAAGTAAAAAGTGTCGGAATTGTATCGGTAAATAATACATATTTTAGAAGCTCCGGCATTGTCAGCGAGTTTGCCGATGCCTTATCGATGAAGGATGATTTAAAAGAGGGAACGAAATGGAGCGGTGATATGCGTTATCATGCAATTGAGCGGGAAACATTGGTTACAATTCCGGAACAAGACGGCAACGCAGACGCAACACATTTAATGGATAAAACTATGAACCAGTTGTTGAATCTGTCGGTGAAAAGACTGCGAAATACGCTTACACAGTATGCAGTAGTAACGATTGTTAACATTGCAGGTTTAATTCCGGAATTCCTGTATTATATACGATTTGCCGAAATGGTAGAACGTTTGCGAAACGAAGGACGCATTTTTTGCGCATCTTCTGCAGAGAACAACGCTGAGACTCAGATGCAGGCACGCGGATTCTATAATCTAAAATTGGCATTTGCATCCACAACGAGTCAATCGGAGATTGTTCAAAACGACCTTGATTTTGATATGCAGCATATGATATATATCCTAACCGGAGCCAACAGAGGCGGAAAAACGACTGTTACACAAGCAGTCGGAGTTTTGTACATTCTTGCACAGGGAGGAATCGATGTTCCGTGCGAGTCCTTCACCTATGTTCCTGTTGACAGTATCTATACGCATTTTCCGGCAGATGAGGAAAAAACCATGGACCTCGGGCGCTTGGGTGAAGAATGTCGAAGATTTAAGGAGATTTATTCTGAGGCGACATCAGATAGCCTATTGCTTTTGAACGAGACCTTTTCAACAACTTCGTTCGAAGAAGGATACTATATCGCCTTTGATGCAGTGAAAGCTCTGCTAAAAAAGGGCATGCGCACAATTTATAACACGCATATGCATAAATTGGCATATGAGATAGAGCGTTTGAATGAAGCTACGGACGCAAAAATCCTTGCTTCCTCATTGATTGTTGCATCAGAAGACGGAATTCGCTCCTTCAAAATCATCGTAGCACCTCCGGTCGGCTTATCGTATGCCGATGATATTGCAAAAAAATACGGCGTTACGTTTGAGATGTTAACAGAATCGTGAGATAATACGAAAGAGCATTATAAATGAACTTGTCACTGAATTCACGATAATTTGGCTAAAAATAACCACGTATTAAGCGTTATGGAGACACAGGGATGAAAAATATTGCGAGAGAACTTGAGAAACATTTTCAGACAGATATATCAAAAATCGAACTGGTAAAATGCAGTAACGGAGATGTCAATACCACGTACATTGCATCATATCAATCTAAAAAGACAATTGTAAAGATACAGAACGAAACCGACTTTCCGCGCTTGTATGAGAATCAAATACAGCGTGAAGAAATCGGAACGAGACTATGTTCGACAAATGGAATTCCATGTCCGAGGATTATTGCAAGTTCGCAAGAGGAAGGCTACATCATTACCGAATTCATTAACCGGCCGTTGCTGGGAGATGTGTGGTCGACACTTACCGTAGAAGAAAAAATATCAGCCAAATTGCAGGCTCTTTCCATGATACAACAAATGAACCAAATTCAATTACCTTTGTATGGAGCGCTGTATCCAAACGGCGTTATCGGGCAGTTTGATACGTGGGAACAGTCATTTTTAAACATTGTTGACATAGCGTTGTCGGACTGTATACGATACGATGTACTTTCAGAAGAGGATGGCAAACAGCTTATGGAATGTGCCAGCAGAAATTGTAACAGTTTACAAAAAATACAACAATCAAGTCCTGTATTTGCACACTTGGACTTTCACTGGAAAAATATTTTTTATGATGTTCAACAACACCGTATTTCATGTGTATTTGATTTCGGAAGTGCCATGTCGACCGTAAATTACATGGGATTTTATCGCTTGGCAGACGGTTTTCTCTATGGAACGGAACAATTTTACATGGACAACCTATCATGTCCGATGGAATTAACCGCCGCAGAGGAAGAAAACGCATGGCTTTATAATACACTGGACTACCTCACATTTCTTGGTTTTAACGGTAAAGAAAAAAATCAAAATGAAATCATGCGTATCAGAAAAGAACTAACCGGCAAAAAGTAACAGAATGTCATAAAAGATATTGACAAAAACATATGAATATCATTTTACAAGTGATTTGGAAAAGCTGGTGGATGAAGTTGTATTTATCGATGGCGGAAAAATTATCATCAGCGGGAATAAGGATGAAATTCTCGAGAAACATGCAATTGTAAAATGTAAAAAAGATGACTTATGTAAAATCAGTGAATCGTTGATGGAATGCTTTTTTTCCTTCTCATTGGCTTTGGATTATTTGGAGATTTAAGCAATTCTCATTGGAGGAATTCTCTGGGGAATGTGGCATTGGCCGCTTACTGTGGTCGGACATAACTTCGGGACAGATTATTTCGGTTATCCGTATCTCGGAATGCTCAGTATGTGTATTTTGTGTGTGTTTATAGGCATCATACTTACCTATATCACCGCCAAAACCGGTTCTGTCTGGCCGACAGTTATCCTGCATGCAGTCAATAATACCGCTCCAAGTGTGCTTGGGATATTTATAGATAAAGAAAAGATTACGGGATGGCGTAGCAACAGCGTGGTGATATTTCTGATAACAATGCTTCCGTTGATTGCCATTGCTACGACCATCTTCATAGTTGACCTGAAAAAGCGCAAAAATCAAGAAATTAAATCAAGATTTAATAATGCGGGTACGGACTACGGCTCCCAAAAAAGTTGATTTAAGTCCGTACCCAGTTCTTTACATATGGCAATGCATAGATTAATGGAAGGATTGTAATCTCCTTTCTCGATGGCGTTAATTGTCTGTCTGGAAACACCCACGCGATCTGCCAAATCCTGTTGTGATAAGTCCAAAGCGGCGCGGGCTGATTTCATCTTGAGATTTTTCATCGGTAACCCTCCCTACTTCTGAACATCGGCATCTTTTTTGTTGATGTTAATTTTTATCAAGATAAAAATTAGCAGTGCAAGCAACATGATTGCGCAAAAGAGATTCAGACTGCGAAATCCAAGTTTGCCGTCTGTGAACATAACACCGGTAAAAAGATTTCTGATTCCAATCAGCAGATTCAGAAGCGTAAGGCTGGAAAAGCTGATGATAATTGCATTTATGTGCTCATTCAATGCAAAATAGGAGTCATTCCAGATGCAGTAAGCCGCAAAAACAATGACGGCAATCATAATTCCGAGGACAATCGAAAATTCACTGGTAACCGGTAACGGTATCTCCATGGCAGTCAACATCATAACTAACACATTCCAGGTCAAAAGTGTAAAGAAACCATATTTGAAACCGCGACCACGCATAACTTCTTGTCGCTCATCAAAGATATATTTACCGCTTTTTCCCTTGGTGGTGGCGATACACAGTATGAATACAAGGTATATTCCAAATACACAACCGGTAAAAATACCAAATTTCATACCATAGTTAAAAGACTGTTTATTAAGGATTTCAATGGTATAGTTCATGTCAAGTTCAAGATTGTCGGCAAATTGATAAGGCTCGTTGTCGATGAGTTCCATTTGCTGTGATTGAATAAATTCCTTCAACATTTCTTCACTTGTGATAAAGGATAGCGCAATGGTGTAGTTCCCGTTCTCCAAATGAATGATTTCCGATTCAATCGTGCAGGATTCTGCAGTACATGAAAAAATAATTGTTCCTGTTGTGTCTGTAATTTGAAAGCCTGTAATCATGCCGGCAGAGGCGGCTTCCCATCCAAGATGAAATACATAGTCGCCTTCTTTATCAATCTGAAAAGATGATGTAATTTCATACGGAGCGGCAACACCGTCGATGACAAAAACCGATTGGGCGATATTTATGGTATTGGATTCTGCGTTTGTTTTGGACGCCCAAAGCATGATTAGGCCGACAAGCGGCAATATGATGAACATAATCACTGTAACTGTAATGATTTTACCGGTTTTACTTTTTAACATAAGATCCTCCTTTTTAGGTTTTACGCTTTACGGTGAAATAGTATTTACTGTAATGTAGCACTATCTTCACAAAATGTCAAGTCTATTTGACATAATGATATATGGTTGTACAGGGTGTTACATGGGGAACTCAATAGTAACACGAGATGCCACTTTGTAATTCGAAACGCAGTTTTTGTATT
>CAYMCV010000058.1:8611-15424 GCA_964389005.1 uncultured Lachnospiraceae bacterium | reverse complement strand
TTTCATGAAACCAATCAATGTACGCGCCGGTTTTCCCAATTTTCCCTGCGGATTGGAAGCATAAATCTGAACCACTTCCTTTCACGCACAGGTTCCGATATTTTTTACTTCAACTGCAATCTTAATATCGCAGTCGTCAATCGCTGCCGTTGCCTTCATCTCGAACTTCGTATATGAGAGGCCGTATCCGAACGGGTATCGAACTTTGTCTTTCGCAAACGTCTCAAAGTACCGATAACCGACATAGATGTCTTCTTTATAAAAATTGCGAACCCTATCGCCAAAGTTTTGATACGCCGGGTGGTCCGAAAGTGCATACGGAATCGTATCGGTCAAGTGTCCTGATGGATTGACCTTGCCGGTCAGTACGTCTGCCGCGCCAAATCCTCCCATCATTCCGCCATGCCACGCATACAATAATGCATCGGGCTGTAACTCATCCAAAAAGCCGACATCCATGAGTCCTCCCACATTTAACGCAACCGTCACATAAGGAAAAGCTTCTCTGACCAAACGCATCATTTCGCGCTCTGTCGCCGTATACAGAAAAGAGCCTTCTTCATTTCGGATATCTTGGTCCTCACCCGCAGTTCTGCCAATGATAATCAATGCATGTTCAGAAAAACGAGCCGCTTCGGTAACCATCTCTTTCGTGACCGGCATTTCCTCCTGTGACCACGGTTCGGTTCCCCAGCCGCAACCTTCTTGAATCGGGTGCGTTTCTTCCCACGTCCGATAGATGTCTTCCAAACGATTGTTCAACAAAACATCTCCGCCTTCGCGTAACGCCTCCGTAATCCCCGCGACATGAGATACATTCACCATACCGCCCGAACCCGTTCCGCTCTTATAGTAATGCAGTTGAATGCGTCCGAAAACAGAAAGTTTGGTTCCTTTTGCATAAGGTAATGTTCCGCGCTCATTCTTTAAGAGTACCGTACCCTCGCCAACCATTTGTCTTGCAATATCTGCATATTCCTGCCAATCCAAAATCATTTTCTTCATTCTGTAACTCCCTTCCATACTTCGCATAAGGCGATAGAATCAGTATTCGCACTCTGCCGTACTTTATTCCATCTTCACGTTATCTGTATCCGGTGCATACGAGAGATACACATTCCCGCCAAACACCTTCTTATCATCCCCCAAATAGGAAGACAAATTCTGCATTCCCGAACATGTACACAGTTTTCCGCCCGTCTCATCCAAATGTGTAATTGCAAGCGATATTTTCATTTCCTGCGGCGTTTCCTTCAAATCTTTCACAATCGGTTCCATAAATTCCTCTGTACTGCCAAAACACGCATACCGAAGGTTCCCTTGCCATTCGTTTGATTGATTGGTCTGATCCGCTGTCAAATCGCCCAGCGCCTCTTTCGTACAAGCATACGGTAAACGCCCCGCGCCGTGTCTTGTAACATAACTTCTCGTTACGTAGCAAACTTCTCCGTCACAATCTGTGTAATTCACATTTGTATAATTCTGCAATAAATTCCACACATTGCGACCGCCTGTCTTGGACGGTGTCAAATGCGGATAAAAATCAATATTGTCACAATCGAGTAACAATCCCTGTGCACTCTCAAAGACAGCCGTGTCATATTCATCTAAAAATTTCTCTATTTCGGCTTTATCTGAAGCGACAAGCCTGATATATTTCACAAGATTCTCCTTCATGATGTAGGCAGCATTCATTCTGACATTATCGTCATATATGAGTTCTATCCACTCTTTTTGTTCTGTATTCATCTGTTGAATACGATCATCCGTGATGCCCATTTCACGCAAACGCCCTACAACATAGACATCTCTGATGCTTGCAAGTTTATCTGCAATCTGCATAATTGACAATTTGTGAACTTCATCAAGACGTAACGAAAATATTTCCGTTGCAGAACGCAAATCAGCCTCTCGTATTCCCATTCCGCAACTTCCGTGCCGTTGATCACCTCGCATAGACTCTGCAAGTCGATTGAGCAGTACATCGTAGACAACGGTAACGCGACATGTTGACATCGCATAGACGTCCGGACACATCATCGCCGGAAATGCGCTTCGAAAATCGTTGATTTCCTCTTCTATTTTTAGCAAATCTACAAAAAAAGTATCGGTAAGAAATGTCGGACATCCATAACAACTTCCGCTGCCGAGTTGATGAAAAACAAAGCGCGCGCCATCGCAAGCCACGGTATGACCGGCCTGTGCACCACCGTTATGTTTGATTACAAGGCATGAACCCGCTTTTCTAGCTTCTTTGGCGAAATAAGCGGTCATCAGACCTTTACCCTCATCCCCGAAATTCTTACCGATAATTACTTTGATATGCTTCATATGCACTCCGTCAGAATAACCATTTCTTGGGCTTTTCTTCCTCCCACAAAACGGAATCAACAACCGTCTTTGCGCGATCGTCCCATTGTGCCAATACATCCGCGCGCTTCATCCCTTTGCTATACTGCATCAAGCTGACAAATACCTGCGGAAGCATCTCTAAATTGCTTGGCTCTAACTCAATGGCGTGATTTCCGATGAGCTTCTTCCAATGTTCTCCACTGTTCTGACTGCGATAAGAACCGGCTTTTAATACAATATGGAATACTTCATAACGTTCGGATGCCATACGATACAACTCTTCCGCCGTATAGGAGCGATTCTCGACTGTATCTCCAAATACACGACCGACTTCTGCAGCTTCCATTCTGTTGTGATTACATTCGTCGCCAATTGTAAAGATAAACCCTTTTTTACCGCGCTTATCGTAGCAATCAATCTTGGTCTTTTGGGCGGCAAACAGCCATGTCAGCATGTAGGATTCCCCACCGTTACCGCCGCCGTGTCCCTCAAACCAGATATCCAGCAACTGCTCCACAATGCGAATGTCCGCCTCAAACTGCGTTGCCTGCAACGGTGAATAGTCACTTCTCGAATCACCGATTGCGTGAAACATGATATGTGGATTGGTAACCGGCTCCTTCTCATAAATCTCGGTCATGGTGCGGTTCAGTGCACCCTTGGCAATTTCTTCGGACAAATAACCCATAGAACCGGTTACATCCAGTCCGAAAATAATAGCGGTCGAATTCGGATTGTCCGGAGAATCACAAGATTCACGAAACTGAAACGTACTTGGATCAAATTCCGGTTTCATCCGTGTGGAATGATATAAATCACTGACTTTCGAGGCATCATTGATATTCCTCTGTGCTTTGAGATTGCTCCAATCCGAACTACGATAACTTCCATATCCCATTTTCTTTTCCTCCTACATATATCTGTTGTTCATCAACTTCCATTTTTGCAAATCTACGCTTTCCAAATGCGCGATCCAAACAAGAATCCCAATAGCCAAAATCTGCTGCCGCATTTTGTTGCGGTTGACTGCACATAAACTCACGCAACGGTAATATGAAATCCTTCGGGAGCGTATTCTTGGTATAACCACAAACATTCATTGCGATATCACGGATTGCCATCGAAACCTCCGTCGGAATCGCTTTTGTAATCACACGTTGCCAACCGCCGTAAAGAAAAACCTGATGGTGCTCCGGATCAAAGAACAAGTCTGAAAGCAATACTTTCGAAAAAGAAATTCCTGAGTACTCCAACACGCATGACATATTCTCCAATCGTGAGACAATCCATGCCATATGTTTCTCATCCAGCGCAAACGACAATTCCAGCGGATACACGTCACGAACTCTCTTTATGGCAACCATGACTTGATGATCGGTTAAAAAGTATGTGTCACATTCATCCGGAAAATAGTAGTGCATCTTTTTTCGCATTTCTTCATTGGGAAAACGAACACGCTTGATCCCTTCCGTAAACAAACGCGCATCCTCACGATGTTCTTCATTAAAGCAAAACAACACATTCTCTTTGGTTACATACATGACATATTCATCGGTTACACGCTCATAGAGATAACGAATCTCTATTGGATGCCCATCATCTGATTCTTTGTAAGCGGTATACATAGGGGCTTGCTGCCGTTTTTTCACCTCCGGCACTTCCCGAATGATGTTTAACTGTTCCTTTTCGCCCTGCGCAAGTTCCATTAATACCTTGCTGCCGCAGTAGTCGCAGATTCCCTCACGTTTTTCGTTATCTACACTGATGCTTCCGCCGCAGTGCGGACATTTTAACTCTATCATAATAATGCTCCTTTGCAACCCAAATTCTTTCTTGTAAAACACCCTTGAATCCGATATAATCAATATATGTTGTGCACTGATTCATGTACACAACGAAACTTTAGAATGAAAGAAAAGAGATTCTCATATGAGTATGTTTAGTTTTGAAAGTCCGCTGATGAAGTTCTTCACGAAAGTTGCAGATTTAATCATCATCAACCTCATCGCATTGTTGTGTTGCCTGCCTATATTCACGATTGGTGCATCCCTGACCGCACTGCACTATATTGTGCTAAAAATGGTGCGCAATGAAGAATCATCTCATCTCATCAAGGCATATTTTCGTTCATTTAAATCAAACTTCAAACAGGCAACGGTAATATGGCTGATATTTCTGGTCTTTGCCGCTTTCTTTGGTTTGGATTTCTTTATTTTTAAATATATCCCTTCCATTACCTATCCGAATTTTATCAAGATTCTGCTCATTGTGATGGCGAGCGTTGTCGGAATGGTCTTCTGCTATGCTTTTCCGGTACTTGCAAGATTCTCAAACTCCACATTCCATATACTGAAAAATTCCCTTGTAACTGCTCTGGTTCATATACCGAGAACCCTTGTCATGATGGTGATGTATCTTCTTCCCGTCATCATTGTATATTCCTATCCCCGCGTTATCCCGCTTATATTCTTCCTCGGGATTTCAGGACCGGCTTATCTTTCGGCATTATTGTATAACGGAATCTTCAAAAAACTAGAAGATCGTGTTCTCTCACCAGCAAAAGAATCAGAAGAAGCATCTGTTGATGACAATACCTCTTCTGAATCCAATGATACTACCAATTCTGAAATTTCACAAGAATAGCATTCCTATCTATCCTGATTAGCGATGAATCAATTTCTCCATCGTTGAGAACAAATTCTCACGATCGATCGGCTTGGTTGTATATGCATCTACGCCGGCCTCATATGCCTTACGAATATCGTCTGCAAAGCCATTGGCCGAAACGCCGATAATCGGTACCTTTCTTGCATCGCTTTTACCTGATTCACGAATTTGCATGGTCGCACGAATTCCATCCAGTTTCGGCATCTTCATATCCATCAAAATACAATCAAAGGTATTCTCCTCAGATTCGATGAATTTCTTTACCGCAATTTCCCCGTCCTCTGCTTCTTCATATGTAATTCCCTCACTCTTCAGCAGTGTAGCAAGTATTGTCCTGTTGAGTGCATTATCCTCTGCAAGCAGGACATGTTTCCCTGTAATCTGATAATTTTCGGGCGTATTCGCCACTTCGTCTACAATCAATTCCTTATCCGAATATCTCGTGAGTTGGATATGTACTGTAAAAGTGCTGCCTTTGCCTTCTTCGCTCTCCACCGAAACGTCACCGCCCAGCGTCATGACCTGATTATAAGCAATGGAAAGACCTAACCCGATATCAGTGGATACACTTTTATCCGTATCCTTGATATGTGTAAAAGGTTTGAACAACTGCGGTATGTATTCCTTCTTAATTCCGACACCGGTATCCGCAATAATGAAGCAAACTCTTGCCTGCTCACCGTTTCTCGGCTCTTCGAACGCACGAAGCGATATAGAGCCTCCGGCCTTGGTATACTTTACAGAATGATTCAAAAAGTTAATCAGTATCTGTTGCAATTTCGTCTTATTTCCCACATAACTTGGGTCAAAACTCTCATCAATGGATAACTCATAGTTCACTTTGGCCTCCTTGGCCTTCGGTTCGATAATTGTGGATACACTCTCAAGAACCGAACGCAGTGAAAATGGTGCCGTCAACTGATCAACAGTTAAGTTTTCACTGATAGATGCTTCTGAAATGTCGGTTACAATCGCCGTCATATAATTTGCGGTGTCGTATACTTTATTCAGATTGGTCAGTAATTCCGTATTCCCGTCTGCTTGCTGTTTTGCAGTTTTAATTAAACTTAAAAGTGCCATCATCGGTGTACGAATTTCATGTGCAATATGTGATAAATAATTACTCTTGGCATCACTGACCTGTTGTGCCATAGAGAGACGCTTCTCGGTATTCTGTAATGTTACCTGGTTCTGCTTCTGTGTCGTGATGTCCATCAATGTAATTACGCAACCCAAAATCTTATTTTCTGTTGAACGGTATGGTGCAACACGCATAAAGAATACTTTCCCATTGTTTGTTTCAACTTCTCGTTCGTCCGGAATCAATGTTTTTAGCACATTGGTACATATTTCTGTGATATCAACTGCCGGAAAATGATAAGATATGAAAACAAGCGAACGTCCGATATCATGATCCATGACAGAGAATTCCGAGGTCACATAATCCGTATATCTCCTGATATTCAATTTATTATCTACAAATATAATTCCTGTTAAGGTTGAAGACAGGAAATTAGCAATATCATCATTTAAGTCGGAAAGTTCCATCAACTTCTGCTGGTATTCCGAGTTGACGGTATAGAGTTCTTCGTTTACAGATTGCAATTCTTCATTGGAACTCTGTAATTCTTCGTTTGCTGTCAACAGTTCCTCGTTAGCTGCCTGCAATTCCTCATTTACAGTTTCCTGTTCGGAGATGCTCTGATCCAATTTCATCTGCTTCTCCGCCAATTCCTGCTCTAAATCCGTGATTCTCTGGGACGATACGCGATCAACATCATAAGCAACCGAATT
>CAYMCV010000058.1:5661-8601 GCA_964389005.1 uncultured Lachnospiraceae bacterium | reverse complement strand
GTCTGTCTGCTCTCGGAAAAAACAATTGCATACAGACTCTCCATGATATTATTGTTTTTGCATGCCGGTGATACCGTTAAGTTAATCACAGCCTTTTCACGCTCACCGGTAAAATAAATATCTCTGTACTGAACTTTTTTCTTTTTGTCACGCGATTCTTTTAGCAATGTCGAAACCGGTATTTTGAGTGCTTCTGTAATAAGGTCAAACAAGTTATTGGAGTATTTCCCTTGCGATAAGTGTACTACGTTAGTCGTATCGCCATATGTATGCATCAATTCATTCTTCTCATTGATTACAACACAAGCAGGCATGAATTCTTCAAGAATCAGATTATCAATTCCGACTTTGTCACCGTATGTTCTGCCGCCTCGTTCAGAGACACTTCTCCCCAACGAATCAACGTCCGAATCGTAATCATCATCGACATATATGGTCTGCAAAAACGGTACCTTCTTGGCACCTGCAATCTTCGCTTCGCTATTATGTGTAAAGATTTTGGCAACGGCATCTACGACAGGGAATGCATCTGTATAAGAGCCGATTGCTTCCGACTTTCCAAGGAACAGAAACCCATTATCTTTCAATGCGGAGTGAAAAATCGCAAATAAATCATTCTGTAAAACCGGTTGGAAGTAAATCAACATGTTTCTACAGGATATCAAATCCAGTCTTCCAAACGGCGGATCCTGAAATACGTTATGTGGTGAAAAAACAATCATTTTACGAATGTCTCTATTAACAATGTAAGTATTCCCTTTACGCGTAAAAAATTTGCTCAAACGTGCCTATGATACCGCATCGACAATGTTATCACCGTAAACGCCCTTACCGGCTGTCGTAATGGCTTCTGTATCCAAATCTGTTGCAAATATCTTAACATTACGTTTCAGCTTCATGGATTCCATAACTTCCGAAAAAAGAATTGCAATGGAATATGCCTCTTCACCCGTAGAACATCCCGCAACCCAAACGCGAATTGCTTCGTCTGCATTTCCGTGAGAAAGAATTTCCAGTATGGTCTTTTCTTTCAGTGTCAAAAAGAAATCCGGATCTCTGAAGAAACTTGTAACACCAATCAATACTTCTTTTGAAAGAATACGAACCTCTTCCGGTGATTCAAAAAGAAAATCCACATAATCCGATAACTTATCCTTATGCGTAATCATCATGCGGCGTTCCATGCGTCGTAGAATCGTAGTCTGCTTATAGTGCGTAAAGTTAACATTACTGATTTTCTTCAGTATCATGTATACTTTTTTCATCAGTTCATTATCTATTTCCTGCGCGGTTCTCTCATATACACCGGTAATTGGAATCCCGGAAATATGCTCCAATTCCAATGCGATTTTCTCGGGAGAAATCTGTGCATCAACGAGTCCTGTACGCATCGCGGAACGCGGCATCCCGTCGAACTTGGATGTATCCAAATCCTGAACAATGACCAAACCTTCCGCTTCTTTGATGGCTTTTATGCCGTTCGTGCCATCCGATCCGGTACCGGAAAGAACAATGGCAATTGCTCTTGCACCTGCTTCTTCTGCCAGTGAACGGAAAAAAATATCAATCGGAAGATTCAACTCTTTCGGTATTTGGTTTACAAGAGTAAGCTTTCCGCCCTTGATTCGCATATTTTTACCGGGCTGGATGATATATACTTTATCCGGCTCGACTACCATATTCTCCTCAGCCTGAATGACGGGCATATCCGTATATTTACCTAAAATCTCTCCAAGAAGGCTCTTATAGTCCGGAGAGAGATGCTGTACAACGATATACGGAAAACCTGTATTGGACGGAAGTGCTGTCAACAACTTCTGAAGTGCTTCCAATCCACCTGCGGATGCTCCGATTCCAACAATGTATTTGTAATTCTTTTCCGTGCTTTCGGTACTCATTCTTCTTCCTCCCCTTCTTACATAAAGTTTTCCTTGATTGCATCAACGATATCTCTGTAGTTACTATTGACCTGCATAGCGTACTCTTTGATTTCCTTCATTCTTCCGCCGCGTATGGCAATCAATAACTGTCCTGTAGAATGCATCAAAGGTACAAAACCCATATTTCCCGCAATTCCTTTCAATGCATGCGCGGCAGTAAAAGCCCCATCCCACTCGCACGAAGTGATAGCTGCGTTTAACTCAGTCATGGTTTGATCTTCAAGAAACATTTTCAAGCATTCCTGATATTGCTGTTCATCGTTGTTAAATCTCTTCATTACACCTTGTAAATCCGTATTGCGTAGTTCCAGAGCATGTTGTTGCTTCGTGTCCATACCTTGATGTACCTCCCCTGAAATCTTATATGAACCTGCATGGAACATCTCTCCATGTCAAACCAATACTTTATCTTTTGTGTGAAGTTATAGCGATTTTTTATCTATATGCAAGCGCAATATGACCGGATTCTTCATCGCATTTATCGCCCATATATTTCCAGCCATATTTAAACTTATTATATCATTAAATACTTTTGTAGGCAACTGTATTTCCACAGAAAGTAACGTGTGCTGTGTGACAATTTCTTAACACTTTGATTCAAATCAGTCTATATCTGTTGCATCAAAAATTGTCAAAAAAAGAGCTCCGCGAACGGAACTCTTTCATAATTGTACTCATCTATTGTTTGATTTAATTCAATCCGTACTGATTACTCTTTTACACCACCGATGGTTAAACCGGTTACAAAATATCTCTGTAAGAACGGATATACGCAGACAATCGGTAGCATTGTTACAATGGTTGCTGCGGCACGAATGGATGTCGGTGTTACGGAGTTTGCTGCATTCTTTGCTGACTCCAAACTTCCTCGTTGACCCATAACCGAATCCAACAATTTCATCAACTCATACTGTAACGTGGTGTATTCCTTGCTCAATCTGTTGTAGAGCATTGCATCAAACCAGGAATTCCACTGATATACGGCTACAAATAGTGCAAT
>CAYMCV010000058.1:0-5651 GCA_964389005.1 uncultured Lachnospiraceae bacterium | reverse complement strand
TCGGCAGGCAACAAAGCGGAGAAATAATCCTTGTAAAGATTGTCATATAACCTGCGCCATCTAACTGTGCCGACTCTTCCAAACTGTCCGGCAAGCCCAACATATAAGTTCTTAATACAAGCATGTTGAATGCACTTACCATACCGGGAATGACATATACCCAGAATCCGTTGGTCAATCCGAGAGATTTGTACAATAAAAATACCGGAATCAATCCACCGTTCACATACATTGTAACTACCCAAAATAAAGATA
Organism: uncultured Lachnospiraceae bacterium; assembly: GCA_964389005.1. GTDB lineage: Bacteria > Bacillota > Clostridia > Lachnospirales > Lachnospiraceae > CAYMCV01. The sequence continues at coordinate 5,396 of CAYMCV010000058.1, read as the reverse complement.
ACTGAGATTTAAACAAGAATCGTTTACGGCTGATAATGAATGCCAACAATGCATTCGCAGCCAATGATGTCAATGTACCGATAACAGTACGAAGTACCGTGATATAGGCACCTGTAATCAAGTTTTGTTTGTTCAATACCGTAGCATAATTCTTAAATGTGAACACACGCGGTAAAAGATAAATGCCTCCTCTAACCGCATCGATTCCGTCATTCAATGAAATAGCAAGCGTATTCAGAACCGGATATAAAGTTACAACCACAAAACTCAACATAATCACAAAGTTACATATATAGAAAATATAGTCTCCGGTTGATAATCTATGACTGCCGCTTTTGGCTTGAATCAGTCTCAATTTATGTTCCGGTTTTTGTTCTCTGACTTCCTCGTCATCAAAAGATAATCTTTTCACCGTTTCCTGAACTTCTGCCTGCGAGGTCTGATCTTCAATCGTTTGTTTCATTTTCACTTCCTCCTTTCCGGTTATTTAGAATAAGCGTTCTTCGCCGGCCTTCTTGGCTGCATAGTTCGCAATGACAATCAATACAATACTAACAACGCTCTTAAAGATACCCGCTGCCGTACCGAGTGAATAGTCATTCTGACTGATACCCCAAGTCAGCACGTAGATATCAATGGTATCGCTGACTTTTCTGATCAAGTCATTACCCAACAAGTATTGGACTTCAAATCCGACATTCAATACATTACCGATGTTAATCAACAACAGTATCATGATTGTCGAACGAATTCCAGGAAGTGTTATATGTTTAATTTTCCCCCATCTTCCTGCGCCGTCAATTGCTGCCGCCTCATAGAGGGAAGGATTAATGGAAGTAATGGCCGCTATGTAGATAATAGCATTCCATCCTGTTTCTTTCCATACATTGGCGAATGCTACAATTGGCCAAAAATATTCCTTATGTGCAAAGAAATTGATAGGAGCTTCAATAATATTCAAATTTACCAATATATCGTTGATAATACCTGTTCCCGAGAGACTGTCATGCAGAATACCGGTAACAACAATCCAAGATAGGAAATGCGGCAAATACGAAATTGTCTGTACAACCTTCTTCCCCATAAAGGAACGTATTTCGTTTAACAGAATTGCAAATACGATTGCTGCCACAAATGTCGCAACAAGGTTGATAACTCCCATTGCCAACGTATTTCTGACATCTGTTATAAATGTCGCATCTTCAAACAAAAACTTAAATTTATCAAATCCAACAAAATCTGATTTCAGCAATCCGTACTTCGGTTTGTAATTCTGAAAGCCCATAATCCAACCGCCCAGCGGAAGATAGTAGAATACAAAACCGTATATAACGAATAATGCCGAGATAAGCAAAAGAAACTTCTGTCTTTTTATTTCTTTCCATGTAATCTTAATTTCCGGCTTGTTCTTTTTCTCTTTCTTCTTTTTTACCAGCACCTGTTCGTTGTCCATGATTGCACTCCTTTTCGTGATATTTACGCCTTAAAAAGTCATTTTTTTCCGTAAAAACGGCAGCCATAGTTCCAAAGACAACCATAGCTGCCGTAATTTATACTATTACGTAAATACTACTCTTCCGCAATACGTCTATCTAATTCAACCTGCATCTCGTTCAAGAAATCTTCCGGCTTACACTCTGCATAAGCACTCATGTAATCTTCCCAAGTTGCATCGAAATCAGAAGCCATAACAACCTGCGGTAACCACTCATGCTTTGTCTCGCCCATCTTGGTCCAAGCGACACCACCCGGTGTTGCGGTTGTCATTGCATTCGAATAGGAGTACATCGGGAACCACTTACCTGCTTTATCAACAGAGCCAAGGAATTCCACGTAGTTCGTTACATCATATGCATCAAAGCATGCCTGTAACTTCGGATTCAAGCTTAATGCAAACTCACTAACCTGCTCGGTAGGCTGCATAGCGTTGATGCCATCTCTGCTGGTTCCCCACCACATCGGGAAGTAAGAATATGTGCAAAGGTGAGAAGCTTTGTATCCTGTATCTGCACACTGCATTCTCATTTCTTCTGTACGATAGAAAAGTCCGTTCTCATCAACTAAGTAGTCAACGCCTTCAACGCCCCAGAAACGTAAATCATGAATTTCCTGTGAAAGTAAATCATCGATGAACTGGAATGCTGCCTCCGGATTCTCACAAGAAGTTGTGATTGCAATACCGCTGGATACGTTCAACGCACCGCCGGTTGTATGCCACTGGTTCTCCATACCTTTTTCGATGGTAAGACCAAGAGGAACATAGTTGCAACCCTGGTTGTCAAGACCCTGCTGTTTGAATACATCGTTTACTGTGTAAGCGAAATCCCACCACTGGTCACACATACCAAGTACACGACCTGTAGAAAGTTTCGCAATGTACTCGTCATATGTCTGTGTAAAGGATTCGGGATCAACTGTACCAGCTTTGTACTCTTCGTTCAATTTCTGGAAATATCTCTTAGCAGTCGGTGTTGTATTGTAGTCAACAATCTTCTCTGTCTCAAGATCAACGATAACAGAACCGTCATTCGGATATCCATCAAGGAATTCAGGAGCGTTCTCTAAACAGAAGTATCTCCAGTCTTCACAAAGGATAGTGTAAGGAATGTTGGTTGTTGTGCCGTCTTCCATTGTAGGATTAGCTTCGTTGTACTTCTTAATTAAGTCAAAATACTCGTCAAGTGTTTCTACCTTCGGGTATCCTGCCCATTCCAAAACTCTGACCTGAATCCAGAATGCTTCTGCACTGTGAGTCGTTGTCTTGTCTTCGCCGTAGATGTTCTCAAACGGGTTCATCCAGTAAATCTTTCCGTCCGGCTGACGGAATTTGTTCCATTCAGATTCTGAATAGAATTCTTTGATGTTGGGATACTTGTCAATATAATCATCCCATGCTACCAATGCGCCTGCATCTGCAAGCTGAGCGTTTAAGTCACCACCGTCCATCAAATCAGGATATTCGCCACCTGCCATAATCGTTCCTACAGCTTCACTTGCGTCCTGACCTGTTAACCAGTTCTCGTTAACCTTAACGCCTGTCTTCTCAGCGATAATCTGCTGAATTTCGTTGTCGTCATTAATTTCGGAACCCGGAACTGAAAAGAAAGCGTCAAACTCGATAATTTCATCGCTTGCCACTACTTCGGATCCGTCTCCTCCGTCCCCGGTGCTTCCGCCTGCTTCTGTGCTTCCTGTGTTACCTGCACATCCGACAAGCATTGAGCCAACCATTGTTGTTGCCAATAAAAGTGCTACAATTCTTCTTGCTTTCATAATGACCTCCCTTTCTTTAGTAACTATATTATATTTTATGGGGTGTCAAAATAAAACCGAGAAATTCTAGAATTTGCCCCGACAAATTCTAGTATATCTTTTTGGCAATTTTATGTTAACTTTTATACATAATCACTTAATTTAAATGCTGTCATATCGATGCAATTGTTTATTTTTATGTCTTTAGTTAATTTCCGGAACGCTCGCCTGTTTCCGAAATTTTGATGGCGTGCATCCTTTTTGTGCAATAAATTTACTGATAAAATAATCCACATCACGATACCCGACTTCTTCTGCAATCTGGTTGATTTTTTTACCGGAGTGCAATAGTTCCGATGCTGCCCTCTCGATTCTGTAACTACATAGATAATCTTTAAACGATTGCCCGTACTTTTTACGGAAAATCTGCCCCAGATAAGAACTATTGACGTAATACTTCTGCCCGAGATCACGCAATGTCAGATTCTCGGGATAATGTGCTTCAACCTCTTTCTCAATCTCATGGAAAATATCTCTGGATATATTGCCGCGGAGCTGAATCAGGTATTCCGCATATTCACAGGCAAATTTCCGAAGATGACATCGGCTTCCGCGTGTAATTCCGGTCTCAAAGGAATTCTCACTGATATACCGCATAACTTCTTCCTGATTTACGCTTTTATCCTGCTCCACCGCAAGATAAATAAAGCGGAACAAAAGATAGTTGATATTCATGGTAATGCTTTTATTCACAATCCCCATATGCTCAATTTCGTTAAAAAGCGAATCCACGCTCTCGTTAATTTCAACTTTATCGTTCAATTCAACCGCATGAATCAGTTTCTCCAAACTCTCGTTGCACAAAACAATGCCATCTGAAGGAGTATTCTGCATTTCTTCCTCGTAATAATAAATGTCCTTTACGGCACGGAATTTCTGAAAGGAACGCAGCATGCTTGCCGAGACGTAAGAGTGTGAAATCTTCGAAATGTCCTCAACGCTTTTACCGACCAGCAGTACAATCGGCATTTGTAATTCTTTTGTGATATAAGCGAGCAATTCCGACATGAACTGCTCCGTATTCAAATTTCGCTTTCGCGCCATTTCTTCACAATAGATAAATCCGATATCATAATCTTCCTCATATTCGAATATGTCCCGAATACAGAGTTCTTCATCTTCCTTCAGAAATTCTCGGCACCTAACCACAATTTTTTGCACCGTCTCTCCGCATTCTTCATCATCCAGTTCTTCCATCAAAACAATATCGCTCGGATGAATGTGTACATATCTAACCGGATGGTTGTCTTCCGATACTTTGAGATGAGAGCGAACAAATTCTAAATTCTGATTCTCATACTTGCCATGAATCAGCGAAATCAGGCTATGCTGCATATAAGCACGCTTCATCTGCAAACTGTTCTCACTCTCAATTGCTCTGATTTCTTCCTTCTTGGAAACGCGTCGCAAACTACGCAACAATTCTTCTCGTTGTACAGGCTTTAGAACATAATCGATCGCATCGTACCGAATTGCCGTCTGCATATAGTTAAAATCCTGATAACCGCTTAAAATGATGCAATGTGCATCGGAAATCCCTTTTTCCCGAATATTCACAAGTAAATCCAACCCATTCATTTCCGGCATACGAATATCCGTCATGATTAAATCAACCTGATTCTGTTCCAAATATTCCAAGGCTTCCTGCCCGTTTGCTGCTGTCCGAACAATTTCATACCCCTCACGCGCCCAATCAATCAGTACGCACAATCCTTGTACGATAAAAGGTTCATCATCAACAATCAATACTTTTAACATGGCAGTTCGCTCCTTTCCATTGTCAGACTTTTGAGTGATATTTTTAACATCATAAATGTCCCCACTCCCGCTTCGCTTTCGAGTTCAAATGCAACCGCACCGTTGGTTACCATTTTGAGTCGAAGATATGCGTTAACCATACCGATGTGTTTCTTCTCTTTCAGACTCTCTATGCTTCCGGTCCGGATTCGTTCCTTCAATTCCTCTACTGCTTCCTCGCTGATTCCCGTTCCCGTGTCTTCAATCTCCAAATACAGCCACTCTTCGTCTTTATATACGCGTACATAAACCCAGCAAATCGAAGATTTTTTCTCAACACCGTGAAT
>CAYMCV010000057.1:12507-15521 GCA_964389005.1 uncultured Lachnospiraceae bacterium | reverse complement strand
TAAGAGCATCCATAGATTCTCTTTCGAACTTCTTCCGACAACGGCTCATAGAAGAAGCCATCCTCGTAAATACACTTTTTAGATAAAATCATGTTGTGATTTCTCCTCAAATTAAGAATGTAGAAGCGACATTCTCTTTATTTACATTTATGTGTGTTCATAAAGGAATATGACATGGGCTTGTACGATGATAATTATTTTGGGCGAAACCTTGTATTTGAGGATGGAATCAAGTAAAATGTATTTCAAATGTGGGTTTTTCGAAAGAAGATATGAAATTGGCGCAGATATGAAACCGGAGTCTAAAAATGAACGAATCAGAAATTGTAAAAACTGAAAATCTAGTTTATGAGTATATCCGCCGCGACGAAGACGATAACGTGGATGGTATTATACGCGCAGTAGACGATGTGAATCTGCAAATTACGCAGGGAGAATTCGTTGTCATTCTCGGACATAACGGTTCCGGCAAGTCCACATTGGCAAAGCACCTAAATGCGATTTTGTACCCGACGGAAGGCACCGTATGGGTCGATGGCAAAGACACGGAAAGGGATGAATTTCTGTGGGATATTCGTCAGACAGCGGGCATGGTTTTTCAGAATCCGGATAATCAGATTATTGGGCAGGTCGTGGAAGAAGATGTCGGTTTTGGACCGGAAAACATGGGTGTGCCGACAAAGGAAATATGGGAACGCATGGAGGAAAGTCTCAAAGCGGTCGGTATGTATGAATTCCGGAAATACTCACCCAACAAGTTATCAGGGGGGCAGAAACAACGAGTTTCCATTGCGGGTGTTATTGCGATGCATCCGAAATGCATTATTCTGGATGAACCGACGGCGATGTTGGATCCGGTGGGACGCAAAGAAGTCATTCGTGCGGTTCGCGCCCTGAATGATGTGGAAGAAATGACGATTATTCTGATTACACATTATATGGAAGAAGCAATTTATGCGAATCGTATCTATGTCATGGATCAGGGGAAAATTGCTTTACAAGGGTCACCGAAAGAAGTATTTTCGCAGGTGGAGCGCTTGAAAGAGTTGCGCCTGGAAGTTCCGCAAGTGACATTGCTTGCGTATGAATTACGACAAAAGGGGATTATGCTGCCAGAAGGGATTTTGACACAAGAGGAACTGGTAACGGAGTTAGGCAGAGTTTATCAAAGGAGTCATACCACACATGCAGGAAAATAATTTAAAACAGGTGCAGCAGGCACTTGTGGTTGACCATCTTACACATATCTACGGTGCGGATACGACACTTTCCGTCGCGGCACTTGACGATGTCAATATTGTGATTCCGAAGGGGCAGTTTGTCGGGCTGATTGGACATACCGGTTCCGGAAAAACTACGCTGATTCAGCATTTGAATGCGTTGATGAAGCCGACCGGCGGAACGGTGTATTTTAACGGTGAAGATATTTTTGACAAGCATTGCGATAAAAAGAAACTACGCAGCAAGATTGGTCTTGTATTTCAGTATCCGGAACATCAATTGTTTGAGACAACTGTATTTGCAGATGTTTGTTTCGGACCGAAGAATTTGGGATTGGACAAAAAAGAAACCGAACTTCGTGCATATGCCGCATTGAAACAGGTCGGTATCCCTGATGCTTTGTTCTACCAATCGCCGTTTGACCTATCCGGCGGTCAGAAACGCCGTGTGGCGATTGCCGGAGTGCTGGCGATGCAGCCGGAAGTCCTGATTCTGGATGAACCGACGGCAGGTCTTGACCCACGTGGGCGCGATGAGATTCTGGGACAGATTGTGAAGTTGCACGAGGAGAGAGAGATTACGGTAATTCTGGTATCACACAGTATGGAAGATGTGGCGCACTATGTGGAACGTCTGATTGTCATGAATCACGGCACAGTCGCTTTTGACGGTTCCCCACGTGAAGTATTTAGGCATTCTGAGGAATTGGAGCAAATCGGACTGGCGGCACCAACTGTAACTTATGTGATGAAGACGCTCCAAAAGAATGGGCTGCCAATCAAAGGCGAGGCAATTACCGTGGAAGAAGCAGTAACTGAGCTTCTGCGTATTTTTTAGCCCCAAAATAAACGATAGTGACAGAAAATACAGGCGGAAAGGGGAAAGAACGGTTGATATACGACCGGATACAAATATGTTAAGAGATGTGACATTAGGTCAATATTATCAGAGTGATTCGGTGATTCATCGTTTGGACCCGCGTGTAAAACTGGTTGGAACGTTGATTTTTATGATATCGCTGTTCCTCTTTCAGAATTTTATCTGCTATGCAATAGCGGCTTTGTTTTTGTTCGGAACCATCAGCTTATCCAAGGTACCTTTTAAATTCATGATGAAAGGTATGCGTGCGATTCTGTTCATTTTGTTGATTACCGTCTTCTTCAATCTGTTTTTGACGCCGGGAGAAGCTCTTTGGTCATGGTGGAAGATAAAAATTACCAAGCAAGGAGTGGAGTTGGCAGTATTTATGGTAATACGTCTGACATTCCTAATCGTCGGTTCCTCTGTCATGACGTTGACGACGACACCCAATAACCTGACGGACGGTATGGAGAAGCTGTTGCAGCCGCTCAAAATATTCCGTGTTCCCGTGCATGAAGTTGCGATGATGATGTCGATTGCATTGCGTTTTATTCCGATTCTGCTTGAGGAAACCGATAAAATCATGAAGGCACAAATTGCGCGTGGTGCCGATTTTGAAAGCGGTAACATATTTCAGCGGGTAAAAAGCATGGTTCCGCTTCTGGTGCCGTTGTTTATTTCCGCATTTCGCAGGGCGAACGATTTGGCACTTGCAATGGAGGCACGTTGTTATCGCGGCGGAGACAATCGCACCAAGATGAAACCGCTGGTTTATCGAGGAAGGGATGCGGTTGCTTATGTCAGTCTGATTTTATATCTCGGAAGTGTCATAGCAGTTGGGATTTTGTTACGCTATTCCATGTGGGATATGCTTGCGGCGGTAAAATCACTGTTCGTTCGATAAAAGCAGTTAGGAGTTAAAATGAAACGTA
>CAYMCV010000057.1:0-12497 GCA_964389005.1 uncultured Lachnospiraceae bacterium | reverse complement strand
GGAAGTGGCGTATGACGGGACAGATTACCACGGTTGGCAATATCAGCCGGGACGCAAAACCATCGAGGGAGTTTTGAATCAGATGCTCTCAGAGATGTTGCATGAGGAAATTCAGGTAATCGGAGCCAGCAGAACGGACGCCGGTGTTCATGCCTATGGGAATGTGGCTGTATTTGATACGAAGAGTTCCATTCCGCCCGATAAAATGGCTTATGCAATCAATACCTATCTGCCGGACGATATCAAGGCGCGCAGGTCTTGTGAGGTCGCTGCAGATTTTCATCCGCGCAAGTGTGAGAGCAGGAAGACCTATGAATATCGTATTTTAGCATGTGCGTATCCGATTCCGACGGAACGGAGGACTTCATATTATACATATCAACCGCTGAATACAGAAGCGATGCAACGCGCGGCAACCTATCTGGTCGGCGAACATGATTTTACGAGTTTTTGTTGTGTACATACACAGGCATTGAGCCCAATCAGAACGATACACAGTGCTGAGGTTCTAACAGATGGGGCACACATTACGATTCGCATCACGGGGAACGGTTTTCTCTACAATATGGTTAGAATCATTGCCGGAACGCTTATGGAAGTGGGGCGAGGAAAGTACCAACCTGAATATGTCAGAGAAATTTTAGCCCTAAAAGATCGCAGTGCGGCAGGCTTTACAGCTCCGCCGGAGGGGCTATTCCTGATAAAATATGAGTTTTTGCCGGATTGCGTCAAAAAACAATTGACACTGTGAGGCGACTATACTATAATAATTCAATGTGGCGGCATTTTATGCCTGCGAACCTGCCCCGGTAAGCAGACAGAATCCCGTCGGAATGCATTTTCTGTTTTGCTGTGTACGGTCATTCACGGTGAAATTGAGCGAATGTTAGTTCCATGATTACTATTTGTCGAAATTATATGGAGGAACACTATGAAATCTTATATGGCTAGCCCATCTACTATTGAAAGAAAATGGTATGTTGTAGACGCTGACGGATGTACGTTGGGACGTTTGGCTTCTGAAGTTGCCAAAGTCTTGAGAGGAAAGAACAAACCGACTTTCACTCCGCACATCGATGCAGGCGATTATGTAATTATTATTAATGCAGAGAAGATTCAAGTAACCGGTAAGAAAATGGAGCAGAAGACATACTTTTCACACTCCGATTATGTTGGCGGTGACAAGCAGGTAACATTGAAAGAGAAATTAGCGAAGAAGCCGGAAGAAGTCATTGAACATGCCGTAAAGGGTATGCTTCCCAAGGGACCTTTAGGACGAGAAATGTACACCAAGCTTCACGTATACGCAGGACCTGACCACAAACATGCGGCACAGAAACCTGAAGTATTGAAATTCTAACCTAGAGAACTCAGAAGGAGGAAAATAAAATGGCTAAAAAAGCAGCAGGCAAGTTCTACGGAACAGGCAGAAGAAAAAAATCAATTGCCAGAGTATATGTTATGCCCGGCAAAGGAAATATTACAATTAACAAGAGAAGCATTGACGAGTATTTCGGATTGGAGACGTTGAAAGTTATCGTTCGTCAGCCGTTGGCAGCATTGGATGCTGTTGAGAAGTTCGATGTAATCGTAACCGTACGCGGTGGCGGATACACAGGACAGGCAGGCGCAATCAGACACGGTATCGCAAGAGCGTTGTTACAGGAAGATTCCGAGAATCGTGCAACACTTAAGAAACTCGGCTACTTAACAAGAGATCCTCGTATGAAAGAAAGAAAGAAATACGGTCTTAAAGCAGCTCGTCGTGCACCGCAGTTTTCAAAGAGATAAGCAGTTATCTGCGAATTGCAGAATATGGAAAGAGTTCCCGAATTTATTCGAGGAACTCTTTTTATGTTCTGCAATTCATTGGAATGCAAGAGATGACGAAATAAATGCTTCGCATTTATGAGTTATCACTTGCATTCGCAGATAACGCAACATATTCTTACTTTTTAGCAAAAAATAGATAGTTCTTACGCAAGTTATGTGATAAACTCAGAAATAGAGACACATTGTTCATCAATATACCCCCAAAGGAGAGACACAATGCTGGAATTACCGGAAAGCGATTATTTATCGAAGCAGATTCGACAGTATCTGCAGGACAAGACAATTTCCCATATTGAAGTATTACACACACCGCATCGCTTTGCTTTTTTTCGGGGAGAAATCGACACCTTTGCGGATTTGCTGGAAGGAAAGAGAATCACCGGAGCAGTTAGGCGTGGCGGCATGGTGGAAATCCACGCAGAAGAAAACATGATAGTTTTTACGGATGGGGCATCTCTACATTATTACGAGAAAGCTGAGGATTTCCCCAAAATCCATCAGATGGCAATATATTTTGATGACGGTAGCGCGCTGTTTATGTCGGTTCGCATGTACTCCATCGTTTATGTGTGTGAAATCGGCGTATGCGAGGAGGATTATTATCGCGCGGCATTCATGAAGCCGGATCCTTTTTCAAAAGAATTTACATTTGACTATTTTCGTTCTCTGCTTCCGCAAAGTTCCAAGAAAATGAGTGCCAAGGCTTTTTTGGCGACTGAGCAGAGGATTCCGGGAATCGGTAACGGCGTTTTACAGGACATTTTATGGGATGCAAAACTGGACCCGCGGTATAACATCAACGAATGCAGCGAAGAAGAATGGCATACACTTTATAACTCCGTACGCAGTATTTTGAAACAGATGTGTGACGGTGGCGGACGCGATACAGAGAGTGATTTGTTCGGAAATAAGGGAACTTACATATGTCAATTATCTAAAAATTCTTATATGGAACCCTGTATGCGTTGTGGGAATCCGATACACAAAGCAAACTATATGGGCGGAACCATTTATTTTTGTGAGAGTTGTCAAAAACGTAGTTAGCTGATGTTAGCGTACTTATGACGCGTACACTTTTTAACGAGAAGACAGGAATTAATAGATTTACACACATAAGACAATATAGGAGGCATTATCAATGGAGTTTTATCAGGTTGTAGCAAAAAGACGAACCATACGTGATTTTGAACCGGTCGGAATCGATGATGAGGTGCTTGGGCGTATCATCGAAGCGGGAATGATGGCACCGACCAACGACCATATGCGAGACTGGCATTTCATTGTGATTCGTGACGCATCGGTTGTCAACAGATTGATTGCAAAGATTCCGGAGCGTGTCACCGACGGAGAAGTTGCCGGAATTCTTAAAGATTGGAATTTGCAGGATCCTTGCCAACAAGCGACATATCGCGATGCCATACCGAAACAATATCGCATGCTTGCAGAAGCCTCATGCGTCATAGTTCCGCTTTTGAAACAAAAGACGGATATTCTTCACCCGGATAATTTATCACACTTAAACGGCTTTGCCTCCATTTGGTGCTGCATCGAAAACATATTTCTTGCGGCAACGGCAGAGCAATATGCCTGCACTCTGCGCATTCCGCTCGGAGACGAAGATATATGGGCGCGAGAGGTGTTGGGTTTTCCTAAGGATTATCTCATGCCTTGTTTTATCGGTATCGGTAAGCCTCGCAAAGATGCAAAGTATCTTACGCAGAAAGAATACATTCCGGAAGAACATATACACCAAAATCACTGGTAAATAACCATTGAATTATATCAGCAGAAAGGAACAAAGAAAATGAGTAATGCAGTCAATCCTTATCTACCTTCATGGGAATATATTCCCGACGGAGAACCCCACGTATTCGGAGACAGAGTCTATGTATATGGGTCGCATGACTGGTGCAACGGTTATGTGTTCTGCCTTGGAGATTATGTCTGTTGGTCAGCACCAATCGATCGTCTTGATGATTGGAGATGCGAGGGAACCATCTATGAGAAAACGGCAGATCCATTGAACAAAGAAGGAAAAATGTGTTTATATGCACCGGACGTGACCGTCGGTCCGGACGGACGATTTTATCTGTATTATGTTCTTGACAAGGTGAATGTCGTATCGGTGTCGGTTTGCGATACGCCTGCGGGGAAGTATGAATTCTACGGATATGTGCATTATAAAGATGGAGTCAGACTTGGCGAAAAAGAAGGCGATGAGCCGCAGTTCGATCCGGCGGTTCTGACGGAGGGCGAACAAACGTATCTATATACGGGATTCTGTCATCCCATTGATCAGTCAAGAAACGGTGCCATGGTTACGGTGCTTGCGAAGGACATGTTGACCGTGGAGAGTGCACCGCGCTTTATGGTACCAAACCAGAAGAATGCTGTGGGGACAGGTTTTGACGACCATGCTTTTTTTGAGGCATCCTCCATTCGTAAGATTGGTTCGCTGTATTATTTCGTATATTCATCGGTTAAAATGCATGAATTGTGTTACGCGACATCGGACAATCCCCTTTCGGGTTTTCGTTACGGCGGCGTCGTTGTCAGCAATTCCGATATCGGTATCGACACTTACAAACCGGCGGAGAAGCCGATGGCATACGGAGCAAACAATCATGGAGGCTTGGTTCAAATCTGCGGACAGTGGTATATTTTTTATCATCGTCAGACCAATGGCACGTGGTACAGCAGACAGGGTTGTGCGGAGCAGATTGAGATCAAAGAGGACGGAAGCATACCACAGGTTGAAATTACGTCTTGCGGTCTAAATGCGACACCACTCAAAGGAAGTGGGGAATATTCCGCGCATATTGCATGTCACCTGTTTACAAAAGAAGATATTACATATGTCGGCGATGCTTCCTGCCCGAGAATTACGCAATACGGGAAAGAGGGGGATATGGGGCCGTCATATGTCGACAACATAACGGATTCTGCTACGATTGGATTTAAGTATTTTGATATCAAAGAAGTGCATCGCATATCAATCAAAACCAGAGGCTACGGCGACGGTACTTTTGAAGTCAGAACCACATGGGATGGGGCAGTTTTGACACGCATCAAGGTTGAATTTACAAATGTCTGGGAAGAGTACGGCGCAGATATTTCCATACCACAAGGGAAACAGGCGATTTACTTGACTTATGTCGGTGGTGGGAATACCTCGTTGTTATCTTTTACCTTATCGTAGTAAGTCATATATTTGAACCCGGTTACATTGCACAGTTGACAGTTTAGAGAGGCTAAAAAGCAGAAATGGAGGTAGCGTATGGTTATTTATGTGAATGGCAAGGTTACGAAGGATGGTGACGGGACGGGTGAGAATCCGTTTCGCACGATTTCCCAGGCGGCGCAGATTGCACGCCCTGGAGATGAAGTGGTTGTGGCACCCGGTGTATATCGGGAATATGTCAATCCGTTACATGCAGGCACACAGGAACAGCGGATTGTATATCGTTCAGAAAAGCCGCTTGCGGCTGTGATTACCGGTTCGGAACAAGTTAAAAATTGGACGCCCTACAGCGAGAATGTATGGATGTGTCGTATTCCGAACGGAATTTTCGGTGAGTACAACCCTTATACCACAATCATCAAAGGGGATTGGTATCACGCATTGGAACCGACGCATACGGGAGAAGTTTATTTAAACGGTAAATCATTATATGAAACGTCTTCCTTAGAAAGCGTGCTTCATCCGGAAATCAATCATAGTTCATGGGATCCTGATTTTACCGTTTATCAATGGTATACGCAACAAAACGGCGATACCACCGAACTGTTTGCCAATTTCCAAGGCTTGGATCCCAATGCAGAGGACGTGGAAATCAATGTACGAAGGAATTGTTTTTATCCGAGCAGCGAAGGTATCGGCTATATTACACTCAGCGGATTTACGGTAAAACAAGCCGCAACAACATGGGCTCCGCCCACGGCATACCAAGAGGGTATGGTGGGTCCGCATTGGTCCAAAGGGTGGATTATCGAAGATTGCGAGATTTCGCACTCAAAGTGCTCCGGTATTTCCCTTGGAAAGTATTTGCAACCCAATAACGAGAATAAGTGGACCACCATATATTGCAAGGATGGGACACAGACGGAGCGTGATGCCATTTGTCAGGCACAACGTGAAGGGTGGAGCAAAGAGACCATTGGTTCACATATCATCAGACGTTGCAACATTCACGACTGTGGTCAAACGGGAATCGTGGGACATCTTGGCGGTGTATTCTCTGTCATTGAAGACAACCATATTCATCATATCAATAACAAACAGAATCTGGCCGGAGCGGAAATCGGCGGGATTAAGATGCATGCGGCAATTGACGTTATCATTCGAAGGAATCACTTCCATCATTGTACGCGAGGCCTTTGGTTGGATTGGCAGGCGCAGGGAACGCGCGTGACGCAGAATCTCTTTCACGATAATGTACCGCCTGTCGGGACCAAGATTGCGGACAATTTGGCGATTGCCGAGGACATTTTTGTAGAAGTGTCACATGGGCCTACTTTAATAGACAACAACATTCTGCTATCCGATTGTGCATGCAGAATCAGTACGCAGGGAATTGCATTGGTTCACAACCTGATTGCGGGGTCATTTTCTTGGGTCGGAAACGGGACGGACAATGGCGGAAGTTATCTGCCGACACCGCGATATACGCCGTATCACGTACCGCATCAAACGGAAGTTGCAGGTTTTATGACGATTTTACACGGTGACGCCAGATTCTATAACAATATTTTTATACAAAAAGCAATTCGCGCAGATTTGGTCGCATACGCGGCTGAAACCGGCATGGACGAAATCGGAAAATGTCATTTTATCTGCGGAACCAAGCCCTATGACGGTTATCCGGACCATGAGACGTATTTTGCACAGTTTACGGAAGAGTCCATCAATGACTATCCGGGCAGAGACATATACTATAGCCATCTGCCGGTTTATACAGGCGGAAATGTTTACTTTAACGGTGCAGTGCCTTACGATAAGGAAGAAAACTATCGTATCATCGAGCAGCCGGTGCGTCTTGAACTGAGTCAATCCGGAAACAAATTTTATTTAAAAACAGATTTATATCGGTATTTACCGGAGTTCTCAATTCCGTTTGTCAGTACTTCTTTATTGGGAGAGGCATTTGAACCCGAACAAAAATTTGAGAATCCTGATGCAACACCCATTGTATTCAACGAGGATTATGAAGGCACGAAACGAGATTTCGAAGTGATTCCGGGACCTTTTGCATATATTCCCGAAGAGGAAGAAATTTCGTTGGAACGGTGAGCATTTTTCTTCATGCAATGCAATACGTAGTACAAAAAATCGGCAAATGTACAGAAATCTCAAAGTACGATTTAGATGAAATCACGAAAATGCTTTTTTAGCTAAAAAGCACTGTACAGAGAAAAGAAAGTTATGTTACAATCATTTTTACCTTAAGGTATCTATGGGGGGAGGGTTCTCCCCCCAACCATTGCCGTATGGCAGTCTATTCGAGTCGAATGAATTCACGAGTTAAGCATTGAAATGTTAATTAATGTAACGCTGGTTTATTGTACTGATTTGCGTCCGCGTCACCTTCGCCAATCAGGAGAGTTTCCAGGTGACGCAGAAAGAGGATTTTGATGAGATTAAACAAAATAATTATTACATCTGTCATGGTGATTGCACTTGCCATGGGTGTGTTCTTCTCGTCTGTATTTCAGGTTCAGGCCAAAGCCGATAGTATCGAATTATATCATCGTCACAACGCAGAGTGCGAGGGGATTGACTATCAAATGCAGGAATCAACGACAGACGGCTACTTGAGAATCGAGAGCGAAGACATATGTCATATATGTGGCGCTTATCACCATTATTATCGTTTTACTTGTACCTGTTCCTGTGGAGCAAGTTGGAATACAACAGGGCATGCATGTTATAGAAGCCCTTACGGAAGTGGGAATGGGCCTTGCACAAACTACTCTATTATTGATTGCGGAACCATGCACATTCATCCGGTTACAGTCTACATATGCGGGATGACGGAAGATTCGCCGGTCGGAAGTTTGCGTATCGTGGCGGATACGACGAAATATACGGACACGGTCAGTTTGGAGTTGCAGACAGATTGCAACGATGATCTGAACGTAACGGGAGTATTATGGAATACCGGCGATACCAAAACGGAGACGGAAGCGGATGAGAATGGAACTTACACATGTACGGTTACTTATGAACAAAACGGATTTGCCGGTGAGGGCACCTTATCTTATGAGGTAACAAATATCGATACAACGCCGCCGACGATTCTTTCTATTGATGCCGATTGTACAGAACCAACCAACCGGAATGTGAAATTGCAGGTCAGGGCGTTGGATGAACAAAGCGGTTTACACGAAAACGCATACAGTTGGGATGGCATCAATTATACGGACTCAGACGAATTGGACGTATACGAGAACGGGGAATACAAGGTTTGGGTGCGTGATGCGGTAAATAATGTTACTACAGAGAAGATTACAGTTGATTGTATTGATAAAAAGAAACCTGAATTGGTATTGACATCTTCCACCGAAAATATTGAGGATGGGGCGTGTACCATTTATGCGAATGCTTCCGATCGAGACAGCGGTTTGGCCGATGAGGCATATTCTTGGGACGAAGGAGTTCATTGGGGAAGCGAAGATACCTTGGATATAACAGAAGGCGGAATTTATGTTTGCATGGTCAGAGATATGGCAGGAAATATCATAGAGGAAATGATAGAAATCGGGGATGAAATCATTCTGAATGAGCCGGAAGAATCGGAAAAACCGGAGGAACCTGAAGAGTCCGAGAAACCGGAAGAATCCGAAGAGCCGAAAACATCGGATGAACCTACGAAACAAGAAAACACTGTTCCTTCGTCAGTCGTCGAGCGCAAATCGGAGACAGCAAGTACGGAACCGATACCCATGCAGGAGGACATTGCGTCGTCTTCAACAAATCGCAGTTCGGATTCAAAAACTTCCGAGCAATACATCGAAAACGAGTCTTACAGTATCGAGCCTAAGAAAACACAGGAGGAGCCGAAATTATATGCATACGAAAAAAAGGAAACCATTCTTTCAAGCGTCCGTAAACCTGTTCAGGGAGAAGAAATTGTACCGTCCGCCGTACCGAGCGACAATGTTACGAAAAAGAACTCACAAACTGCCATAGCAATCATCGGAATTACTTCCTTGTTGGGTGTACTGCTGATTTTATACGCATTGTATTGGGTGTTATGCAGCGCATCAATTTATGGAAAAGGAAGCACGGAAGAACAGTATCTCGGAAAAAGTCCAATCCGATATAAGCGTGGTAAATTATGTCTTCGTATCACGGATGGAATGTTGGAACGCTCAGAATACCCTTATTGCAAGATTCTGTTCCCAAAAATTTTCACACGAATCTTTGAGAATAAGGAAGTTGTCTTAAAATTTCAAAATAAGGCATATCCCCATTGCGTTGAACGTGAAATTGTATTATCATTATAGGTAACTAAAACACAATTGAGGAGAGACGTGATGAGTGATATTATTACTGCATTAAAGGATTGGGGCTGTGATATTGAAGGCGCATTGGATCGCGTATTGGGTGACGAGAAGTTCTATCGTTCATTGCTTGGTATGCTGACAGAAGATGCCGCATTTGACGGTCTAGGTGAAGCCATCAAGAATAAAGATGCACTTAAGGCATTCCAATATGCGCATGATTTGAAGGGGTCACTCGCCAATATGGGGATTACACCATTATATCGAACGGTATGTGAAATGGTGGAACCATTGCGTGTCGGTTCCTTTGATGGCATAGCAGTTTCCTATGATCGTTTGAAAGAACAAATGCAGGAATTCCGTCAGTTAATTTCAGAATAAAAAACAATTGGCGCTGCATTTCCTTTTTGAGGAATGCAGCGCTCTATTGTAAACATATAAACAATCTCATATGATCGGATTTATTTGAACATTTTCATCTTAATGAAAACAAAGGTAACTAACAGACTCAGTATCAGGGAAGCGCTGACAATGATTAAAAATCCCCACGGACTGCCTGCAAACGGCATGCCGTTTGTGGCAACATTCATACCGTAAGCACTGAATATCATGGTAGGAATTGATAACACGATGGTGATAATTGCCAATGTCTTCATGACGATGTTTAGGTTGTTGGAGATAACCGATGCAAAGGCGTCCATCATGCCGCTCAAAATACCGCTGTAAATATTTGCCATCTCAATAGCCTGCTTATTTTCGACAATGACATCTTCCAACAAGTCGGCATCTTCCGGGTATTTCTTGAAATTTTCATTTTTGAATAGTTTTTCCATAACAACTTCATTGGAACGAAGCGCAGTTGTAAAATATACAAGCGATTTTTCGAGTTTCAATAGTTCAATTAACTCGCTGTTTTGCGTTGATTTGTGTAATTTGTTTTCAACAATTTCACTCTGCCGGTCAATGTTACGCAAGTATTGCAGAAACATGGATGCGGTGCGATACAAAATTTGCATTACAAAACGCGATTTCATATTGGTGTGGAAGTCTCTGATTTTACCGCTGCTGAATGCGGTCAGAATCGGAGAATCCTCCAAGCATACGGTAATGACTGCTTTCTTGATAACAAAAATAGAGAGCGGTATGGTATCATAAAGCTCTTTTTCGGTATCATCCAAAACGGTGGGAATATTAACCAGAACCATGGTGAAAGCTTCATCGTATTCAATACGCGAGCGCTCATCCGTATCCAAAGCGGACTTGATGTCACCGGGATCCAGCGCGTAACGATTGGAAACATCGAGAATTTCAGACTCTGTGGGATTGACCAAAGAAACCCAGCAATCCTCCTGCGGAGCATCCAGAATTTGCAGGTTGTTACCTGCGGAAGCATAATAACGAATCATTTTTACCTTCTTTCCCCGTTAGATAGGGGCGAAAAGTAATCGATCCTATCTACGGATTATATTTTGTTTTCGTGATAGGGATCTGCGTCCATTTTATGTCCTCCTAATGATAGTTGCTTGAAAATAAGCACCAACTTGAGTATATTTTTTTGCTATGGATTTGTCAAGAAAGATTTGCTTTATTTATACTTCTTTTTGGCTTATAATGACGAAAGAGCGCATGTATTGCAATGCAACGCCGATTACTGATGAGGTTGTATCATTGAATGCGCGATTGGATGATCGGAGGCAGATGAATGAATGTCCTAAGACATGTGTGGCGTAAAAGCGTAGAACATGTGAATAACTTCAAACTCAGTAAGAAATTACTGCTGTTCTATTGTTGTTGCGTTATGATACCATTGTTTTTAACCGATGGATTGGTATTGCGCATCCTGCTGAACGAAGAACACAGCAGGATGCAGATGGAAATGGCAAATATTGCCGCAGCTGTACAATACGATCTTGAATATACACTTGATGAAGCCGGAATAACCACGGGCAAGTTATATATTGATCCGTATATGAACAGCTTTTTTGAAAAAGAATATAACAGTGACTTGGAATACTTCAAAGCATCCTATCGTATCAAAGAGGGAAATGTCACGCTGTTTGCGACGGAGAATACCAATATCATTTTTTATATTGACAATAATACAATCACCAATGGCGGTCACTTTTTCACCATGGATTACTGTCGTGAAGAAGAATGGTACAAAGAATTCATGGACTCGGGGCGGGATATGTATTTTTGCTACTATTATGCGGGAGACAAGGGAATGTACAGCACCGCACATCGAAAGATTTCTTTTATCCGTAAACTACACTATTATAAAGATGCCAAATACGACAAGATTGTTAAGTATGATTTTGACTATAATGCAATGGGACGGCGTATTGTCAATATGAAATATACCATGCCGGTATATATTTGCGAAGGAGACAACATCATCTTTTCGAGTCAGGGCGTTACCGGATATACAAATGAATTTGATAAATTAACCGGTAATGAAGACATCGGTTACGAGAAAGAGTTTGACTTATACGGTCAAAATGTCAGAATTCTTGTTATGAAGCCCAAAGACACCATTATGGCCGCATTAATCAAGAATTTGCCGTTGTTACTTCTGTTGCTTGCTTGTAATATCTTGTTGCCGGCATTGCTGGTGAAGTTGATTAACCAATCGTTTACCGAGCGTTTGCGTGTGCTGAGTCAGGCATTTCAACTCGTACAAGCTGACAGTCTTGCGGAAATTGAAGATATTCAGGGAAGCGACGAAATCGGAACGTTGATGCAGAACTATAACAGAATGGTTCGCAAATCGCAGGAATTGATTAAGACGGTGTATAAGGACAAACTCGAACGTCAGGAAGTTGATATCGCAAGGCAGAATGCCGAATTGTTGGCACTGCACAGCCAGATCAATCCGCATTTCCTCTTCAATGTGTTGGAAAGCATTCGAATGCACAGTGTCTTGAAAGGCGAACATGAGACGGCAGAAATGATTGAACGTCTTGCGGCGATGGAACGTAGGAATGTCGAATGGTCGGATGATTACATTCGCGTAAAAGACGAGATGAAGTTTATTTATGACTATTTTGAACTTCAGAAATACAGATTTGGGAATCGTTTGTCCTATGAACTCAGTGTCGCGCCGGGATGTGAAGACTACTATTTACCGCGTCTTACGTTGACAACTTTTACGGAGAACGCAT
>CAYMCV010000056.1:5098-15601 GCA_964389005.1 uncultured Lachnospiraceae bacterium | reverse complement strand
AAATGAGACTGTCTAGGAGTAGGTGTCACCTTTATACCATCTTTATATACAAGGCATATTCTTTATACAATCTTCATGCGGTTTTAGGATATAGTTATTAGGGAAAATCCCCTAAAACCCCTAAAAGGAGTATGTCATGACAATCGCTAATTTTACCGCATTACTTGCGGGTCTTGCACTTTTCTTATTCGGAATGAAAATGATGAGTGACGGTTTGGAACAGGCCGCCGGAAACAAAATGAAAAAAATCCTCGAGAAGCTTACTACGAACCGATTCCTCGGTGTTGCTGTCGGTGCCGGGATTACAGCAGTGATTCAGTCATCTTCTGCGACTACGGTTATGGTTGTCGGTTTCGTTAATTCGGGGCTCATGACACTCCGGCAAGCCATCTGGGTTATCATGGGAGCCAATATTGGTACGACGGTTACCGGACAACTGATAGCCCTTGATATCGGACAGATTGCACCTCTGCTTGCAATCGTAGGCGTTATTTTCATAATGTTTCTAAAATCGAAAAAGATGTATCATCTCGGTTATATCCTTGGTGGGCTGGGAATCCTTTTTATCGGTATGAATATGATGAGTGACAGCATGAGCGGACTACGCGATTCAACGGTTTTTGCGGAAATTGTTGCCAACCTCTCCAATCCTTTATTGGGAATACTGGCAGGTGCCGTTTTTACTGCAATTATTCAATCTTCTTCCGCATCTGTCGGTATATTGCAAGCGCTTTCCGCAAGCGGTGTCATCGGTTTGTCCAATTCGGTATATGTACTGTTTGGACAGAATATCGGTACCTGTATTACGGCAGTTCTTGCTTCCATCGGAACCAGTAGGAATGCAAGGCGGACCACAATTATTCATTTGTTGTTCAACATGATCGGCACCATTATTTTTGTTATTATTTGTCAGACATTACCGTTCGTGGAATGGGTAGAATCCTTAACCCCCAATAATTCTGCGGCACAAATTGCGAATATACATACAATTTTTAACGTGGTTACAACAGTGCTTCTTCTCCCAATTGGTACATTATTGGAGAAATTTGCCAAAAAGATTCTTCCGGAAATTGAGAGCGAGACCGAAGACACGATGAAGTTGTGCTTCATTTCTCCGGCATCGCTTCGAAATCACACCATCGGATCAACAAGTATTGCTATTTCTCAAATCAACAGCGAGGTGCAGAGAATGTATCAATTTGCGCTGAGTAATGTTGAGAAGTCCTTCACTCATGTGTTGAATTGGAACGAGGATCTGAAAGCGGAGATTGATACGCAGGAAGAATACGTCGATTATTTGAATACGGAGATTTCCAAGTACATATCAGGCGTGTTTACAGGAGAATTGATTGAGAGTGACGCACTTTGTATCAGTGCTTATTTCAAAATCATCAGTAATATCGAGCGTATCAGCGATCATGCGGTCAATATCGCGGGCTACGCGGAATTGCTGCATCAAAAGGAGAGTTCCTTTTCACACGATGGGTATAAAGAGATTGCTGAGATGAAAGAAACACTCATGAAAGACTTAAGTTATATTGATTTTTCCAAAGAGTATTTATCTTTTGATACTTTTGCGCATATCAATGTGGCTGAGGAGCGCATTGACAGTCTGACCGAAAAATACAGAAATAACCAGTTGGAGCGCATGTGCAGCGGCGAATGCAGTGGTGACATCAGTGTCATCTACTCGGAAATGATTACCGATTTCGAGCGTATCGGGGATCATATGCTTAATATTGCAGAATATATGGTGAGATAAAGGAATTGTGAGGAATATTTTTGGGAAAGAATGATACAGGATAAACTCGTTGTAATGATTTTTATCTGTTCATTTGCATTTCATAAGAATGATGTTGGATTAAGTATTTTGCATAAAAGCGCGAAAATGTGGGGCACAAAACGGAGACAAATGTAAATTTCCATACTTTTAATCAAATTTTCCTTCAGAAAGCGCAAGATCGAAACTTCGACCAAACAAGCAATAGGATTCAAATGATTTCCGGAATGGCAACACAGCTACACAAATCACGAAGTTTACATTGCGATTATAACTTCACAGACCAACCACAAAATAACTATTTGACA
Source organism: uncultured Lachnospiraceae bacterium (assembly GCA_964389005.1). Taxonomy (GTDB): domain Bacteria; phylum Bacillota; class Clostridia; order Lachnospirales; family Lachnospiraceae; genus CAYMCV01. The sequence continues at coordinate 13,513 of CAYMCV010000056.1, read as the reverse complement.
GCGGTCAAAAACAAACATAAAATGGTATCAATGTAAAATCACAAATCAATCAGAGGAGAAACTTAGAAATGAATATTCCGGTAAAAATTGCACAGGAATTACATATTACAAAGGAACAGGTGGAAGTCACAATCAAGATGATTGATGAAGGAAATACCATTCCTTTCATTGCACGTTACAGAAAGGACGTAACGGGAAATCTAAATGACGAAGTACTGAGAAATCTTCATGAGAGATTACTGTATCTGCGGAACTTATCGGAGAAGCAAGCGCAGGCAATCGCAAGTATTGAAGAACAGGGGAAATTGACGGAAGAACTGCGTCTACAGATTCTTGCGGCGGAAACATTGGTAACGGTTGAGGATTTATATCGCCCGTATCGCCAGAAACGTAAGACACGCGCGAGCGTCGCACGCGAAAAAGGGTTGGAGCCCTTGGCGGAGCTGATTCTTGCACAGGAATTACAAAGTGAACTTGCAACAATAGCCGAAGTATATGTCAATGAAGAAAAGGGCGTTGCAAATACAGCAGACGCCATACAGGGGGCAATGGACATTATTGCCGAAAAAATATCGGACGAAGCAGAGTATCGGAAGTATATTCGTGAGATTACATTTGCAGAAGGTGCGCTTATAAGCTTGGCGAAAGACGAGAAAGTCGAGAGTGTGTATGAGATGTATTATAATTACGAAGAACCGTTGAAGAAAGTGGTTGGACACCGTATTCTCGCGGTAAATCGCGGTGAAAGCGAAAAAGTGTTGACCGTTAAAGTCAGCGCTCCGAAGGAACGAATTTTACAGTATTTGGAGAAGAAGATTATCATTCATAACAACCCAATCACTTCTCCTGTATTGAAAGAGACAATACAAGATGCATACGAACGGTTAATCGCGCCGGCAATTGAGCGAGAAATCAGAAATGACCTGACAGAAAAGGCCGAAGAAGGAGCAATGAGCGTCTTCGGTAAGAACTTAGAGCAGCTTTTGTTACAACCGCCGATTAAGGGGAAGGTAGTTCTTGGTTGGGATCCTGCATTCCGTACAGGCTGTAAACTCGCTGTTGTTGATGCAACCGGTAAGGTTCTGTATACCACGGTCATTTTCCCGACAGAACCGCAGAAGAAGGTTGAAGAATCAAAACGAATCTTGAAAGATATCATCAAGAAGTTTAATGTAGATTTAATATCCGTCGGCAACGGTACTGCATCCAGAGAGTCGGAACAGGTCATTGTTGAACTGTTGCATGAACTGGAACGACCCGTGCAATATGTGATCGTGAACGAGGCAGGAGCTTCCGTGTATTCTGCCAGCAAATTGGCTACGGAGGAGTTTCCGCAGTTCGATGTCGGTCAAAGAAGTGCAGCTTCCATTGCGCGCAGATTGCAAGACCCATTGGCTGAATTGGTAAAAATTGACCCGAAATCCATCGGAGTCGGACAGTACCAGCACGATATGAACCAGAAGAAATTGGATGAGGTACTCGGCGCAGTTGTGGAAGACAGCGTGAATCGCGTCGGTGTAGACTTGAATACGGCCTCAGCACCGCTCCTTGCCTATGTATCCGGCATCACGAAGGTGATTGCAAAGAACATCGTCGATTACCGTGAGAACAACGGCAGATTCAAGAATCGAAGACAATTGCTAAAAATTGCGAAACTTGGGCCGAAAGCATATGAACAATGCGCAGGTTTTCTGCGTATTTCAGACGGTGACAATCCGCTTGATGCAACGGGAGTTCATCCGGAGTCATATGAAGCAACACTTTGTCTGATGAAGAAACTTGGAATTACGGCAGAAGATGTGAAAGAGGCGCAACGCAGACAGGCATCGGGTAAACAGCCTACAGGAACTTTTGCAATGTCGACGGCAGAGGTAAAAGCCACAGCAAAGGAACTGAATATCGGAGAAATCACACTGTCGGATATTCTTTCGGAACTGAAGAAACCGGCGAGAGATCCGAGAGAGGACATGCCTGCGCCGATACTAAGAAGCGATATTCTTGAGATGAAAGATTTAAAAGCAGGCATGGAACTCAAAGGAACCGTCAGAAATGTCATTGATTTCGGGGTATTTGTGGATATCGGGGTTCATCAAGATGGACTTGTACACATTTCGCAGATTACCGAACGCTATATCAAACACCCTTTGGAAGCGGTAAGCGTCGGCGACATTGTGAACGTCAGAGTTCTTGACGTCGATGCCGCCAGAAAGAGAATTTCGCTTACAATGAAGGGATTGAATTAATTCGCACCCCACTTACGTTGCATGGTGATGTTGAGGTCAACCGGACCTTCGATTCCATCCACGGTTGCCTTGTCGGTATATTGCCACATACTGACTTCGTAAGGAAAGTAGATATAGTTATCATAGAAAGCAAACCATTTTTCATAGGATACGAGGCGTGTTAAATCCAACATATCCGCAAAAGATTTTAAGTTACCGTAAATCATGGGCGTATATCCGGCATTTTTAACTGTTTCACAAAAAGCGATGCAGTAGTCGGTGCGCTCTTTTTGCGTTAACTGATAGGTACGCGCTTCGCTGTCGTACAAGACTTCAACGTCAATGATAATAGGATAGGTAATCGTATAACCTGCAATGGCATTCAGCACAAACTGTGCCTCTTCGATGGCCTCGGCTTCGCTGATTGCCTGTGTAAAAAAGTAAACGCCGACATCGATTCCGGCCGCAGTTGCACCTTTTAGATTCTGCTCAAAACACTCATCGAGAACAATCGCGCCGGTACCGTAACCGCGAATTCCGGCACGTAAAATCGCATATTCGACTCCCGTTGCAGCGACCTTATTCCAATCAATTTCACCTTGGTACTTGGAAACATCGATTCCTTTGACAGATACGGGAACGCCATTCTCGTGATAAATGATTTCGCCGTTTTCGGTCTGTGTGAAGTTCTCCGAAACGTATGCGTGTTTCGGAACATCGGCAAGAATCGGATAAAAAGCATAGTGATCACTGTCATAAAAAATCAAATCTTCGGGGTAGAGTTGTCGTAACTTGGCAACAACGCTTTCACCTCCTACAAACGTCTCTTTCAAGTCACTTTTAAAGTCCGCCTCCGCTTGTGCGCGCGCTTTTTGTTCTGCATCCGCAAGCAGGAGCTGTAGTTCTTCTTGTGTGTAAGCTGTAGTTTCCGTTTCGGGAGCCACAGAGACAGGCTCAATTTGTGAATTTTCACGCAACATCATGACGAGCACGGCAATGCTGCTTAGACAAGTGACAACGCAAAGAAGGCAGATGACAGCAAGCAGAATTCGCTGTGAAGATGCCTTTTTCTTAGAATTTTTCTCTTTTTGACCTAATTCAAAAGTTTCCATAATAATCTCCGTTTCATCGTATTTGGTATATCGTGGTTAGCCTCGATGCTGATAGTAAAAAATTGCAAGTTGTGTGCGGTCACGTAGTTGTAACTTCTCCAACAGCGTACTTAGGTAATTTCGAACGGTTCCCTCGCTTAAGTAGAGTTGTTCCGCTATTTCGCGATTGTTCAGACCGTCCGCTATGAGTTCCATGAGTTCCGCTTCCTTCTCGGTAATACCAAGAGCCGTATGGTCAAACAAACCAGTATTCTTCATCAAATTCGGAATTTTGGTTCCGATTTCACCGCCGAACACAGTCTGTCCGGAATGAACCGCATGTAAAGCCGGCGCTATGCTCTCAAAGTCCTGTTTTAGCAGATAGCCTTTGGCACCGATATTCAATGCTTTGATGATATATTCATCATCTGAAAAAGTGGTCAGATACAGAATCTTGGCATTCGGAAAATCGCGCAGAATCTGTTCACCCGCATCCAGGCCTGACATTTCTTTCATGCGAATATCCATCAGAAGGATATCGGGTTGTACTTCGCGATACAGCCGCAAGGCTTCTTCCCCGGAATACCCGATTGCCGGAATCGTTATACAAGAGGAAGCCTCCAAAATGTTCTTTAAAGAGAGAGCAACCAATTTGTCATCGTCGATAATCAATACATTCATCTCTATCCCCCAATGATTTCTTATCTAAAAGTTACTTACAACAGTGTAACAGAATCAATCAAAAAAATCCATTCCAAAGATATGGAATTGCATCATTTCACATTGAGAGGAATCATGATAAAAATGCGAAATCCCTTCTCCGTGGAAATTCGAAAAGAACCGCCCAACTTTTCGACCCGCTCTCGCATGGTAATCAAACCAATGCCGGATTCTTTCATGTCGGAAGACGAGCCGTTATCTTCAATCAATAACTGATAAAAAGCAGGATGTCTTCTAAAAATTATCGTCGAGGAAGTGGCATCGCTGTGCTTCATTGTATTGCTCAAAGCTTCTCGAACAATGGCAAGGATACTGTATTTGACTTCGCGTGCAGGCGGTGTGTCGCAATCGTATTCCATGGTAATGTGAAGATTCGGGAATGAGGACTTGAAGTCAATCAGTGCTGCCTTTAAATCGACGGAGTCATCATGCAAATCATGCACGCTGGTCCTGATACAGGTCATGGCAGTATCCAATGTAAGACGAATGTCTTCCAAACTTTTTTGGGAGGATTCATCCGAAGTGGTTGCTTTCATTGCACCGACTTGGAGGATGGATCGCGTCAGAAGATGACCGACATTGTCATGAATCTCTCGTGCAATTCGATTTCGTTCTTGTAGAGTTGCAAGATAAATTTCATAATCCTGCTTTTCCAATAATTCATGATTTTTGTTTTTCAAGGAAAGTTCATGTTCTTTGCTAATGTCTTGAATCGTATGCAGTTTTTGTTGCAAATCGACATTCATGTCACACAACATACGTGTCATGAATGACAGGATAGTCAATATTGATATATAAACAGCCGCAATCACGGTCTGTGTCGTTGCGAGTATGTATATCTGGCTGAAATAACAGCAGGCAGACAGAATATTTATGGCATACAAAGCGGTACGGTTGCGCGAAGAATATTGTTTCATCGAAGATAAATGAATCACGAAACCGGAGAGCTCAAATCCCAGCACAGGAAGAAAATATGCGCTTTCTATGTAAAAAAAGCCAATCATCAGATACAGAAGGATCAGTATGAATGATATTGTGCGATTGGTTTTGATATAGGAAAAAGAACTTACAAAAATCACGCCGAGCAAAGAGATGACAATCGGTACGGAAATACCGTTTTGTACGGCAAGAAGCAGGGATAGGAAGATGAATAACAATCGAATCAATAAAGCTGACATACAAAACCTCCATATCTATTCTTGATATCCATCATACATCAAATGAGAAGATGTGACAAATGTAACATGCAAAATATGATTTTATTCACTTTACGCAAGTTACCAATCTAAGGTAAATTGATTACAGAAGAAACAACAAACAATCATCGGTGTCGGAGAAACGGTATCGGCACGGCGATGTTATGAAACGGAGGTTCCTATGTCAACAATTATTGAAGTAGATCATTTGGTAAAGCGTTATCAGGAGTTGGTTGCTGTTGACCAGTTTAGTCTAAAGATTGAAGAAGGCGAAATTTTTGGTCTGCTCGGGCCGAACGGTTCCGGAAAGACCACCACCATCAACTGTATTTTGGCACTGCTGTCTTATGATAAAGGAACGATATCGGTCTTCGGCAAACCGATGTTGCCTGACAGTTATGAGTCCAAGCGCGACATTGGCGTCATTATGCAGAATGTTGCGGTATTTGAAGAATTGACGGTTTACGAGAACGTGGATTATTTTTGTGGCTTATATATCCAAGACAAACGCTTAAGAAAACAGTATGTGACGGAAGCTATCGAATTCGTGGGACTTGAGGATTATGTTAAAATGCGTCCGAAAAAACTCTCCGGCGGCTTGCTACGCAGACTGAATATTGCATGCGGAATCGCACATAAACCGAAATTGATTTTTATGGATGAACCGACGGTTGCTGTTGACCCGCAAAGTCGTAATCGCATTCTTGAGGGAATTCGTGAATTGAATGCCAATGGAAGTACCATTGTATATACCTCACATTACATGGAGGAGGTGGAACAGATATGCAGCCGTATTGCCATCATGGACAAAGGAAAAGCGGTTGCAATCGGGACGAAAGAAGAATTGAAGAACATGATTAAGAACACAGAAAACATCACAGTGGATGTGCTTGGACTCACGGAAGAGCAAATCGGAGAGATTAAGAATCTTTCCCATGTTTACGCGGCGGAATATGACGGAAAACAGCTCAAAATCAATTGCAGCGGCGGACGTCACAATGTTATTCATGTTTTGGAGTATATGCAGAATCATCAGGTTTCGTTTGGACGAATCTTCTCCGAAGCACCGACATTAAATGATGTATTCCTGGAAATTACGGGAAAAGAGCTTAGAGACTAGGAGGTAGCTTATGTTTTGGCATTTGTATCATTATTTATTAAAACGATTGTTACGAAACGGGGCACTTAGCTTTTGGACGTTCGTTTTTCCCTTATTTTTGGGAACCATATTCTATTTTTCCTTTGGGCGTGCCTTTGAGAATACGGAAGTGTTCAAAGCCACACCGGTTGCGGTTGTTTTGAGTGAAGAAACAAACGAAGGATTTGCTACATTACTTGACGAACTCTCCAAAGAAGACGGATTGCTAAACGTAACCGTCATGACGGCTGAGGATGCCAAGCAGAGTCTCTCTGAGGGAGCAATCACAGGTATTTACTTTATGAAGGAGACGCCGGAACTGGTGGTGGATGAAAAAGGGATTTCCGCATCCATATTGAATATAGTACTTGAACAATATTTGCAGTCGGAACATACCGTTATGACGGTGTTTAAAACGTATCCTGAGAAAGTGGAAGAAGTTATTACGTCGATGAGCAAAGAGATTACACACGTGGTCGTTACGAATCAAGACGCAGGTAACATGAATATCTATTTACAGTACTTTTATGCATTACTCGCCATGAGTGCACTGTACGCTTCATTCTTGGGACTTGCGGTCGTGGAACAGATTCAGCCGGATTTAAGTGATGTCGGGCAGAGGCGCGCCGTGGCACCGGCAAACAAAATGCTTGCGCTTGTTGCAGAATTTGCAGCAGCGCTTACGATTGAAATCATGGTCAACATCATCACATTGTTCTATTTTATACAGGTATTAAAACTGGATTTCGGCAGCAAGATTCCGCAAATTGCGCTGATTCTTATTGTCGGAAACGCATTCGGAATTGCAATGGGCATATGTATTGAGTCCTTACCGATACGTAATCACAGTATTAAGTTCGGACTGGCAATCGTGTCAACGATGGTTATGTCATTTTTAAGCGGATTGATGTTTGATAAGATGCGAAACATCATTGAGAATGCTTGTCCGATACTGAATCGATTGAATCCTGCGGCGTTGATTGTTGATTCATTCTACTGTCTAAACATTTATGACACCTATGAACGATACGGAAGGAATTTATTGACACTGGTGTCGTTTACTGTAGTTCTGTGTGTTATTACATTTTTTGTGACAAGGAGGAATCGTTATGCAAGTTTATAAGGTGTTTTTCAAGATTCTTTGGCAACAAAAAATGACATTGATGATTTATATTGTACTGTTTTTGGGATTGTGCATTTGCTTTACCAATACAGGTGCCAGTAATGCTGCAGAAGGTTTTTCAGAATACGGTTACAAAATCGTCATTTCGGATGACGATCAGACAGAATTGTCACAAGCAATGGTGTCGTACCTGACACAGATTAATGACATTGTTGGCATAGAACAAACAGAGGAAAAATTGCAGGATGCTTTATATGCCAGAACAATTGTAGCGGCAATCCGTATACCAATGGGGTTCGAAGCAAGCCTGATTGACGGGGAGGAAATCCCGCTTGAAATGATGACCATACCGGGAACGCGGTATGCGACCGGAATCGAGACACAGATTGACAGGTACATGAGACCGCTTACGGCATACCTTCTTACCGGAATGGAAATCAAAGAGGCAATCAATGCCACACGAGAAACGCTTTCTGTCGAAGCAAAGGTATCGTTTCCGCAGGGACAGGGCGGAGGCGAACACAGTCGCGCGTATTATTTTTATCTGTATTCTGCCTATATTATGATGGCAATTTTTACAGTCGGCATCGGCCCTGCCGTGATTGCACTTCGCAAAAAGGATTTGAAGAACAGAATCAATGTATCCTCATATCCGTTTGCAAAACAAGGCATGGGAATGATTCTTGCAATGCTGTCTGCGGGTCTGGTATTCTTCTTATTGCTTGTCATACTGGGATTCACATTATGCGGCAAAGATTATTTTACAGTAAAGACGCTCTATATGGTCTTAAACGGTCTGAGTTTTTCGACAGTTGCACTGGCCGTTGCATTTCTGGCAGCGACGTTTGCGGAGGACAACAATATATTGAATATGATCGGTAATGTAACCGGACTCGGGCTCTCTTTTATCGGCGGTATTTTTGTT
>CAYMCV010000056.1:0-5088 GCA_964389005.1 uncultured Lachnospiraceae bacterium | reverse complement strand
AGGCTGATTGCGGAGTAAAGGCATGGAGAATGTCGCACGGTTTGTTCCTTCCTATTGGTATGTGAAGGCATTGGAGGAAGTTGACCGGTCGGGTGGTAATATCGGGAAAGCATTTCTCTCTATGGGAATACAGATTTGCTTTGCAATGGTAATTGTGGTTGTAACTTTTGCGGTGATGAAGGCACGCAAGCGGGATTGAAATTTCGTGCATATGGTAATATGATGGTTAAAAAGTACATCAATCATCAGTCGGAAAGGTCAACACGAATGAAAAAAGAGAAATTTGAAAAAATGATGGATAAAGTGACACATACATTACAGGAGGCCGGAGGTGACCGTGGACGGCGTCATGCGTTTCGTTTGCGGTCAAGGCATACCCGTCGCGTCTGGAAATGGGCGCAGCGGCTGAGCGAAGGAAGAAGTGATGTGGATACGGATGTCCTCTATACGGCGGTAATATTTCATGACGTTGGATATGTGGAAGAACGATTGGAAAACCACCAGATTCTGAGTGAGAAAATATTTTTGGCATATGCAAAAGAACAGGATTGGGACGAGACGTTTGCCGAGAAAGTTGCCGCATGTATTCGCATCCATTCCGATAAGTGGCGCATGCAGACACCGGAGGACTTAACGATTGAGCAGTTGCTGCTGATGGAGGCGGATTTGCTGGACGAAGAAGGGGCGTTGGCAATTTGCTGGGACGGTCTTGCTTGCGGAATTACGGAAGATAAAAGTTACGCTGCATCACTGGAGCGAACACGCCGCGAGTTCGCCGACAAATTGGAGAACAATCCTATGGTAACCGAGCGTGCAAGAAGGATTTGGCAGGAAAAGCAAGAATTTGTTCGGCAATATCTCAGTGCGCTGACATATGATTTGGAGGAAGCGTAGGGGCGCAAAAATTGTAAAAACCCCAAAATGATTTTTCATAAAGTGGTTGACAAATACAGTGAATCTACATATGATAATACGGAAGTGAAAACATCATAATCAGTGATTCTTCGGGGTTGGGTGCAATTCCCTACCGGCGGTGATCCCATATGGGTAAGTCCGCGAACCGTTTATTCGGCCGATTCGGTGAGATTCCGAAACCGACAGTAAAGTCTGGATGAGAGAAGAGGCATTTATCTGTATGCTTTTTTGACGTGTAACCCCGAGTGTAAACTCGGGGTTTTTTAGATGCTGCGGATGAAAGAGAAACACAAGACAAATGCGCCAAAAGAAGAAATCACAAAAGGAGGAGAACATGGATAATTTGAAGTTATTTACACAGGGGATCGTGGATAACGGTATTTTTGTATTGGAATTTCTGGGAATTGTGGTTGCAATGGTGCTGGTTGCCTATGTGATTGAAAAAGTGGCGCGAAAGAAAGAAAAGGATCCGGAACGAATCTTAAGCACACGAACCGTTGCCGTAACAGGGGTATTTGCGGCAATTTCCGGTATTCTTATGGCACTCGAATTCCCACTTTTGTTTTTGGCACCGGGGTTCTACAAATTGGATTTCAGCGAACTTCCCGCATTGATTGCCGGCTTTGCATTCGGACCGGTTGCAGGAATACTGGTGGAGTTTATCAAACTGCCGATTAAAGTATTGTTGAAGCCGTCAGAGACCGCTTTTGTGGGTGAACTTGCCAATTTCCTCATCGGCTGTGCATTGATTTTGCCTTCATCCATTATCTATCGCTTTTATCGCAAGAAAAAAGGCGCCATCATTGGTTGCGTGGTCGGAACCATTGCCATGACGATTGTCGGAGCCGTTTTGAATGCTTTTTACCTGCTTCCGACGTTTGCAGTGATGTTCTTCGGTGGCGAAGAAGCGCTGGCGACAATTGTAGGGATGGGGACGGAAATCAATCCGGCCATTACAAACATAGAGACATTTGTCATGTTTGCGGTTGCACCGCATAACCTGCTGAAAGCATCCTGCGCCTGCATCCTTGCAATGATTCTTTACCAACCATTGCGACCACTGATGAAATCTGGTCACAAAAAGAACAAATAGCTATTGACGATTTGCCGTGTTCTGTTGATTTACTTCAGCAAGATTGCGGGCTACGGCAACATCCTTGGGTTTGGTTCCGTGAAGTTTGGACACGGTGTCTTTGACGAGATCAATCCGCTCGTCTGCATCAACAGGCGGCTGCGGCAGATATTGATATGTCGAAAGATAGGAAGCAAGTTCGGCTTCCGTTTTGGGCGGACGCGGAACACTTCCCGTACAATCATTGGTGCTGATGGCACTGGTTTCCATGGTGTCTTGTGAGACACCGTAGGTTTTTTTATGAGACATAGGCATTCCTTTCCGTACACCGGAGCAAGTTTTATAGTTAATCATAGTGTACATTCGAAGATATTCTCAGTATCTCCGAATGTACTTTTTTTATGTAGAAGATTTTTTGCTTATTTTTAACCAACAAAGAATAAACATGAGAAATGTACATGTAAGTTTGCAGATAAAAATTACAAATACCCCTTGACACATGATACATCGCGTGACATAATATGATGCATAAGGGTGTATTATCACACGGAAATGAGGTGACAGCGATATGGATACACAGTTGCGGCGAGGGCTGCTGGAGGTTTGCGTACTTGCGGTGTTAAGATGCAAAGATTCATACGGATACCAGATTATTAAGGATATGAGCAAGTGCATTACAATTTCGGAATCCACATTGTATCCGATTCTGAAGCGATTGGAAGTCGGAGAATTTTTAACAGTCTATTCAGTGGAACACAACGGACGACTGCGCAAGTATTATCGAATCACAGACGCAGGCAGGACGAAGATTACCGGTTTCATGCAGGAATGGAAGGAAGTCATGGAAGTTTATCGGTTTATATCTAAGGAGGAGCAACAGCATGAATAAACAGGAGTTTGTTGAGGAATTACGGAAACGACTGTCCGGCTTGCCACAGGAGGAAGCAGACAAGTCAATTGCATATTATGAGGAAGTGATTGCAGACCGCATGGAAGAGGGCGAAGCAGAAGAGGATGCGGTTGCCGCCATGGGCAGTATCAATGAAGTGGTGGACGGAATATTTTATGATCAGTCATTCCCCACGCTCGTTAAAACAAGAATGAACGAGAGCAAGTTAAAAAAGACGAATAAAACTTTATGGGTCGTGATTGTCATTCTCACATTTCCGATTTGGTTCCCGATTGCAATATCCCTAATTGTTGCGGCATTATCGGTATACATTGCCATCTGGTGCGTAATTATTTCTCTGTTCGTCGCCGAATTCTCTTTCGTTGCGAGTGGTTTGGGCGGAATCGGCATCGGTATTTCGTTTTTGGTATCCGGTAACGGCGCGTCCGGACTGCTTGCCATCGGTGCAGGCATCCTGCTTGTGGGAATCGCACTGTTCTTGATTTATCCGATTTGGATGATGTCGAAGGGACTGGTGAAGCTGACAGGCAAGTTTGTAGTGTGGCTCAAATCACTTTTCATTTCAAATAATCGGGATGAATTCAACAAGGTTGAGACGGAGGAAGATAAAAATGAAGAACATAACTAAACTTTTAATAGCGGCCACCATCTGTGTGTTGTCGGGTGTAGTATTCATCGGAATTGCACTCGGAATGGTTAACTTTGATATAAGACAACTCGGTACGCGGGAGGTGAAACACAACGTGGTCTATGAATGCGACGAAGATGTGGATAAAATTGTGATTGACGATAGCAACACTGCCATTAGCATTCGGAGTTCGGAGGTCGACAAGGTTACGCTAAGTTACTGGGAAAATGATAAAGAAACATACAATACAGCTTTGAGCGCGGGCGTATTGACTTGTATCAAAGAAGAGAATTATCTATGGTATGAACGCATCATGGTTATGGAATTCGGAGAGTATTCTATGGAAATCACCGTACCCGAAGATTACAGCGGTGAATTGCAGTTGGAGACTTCCAATGGAAGAATTGAACTAAAAGATATCAAGGCTTCGACGGCGAGCGTGGATACCGGTAACGGTAAAATCGTTGCGGAGGATGTTACGATTGATGAAAAAATTAGTTTCAGTGATTCCAACGGAAGCATCACATTAGATAATGTAAAAGCGGAGGAAATCAGTGCCGACAGTAGCAATGCCGCAATCCGATTTACAGATGTAGAAGCAAAAGAAATGAAATTGCATACTTCCAACGGAACCATGGAACTAAAAAATGTAAATCCTACGGAATCGATCGAGTGCGATAACAGCAACGGAGCAATCAGAGGAAGCATCAAGGGTGCGCAGAAAGATTTTACCATCAGTGCGGATACCAGCAACGGTAAGTGCAATTTGCCTGAGAATTCGCAAGGTGGCGATAAGGATATGAGAATGCAAACAAGCAATGCCACAATTGAAATTGAGTTTGTTGAATAAGACATAAAAAGAAAAACAAAAGAGACATTTGGAAACTCTTTTGTTTTTCTTTCGTTTTTTCGGCAGTTGTTTTTTAGATTTGGCATTTATCATGGTGCATGTTGTGAAGAAGTATCTTTCAACGTTATATTTCGGAGATTGAAACAGTTTATGATTCCATATCTTGGGCATCGGCATAATGACAAAACCGAAATCATGTAGTATAATGTACCGCAGAGTGTTTGAAAGTGAGGTTTTATATGGATACATTGATAGAAATAACAGACATGTGTAAGATTTACAATCCCGGTGAAAATGAGGTGCGTGCGCTTGACGGCATTACGCTATCTATCGGAGAGAATGAATTTGTCGCAATTGTAGGCCAATCCGGTTCCGGAAAATCTACCCTGATGAATATGTTGGGGTGCTTGGATGTTCCGACGACCGGAAGTTATACCTTGCATGGAGAGGACGTGTCGGAATTGGATGACGATGAATTGTCAGACATTCGTAATCGGGAAATCGGTTTTATTTTTCAGGGTTTCAATTTGATTGCGAACTTGACGGCACTTGAAAATGTGGAACTGCCGTTGATTTATCGCGGTGTTTCAAAGGCGAAAAGAGACAAAATGGCGAAAGAGGCACTTGAAAAAGTCGGACTCGGGAATCGTATGACACACAGACCTTCGGAAATGTCGGGCGGGCAGCAGCAGAGGGTTGCAATTGCAAGGGCA
>CAYMCV010000055.1:1929-15710 GCA_964389005.1 uncultured Lachnospiraceae bacterium | reverse complement strand
CCGAGAAGTTCACTGGGATTCGGCGGTACCGGCCCCGCAAAAATCATAAAGAGGTTCTCAATATCCGTCTCACAATAAGTCTCCTCCAATGTGCATTTACCTGCCAGATAATGTACCAGACCAAGTCTGACTTTCCCCTTCTGATGACGCCTTCCCATCACGGACTTACGCAAATCGGCATCAATCAGAAGTACTGCCTTACCACTCTCCGCAAAAGAACATGCCAGTTCGTAGGCGATACTGCTCTTACCTTCATTGGGCGCACAACTCGTCACCGCGAACACCTTGATGTCCGAACCGGAAAACTCGATATTACTGCGTAAAGTCTTATACGCCTCCTGTGACTGATAACCCAACTCCTCTTTCTTAAGTTCTATCTGCTGCATCGCTTCGGTATCCTTTCAACAATTCACAATATACGAATTCCAAACAATATGCGCTATACTGCACTGCCCGGATCATCTTCTGCCAAATCAACAATCACGAGTTCCTCTTCAAATGATTCCTCGACTTCAATCTCTGCTTCTTTCATGAGCGGAGCAATTTCTTTCAAATGGCTTAATTCTTCTAGACTATCTTCTTTATGCCGTTTTTTTTTAGTTTTTAGTTTACTCTTGCCCTTATCCTCTTCCTGTTGATACGGAATCAATGCAAGCGTACTTAAGTTCAAATACCGCTCAATATCCTCCGATGTCTGAATCGTATCGTCCAGCAAATATCGAATAATGAGTAAGCCCGCCGTGCAAAGGAAGCCTGCTGCCATGCCGATCAGTGTCCACTTCTTGACGCTGGGACCGGAAGGTTCGGTCGGAATATTTCCTTCATCTACGATGTTTACAGCTTCGATGTCCATAACTTCTTTGATATGAATCGCTGCTACACTTCGTATTGCGTCCGCCAGTTCCTTGGCAAGCATCGGGTCGGTGTCGGTAACCGTGATGTTGATGATACGTGTTCCCGACGGCGTCTCAACCTCTATCTTGGAAACCATTCCTTCGTATGTAATGTCAAGTCCGAAGTCACTGATGACCTGCTCGATAACGAATCTGGATAAAATCAATTCCACATAATCCTTCGTCAGCTGAGAACCCATCTGCAAATCGTTGTATGTCAGTGTATCGCTGTCATTCTGCCTGCTTAGAATTACGATTCGCGTCTCGGATTCATATGTTGGTGTTATCAGGAATTTGCTAACCAAAAAAGCCGATGCCCCGAATACAATCGTAACAATTGCAATCAGCCACCATTTGCGAAGCAATACCTCTGCGACTTCTCGCAGATCAATCTCAACTACGTCTTCTTTTTGTTCTGTCTTCATCGTCTAAGTCCTTACTCTAATGATTTCTCTATCGTATACAGGTTCGCATTCTCATAACAAATCCGCTGTACATAATCGTCGGGACAATTTTTAAGAACGCTCCTGAAACAATCGGTAAATTGCGGGGCACGCATGTCGGTGTCATGTGCGTCCGTTCCCAAAACATCAATCAACTGCTCCGTTAGCATACGCTTTACCTGTCGCTTAACGCTACTTCCCATGCCGCCCGTCAAACTTGTGGTATTCACTTGTAACAGCGCCCCCATATCGTGCAGTTCTTTGATTTTATCAAGATTCTTGCCGTGAAATAAATTGTCATACCGTTCCACATGCGCTATCATGACCTCAAACCCGGCCGATTGTACTTCCGATACGGCGTTGCGCACATAGGTTGCATCAACCGCCGGCGAGAACTCAAGTAATGCAATATCGGAATCTGCCAAGGTCAGTATCTTTCCGTCCTCCAATAAGTCCGGAACTTCCGCATGATAGAAAATCTCATTTCCTGCATAAATCCGAATATCGATTCCGCGTTGGTCTGCGGCCGCCTGCAATTCGTCTGCCTTCTTCCGAACAGTATCCGGCGAGGCACATTTGTGACGAGGTGTATAATGCGGTGTTGCAATAATCTTGCGTATTCCTTGTTCCTGTGCCATCTGCAACATGCGAAGCGATTGCTCGTAATTTGTCGCGCCATCATCCAGTCCCGGAAGAATATGGCAGTGTACATCAATCAACATCGGCAATGTATTATTAACACGCTCTGATGCTTTATTTCTTCCAAACATGAAACCGGATTCCTTTCTTCGCGATACATATGAAATCTCTCAGATAAATTAAACCAAAAAACACATGAAAAACCGTGGTCAATCCCCGGTATCCATGTGTAACAATATCCTACTTGATTCTACTTGTATCTCTGATTATTTCCCCACTCGTCATATATTTCAGCTCCCGAAAGTTCTCCCCAGAATGCTCCCGTGCCCTTGTAACAGAATATCAAATATATAGTTCTATTCTATCATATTTCGACAAAACGTCAACCTACTTCTTATAATACTTAAAAAAACTTAATACATACAATTTGTCGTTTTGCCAGACAATTGAGTGTTTCTGTCCATTCATTTAACTCGAATGCGTATTTTGTATATCTATCGCCTCGAAAACTTTTATCTCAATTTTACTCAATATCCCGTACAGGAGGCATTAAAATACAGATAAACGGACACCTTCCGGTGTCCGTTACTCATCACTTCATGATTTCAATTCTGCATACCGCTCTCTTCAGCGCAACCCGCGCTCTTGCAAGATCTGTATCCTCTCCCCTGCCAAGAAGTCGCTTCTCCGCACGCTCTCTCGCAATTTCGGCCCGTTCCAAATTAATCTCATTCGGCCATTCAACAATCTCTGCCAATATGGTTACACTCTCCGGCAGTATCTCTGCAAATCCCGCATGCAATGCTGCATTCTGTACTTGATCCGGCTCCGTAATGCTGAGGATTCCCGGGTCAACAATGACAGTCATCGGAATATGCCCCTTATAGATACCGATTTCGCCTTCGGTCGTGTTAAATTCAACCATCGAAACATCGCCTTCATAAAAAACACGTTCCGGTGTTATGATTCTTAACTTAAACAGTTTACTGTTATCCATCGACGCACCCCTTATTTCACACGTGCAAGAACATCATCAATGCTACCCGCATTCAGGAAGTAACTCTCCGGAATGTTGTCGTGCTTTCCTTCCAATATTTCCTTGAATCCTCGAATTGTCTCCGCAATCGGAACATATTTTCCTTCCAAACCGGTAAACTGTCCTGCTACGAAGAACGGCTGCGACAAGAATCTCTGTACCTTTCTCGCACGGCTAACCAATTGCTTGTCGTCTTCTGACAATTCATCCATACCAAGGATTGCGATAATATCCTGTAATTCCTTATATCTCTGCAATATCTCCTGAACGCCACGCGCTACTTTGTAATGTTCTGTTCCAAGGATTCTCGGATCTAAGATTCTTGACGTTGACTCCAACGGATCAACCGCCGGATAGATGCCGAGTTCCACGATGGAACGCGAAAGTACGGTCGTCGCATCCAAATGAGCAAATGTCGTCGCCGGTGCCGGGTCTGTTAAGTCATCCGCAGGCACGTAAACTGCTTGTACGGAAGTAATGGAACCGCTCTTTGTTGAGGTGATTCGCTCCTGCAATGCACCCATTTCCGTCTGCAATGTGGGCTGGTATCCTACCGCCGAGGGCATACGTCCCAGCAACGCCGAAACTTCGGAACCCGCCTGTGTAAAACGAAAGATATTATCAATGAACAGAAGTACATCCTTTCCGCCCTTATCGCGGAAGTATTCTGCCATAGTCAAGCCGGTCAAACCGACACGCATTCTTGCTCCGGGCGGCTCATTCATCTGCCCGAATACCATTGTTGTTTTATCGATAACGCCGGACTCCTGCATCTCGTGATAAAGGTCGTTTCCCTCACGGGTACGTTCGCCTACACCTGTAAAAACAGAGTATCCGCCGTGTTCTGTCGCAATATTACGAATCAATTCCTGAATCAATACGGTCTTACCAACACCTGCACCGCCAAACAGACCTATTTTACCGCCTTTTTGGTACGGGCACAGCAAGTCAACAACTTTGATACCTGTCTCCAGCAATTCCTGCTCCGTAGACTGCTCTGCAAATTCGGGAGCCGGTCTGTGAATCGGTTCGTAATTGACATCAGCCGGAGCCGGTTTATTATCAATCGGGTCACCCAATACGTTAAAAATACGTCCGAGTGTATTCTCGCCAACTGGCACGCTAATCGGCGCACCCGTCGCCTCCGCCTGCATTCCGCGAATCAATCCGTCCGTCGGTCCCATCGCGATACAACGAACCGTATCATCACCCAAATGCTGTGCAACTTCCACAACCAAAATCGTACCGTCTTTTCTGGTAATTCGAATTGCTTCATTGATTTCCGGTAAAAAATTGTCCGCAAATTTGATGTCCAAAACCGCACCGATAATCTTGGTTATTTTACCTATGTTTGCCATCTTGTTCTGTTCCTTTCTCGTTACGAAATCGCTTCCGCACCTGCAATAATCTCCGTTAATTCCTGTGTAATCGAGCCCTGACGCGCACGGTTATACTTCAAAGTCAACTGTCCGATCATTTCTTCCGCATTGTTCGTTGCCGAATCCATTGCCTGCATTCTTGCGCCATTCTCACTGGCAAGTGCCTCAATCAATGCACCGTAAATCAGGCTGCTGACATACTTCGGAATAATTAAGTCCAGAGCTTCATCGTCAGTCGGTTCGAAATTCATCGGAGCAACACCCTTCTCCGATTTCGCCGTTTGTTCTTCCATGATCTCCTCCGGAACCACCGGGAGCAGTTTCAATAACGTCGGAATATGACTGACTGTATTCTTAAAAGAAGTAAATGCAAGAAAAATCTCGCCGATTTCACCGTCGCTGTATGATTTCAATACCTGCTTACAGATGTTTCTCGCATCCGCATACTCAAATTCTTCTGCTACTTCCTCATACTCTTCACGAATATTGTAGCCGCGACGTGCAAGAAAATCACGTCCCTTTTTACCGATTGCATAGATATCAAGGTCGTCCTTTGCAAAATCCCCCTGCGTAATCAACTTCACCACATTGGTATTGTAACCACCCGCAAGACCGCGGTTCGATGTGATTACAATGATTGCTTTGCGCTTCGATGTCTGCGTATTGGTATAAGGGCTGTTCAAATTGCCTGCTCGTGCCAGCAGGGATGTCACGGTCGCGTACATATCGTTAAAATATGTTTTCGCCTGCAATGCCCGTGTCTTCGCATGCTGCAACTTAACTGTTGAAACAAGTTTCATTGCTTTGGTAATCTGCTGCGTGCTTTGAACACTGACCTTGCGTCGTTTGATATCTCTCATTGACGCCATAATATATCATCCTTTTTTCGTCTTGCGGATTCCAATCCGCTGATGGGTTCATTGTTTGGTGTTTCATCTAAAAATTACATCACTACGCCAAAACAAAATTCTCCTTAAATTCCTTCACCGCCTTAACCAAGAGTTCCTCCGTCTCATCGGATATAACCTTCTCCGTAATAATCGCCTGCGGAATTTCGGGATACTTGGTATCAAGGAAGGTAAACAATTCTTCCTCAAAACGTGTAATCTCCGATGTCGGAACATCAAGAAGCAGTTTCTTTGTGGCAACATAAATAATGATAACCTGATATTCAACCGGCATCGGTTTATACTGCGGCTGTTTCAAGATTTCTTTGATTCTCTCGCCTTGTGCAAGTTTCTCCTTGGTATCGGCATCCAATTCCGAACCAAACTGTGAAAATGCCGCCAATTCACGATATTGTGCAAGTTCCATACGAATCGGAGCCGCAATTTTCTTCATTGCTTTTATCTGCGCCGAACCGCCGACTCGCGATACCGAAAGACCGGCATTGACTGCCGGACGAAATCCGGAATTGAACATCTCTGTTTCCAAATAAATCTGACCGTCCGTTATCGATATTACGTTTGTAGGGATGTACGCAGATACGTCTCCGGCCTGCGTCTCAATAATCGGAAGTGCAGTAAGCGAACCGCCGCCATACTCATCATTCATACGTGCAGCACGCTCCAACAGTCTCGAATGCAGATAAAAAACATCGCCGGGGTAAGCTTCACGCCCGGGCGGACGTCTCAGCAGCAATGAAAGTGTCCTGTATGCCGTTGCATGCTTGCTTAAATCATCATAAATGACAAGCACATCCTCTCCGTTCTCCATCCATTCTTCACCGATTGCGCACCCCGCATACGGTGCAATATATTGTAACGGTGCCAATTCACTCGCTGTAGATGCTACTACTGTAGTATAATCCATAGCCCCGTAACTTTCTAATGTCTTCACGATCGAAGCAACCGTAGATGCCTTCTGTCCGATTGCGACATAGATACATTTGACGTTCTGACCCTTTTGATTGATAATCGTATCAATCGCAATTGCCGTCTTGCCGGTTTGGCGGTCTCCAATAATAAGTTCACGCTGACCGCGTCCGATTGGAACCATCGAATCAATTGCCTTAATACCGGTTTGCAACGGTGTATCAACGGATTTTCGTGTAATTACGCCGGATGCAACACGTTCAATCTGGCGGAACTTATCAGTCACAATCGGTCCCTTTCCGTCGATTGGTTGCCCCAAAGAGTTAACAACACGGCCTATCATCGCATCCCCTACGGGTACCTCAACCACACGTCCCGTGGTCTTGACGGTATCTCCCTCATTGATATTCTTCTGGTTTCCAAGAAGCACGGCTCCGACATTATCTTCTTCCAAGTTCAGAACCATACCGTAAACTTCACCGGGAAATTCCAACAGTTCACCCTGCATAGCGCCTTCGAGACCATGTACGCGCGCGATTCCGTCTGCTACCTGGATTACGGTACCGATATTGCTGACTTCCAGACGATCTGCGTATTTCTTGATTTGATCTTTAATTACCGAACTGATTTCTTCTGGTCTTAAATTCATGAATCTGTTCGCACCTTTCTTCGTTATTTAAACTTTATCCCAATTGGATTTTACGGAGTTCTCGCTCCATACCTTCCAGTTTCGACTTGATACTGCTGTCCACCACACGATCTTTGATTCGAATCTGCATTCCGCCAATCAGTGATGCATCGACTTCATAATTCATCTCCATGCGTCGATATCCTGTGGTTGCAAGCAATTTTTGTTCTATT
Organism: uncultured Lachnospiraceae bacterium; assembly: GCA_964389005.1. Taxonomy (GTDB): domain Bacteria; phylum Bacillota; class Clostridia; order Lachnospirales; family Lachnospiraceae; genus CAYMCV01. The sequence continues at coordinate 8,645 of CAYMCV010000055.1, read as the reverse complement.
GCCGCCTTTTGTTCATGCCTGAGCTCAACTGCCGTTCTGACAAAAACCACTCCGATGCCTTCTGCTTCTTTGACACGCAGTTCAAAATAATCAAAGATTTCATCCAAATCGGCATAGCGGTCTTTTTCTAACAAAAGTTTGATGAAATTTGTCAGTTCTTGGCTGACTCTTCCCGTCAGAACCTCATCCAAAATATGCAAACTCTCTTCTTTGGAAATTTTTGGATGTTTCATCAATGAATGAAACTGTGGATTGGCCTTCAACACATTTCGCAACAGACAGACCTCCTCCAACATAGAGTCTGCCATCCCCGCTTCCTGCGCAAGCTCAAACAAAGCCTCCCCGTAGGTTGTGGAAACTAACTTAGCCATGTACTCTCACCCATTTCTTTCAATGTCTCATCAATCAATCCATCCTGTATCTCGGAGTTCATTGATGAGGTTACAATCTTGCCGGCCATAACCGAAGCTACAGAAACGATTTCCTTCTTCACGTCGTCTGCAAGTTTCTGTTTTTCGAGTTCAACTTCATTGTTGGCGCGATCCATAATACGTCCGGCTTCTTCCCTTGCCTCATTCAAAATCTTCATCTCGTTGTCAAGGGCTTTTTTACGTGCCTCTGCAAGAATCTGATTTACCTCCGTATCAACATTGGATAATTTCGCCTCGTATTCCGCTTTTAACTCGGCAGCCTCTGCTTTATCGCTCTTTGCCGCATCAATATCGGCCGCAATCTTGTCTTTTCTCCCCTGCAGCATCTTACGTGCCGGATTAAAAAACAAATAGGAGCCTGCTAAAAATAAGACAAATACTGCAATCAGCGTCAGTACGGAATCCGCCAAAAGTTGTAAATCCAAATCAAACAGGCGCTCCCAGTCCGCTGTCGCCAAGATGCCATTGATACCGTTATACGTATTCAACTTTCTGCCTCCTTCTTACCGTTTTTGTTATCGCTTGAACAGAAAGTCCTAAATCAACGGTTTAACGAATAATAACAAGAATGCAATCAACAAACCATAGAGACCAGTTGTCTCTGCTACTGCCTGTCCCAAAAGCATGGTGGACATGATATCGGATTTGGCACCCGGGTTCCGTCCGACTGCAGATGCTGCATATCCGGCTGCAATACCCTGACCGACACCGGGTCCGATACCTGCGATAACTGCAAGTCCCGCGCCGATTGCCGAGCATCCCAAAATAAAGTTTTCATTAAATTCCATTGTGATTTCCTCCTATAATTATGATTGATATCTCCTTATGAATGGATTCTGCGTAACCGCTACTCTGCTTCCGCTCCGCCCATCGCATTGGTTATATATGTCATCGTCAGCATACAGAATACATACGTCTGAATTGCTCCCGAAAACAAATCGAAATAAACATGCAGTGCCGCCGGCCAGCCGATGGCAATCTTACTTAACAGCGTATACACCAACGCCATCATAACCGTTCCGGATAAAATGTTCGCAAACAGACGCAATGACAAGGAAACCGGAACCGCGAAATCACCGATTAAGTTAATCGGCAACCAAATTGGTAACCACGGGGGCAAAGGCGAACACTTATCCTTCCAAATATCCCACAAACTGTTGCTTCTAAACATATTGATGTTAATCAATAAAAAAGTCAGCACACCCAGCGGAAACGTTACACCGTAATCGGCCGTGGGCGGTCTGAGTCCCAGTAAACCCGAAATATTTGAAACCAGAATAAAAATGAATAGAACACCGATATAATTGCGAAATCCTTTTCCGTTCTTTCCCATGGTGCCGTCCACCATCTTGCCGAGCAATTCAACAATCAATTCGATAAAATTCTGAAATCCCGTGGGAATCTCCTTCGCTTTCTTCATAATGATGAATGACACCAAAAAGAATGCCAGGAGTACAAGAACAACGATTAAAAGACAGATGTGTGAAGTAGTAATCCACAAAGTCTGTCCAAATAATTGATATGAAAAAACGCCGTGAATCATAAAATCCACTTCGTCTGCTGACGATAACAGAATTGCCTGTTCCATCACGCTACCTCCGTTTCGATACACTTATTCCTGTTCCTGTCCTCTGAAATGACAGATAACTTTATGTGTAACCGGCTGTAAATACGCCGCCATTTTTAAAGAAATCAGTCCAAAAAATACTGCAACGGCATCCATCCGTGGGATGTATACGGCGGTCAACATCAGTCCTGCCGCAACCGCATAACGAACCAATACCCCAAAGCGCATCGTTCGATCCGCTGCATCCTGTGTCCCTTCCGTTATTTTCCGGGCACAGCGAGCCATATGCCATGCCATGAATCCGGCTCCGAGAATACCAACCCAAAGTCCCAGGGAAAAACCGATTTTATCACTAAAAAACCATATTAAGGTCGCTTGAAAAAGAACGCCTGTCACAACAGAGCCTATCCATAATTCCGCTAATGTCGAATTCTTCTTCATCTCCCGATCCTTCTTCGCTACTTCTTCCCGTCACTTTGGTTCATCTTTCGTATCATGACAAATACATTCCATGCTCCTGCTACCGCACCGACAAAAAATAGGAGTATCGCAAGAAATGAAGTCCCGAGCTTACGATCAAGATAATATCCGCCAAAAAAGCAAATCATAACGGGAACCAACATGGATAGACCGAATTGCGTAATCATTGACAGCGACTGTAGCACCGTTTTCTTATCGTCGTTATGCCGTCTTCTTCCGGAGCCCATCGCAAACGTCCTCCCCATATCCCACTCGTTTGATTATACCCATATTTACTAATAATGTCTAGTTAAAATCGTGATTTTTAACATTGACTTTATACCGATTCCAAGTCATAGTTAGACATATATGAATCTCGGTAGCAAAAGCTATTTCCCGCGAAAGGAGTTCTTTTATGGAGCAACCTACTTTGTACCGCAAACGACTAATCCCCCAAGAATGCATTCTTCTAAAAGACGACATCATTCTGCAATCAAGTCCGTCACTCATTATTACCAAGTGGAATACACTGAAAGCACGGTCGGATTTAAGCCACGGGTACTCTGCCTACTTCATAGAAGAAGGTTTTAAAGTCAGCATGATGTTTCGCGCCGATCAATCATTTCTGTATTGGTATATCGATATCGTTGATTATGAACACGATGTTTCTGCGAACTCGCTTACTTCTGTCGATTTGCTGATTGATGTCATCATCTATCCACACGGTTTCGTCAAAGTCGTTGATTTGGACGAGTTGTCCGAAGCGTTGACAAAGGGAATTCTTTCCTCAGAAGATGCAGCGCGCGCACTGTCTGTCACAGACCGATTGTTACGTTTAATCTACTCCGGAGAGTTCAAATCCTACCAGGATGTATTTACAGAAATCGGTGTGTGTCACGTGTGACACATCTGTCACAAACCATGCTTTGTATCTACTAATAGAAAATATGATTTCCAATTGCAATTCCTTCCAATCCGGGGATTGGTGTCCTGAAATAAACGCATCCGCCGACGTTGGTATAACCGCTCATTGCGGCATCCGCCGCTTGATAGCAACTCTCCGTTGCCTTATTCTGCGCCAGCGCCAATGCCAGTTTGCCGTTTGCTACCGGTGAAAACTGGCGATTTTTATATATAACACCGGAGACCGTGTCCGAGAACACGCTGGAAAGCACGCGATTAATTACCACCGCGCCGACTGCCACCTGCCCTTCATAAGGCTCTCCGCCTGCCTCACAGTAGATGAGATTGGCAAGCAAATACCTGTCTCCCTCTTCAAAAGCCACTTCGGAAATATCTCTTTTGGACGACATCGCCGCCAGTCGGGAACGTTCCAATTCCTCCTGATACTGCTTCATCAATGCATCAATATCCGCCTGTTGCTGTATCAGAAGTGCTTCTTTATCGGCAATTTCTTTCTCGATTGCCGCAACCTGCTCTTCCATATCATCGATTCGATCCGCATATTCCGCAACTTGTGTCGCCGTAGCTTGTACAAGACTCGCAATTCTGTCCTGTTCATCCACTGCAGCTTGATTGAGTGCCGCCAGTTCCGCCGCCTCTGTATCCAATCGCTCTGCTGTTGCCGTTACCGAAGCAACGGTTGCTTGATAAACTTCCAACTGCTCCTTGTCATACTCCGCAATCATATTGATATAATCGGCGGCATTAATGAACTCCGCAATGCTCCCTGCCGATAACAGCATCTGCAGATAGGTAGTATCCTGGCTTTCATACATAAACTGTATTCGCAGTTTCATGCTTTCGTACTGCTGCCGTTCCGTTTCCTGTGCATTTGCAAGTTCAACACGTGTCGCAGCAATCTCGGCTTCCTTGTCGGCAACCTGTCCTTCAATGCGTTCAAGGTTCTCCCCGGCTGCCACCATCTCATCGTTCAAGGCAGACAAGCGATCCTTTAGCGAAGCATGCTGCGCCGTCAAGCCGCCAAGGTTTCCCTCCGCCTCGTTCTTATCTTGCTCGGCATCTGCTTTTTCCTGTTCGGTTTTATCTTTTTCTTGTTCTGCCTCGTTGATTTTGTCGAGGATTGTGGTGGCTTGCGCCCTCATCCCGGGTAAACTCGCCATAAGCAATGCCGGAATCAGAAGGAACGCAAGCAGGCTGTGTCTCACTCTCATATCCGTCTCCATACTGCGACTGTTACAGTTCGATCTCAACCTTGCGTCCGGTTCTTACATATTGGTGATATTTCACACCCGCCGCATCAAACATCCGCTTGGATGCCTCGATGGAAGGGGTTTTGTCATACTTATTGGAATCATAGATGACCTCTTTGATTCCCGCCTGAATGATGGCTTTTGCACATTCATTGCATGGGAACAGGGAAACGTACATCTTCGCCCCGTCCAAATTGCCGCCTCGATAATTCAAAATGGCGTTCAGCTCACTGTGTGCAACGAAAGGATACTTTGTCTCAAGTTCCGTTCCCTCGCGTCCCCACGGAAAGGTATCGTCCGAGCAGCCCTTCGGAAATCCGTTGTAACCCATGGAAAGAATCTTATTCTCACTGCTGACAATGCAAGAGCCCACCTGTGTATTGGGGTCCTTCGAGCGAAGGCCCGATAAGGTGGATACCCCCATAAAATACTCATCCCAAGAAATATAGTCTGTTCGCTTCATCTATCAAAAACCTCCTTCTATTGCTTCCATCATACCGTATCACTACTGTCTCGATACCAGGTTCATCCTTATTTCGTTCCGAAAATACGATCCCCCGCGTCACCGAGTCCGGGTACGATATAACCGTGGTCATTCAGTTTCTCATCCAATGCGCCGATATAAACGTCTACATCCGGATGTTCTCTCTTCATGCGTTCAACGCCTTCCGGCGCCGCAATGATACACATAAAATGAATATTCTTGCAACCTTTTTCTTTCAACATGCGAATCGCTGCAACGGAAGAACCGCCGGTCGCCAACATCGGGTCAACCACGAAAATCTCTCTTTCTGCACAATCCGAAGGCAACTTGCAGTAGTACTCCACAGGATCCAGTGTCTCCGGGTCGCGATACAAACCGATATGTCCGACTTTTGCTGCCGGAATCAGGTTCAGCATACCGTCCACCATGCCAAGACCTGCACGCAAAATCGGCACAATTGCCATCTTTTTACCTTTTAACTCCTTCTGCGTTGTCTTACAAATTGGCGTCTCGATTTCTACGTCCGTAAGTTGTAAATCTCTTGTGGCTTCGTAGCAGATGAGCATCGCAATCTCGCCGATGGTCTGTCGGAAGTCTTTGGTTCCCGTATCATTCCTGCGGATATAACCGATTTTGTGTTGAATTAGCGGGTGATCCATTACCATAACTTTTGCCATTGTTTTTGCCTCCGTATATTAGTGTTTTCTTCTTTTATTCAATTTTACCTACTCTGCGTTGATGCTTGGTCTCGCCGGAAAAATCCGTTGTCAGGAAAATGTCCGCTATCCGCAATCCGAGCATCGGACCGACAACACCTGCGCCGAGTACCAGAACATTCGCGTCATTATGCTGTCGCGTCAACTCTGCCGAAAGCATGTCCGAACAAAGTGCTGCGCGAACGCCGTGAATCTTGTTTGCCACAATCGACATGCCGATTCCGGTTGTACAGATGAGAATTCCCTTCTCACAGGTGCCGTCCGCAACGGCTTGCGCCGCCGGCTTCCCAAAATCCGGATAATCGCAGGACGTCTTATCAAAGCAACCGAAATCGCGGTATGCAATACCCTGCTCATCCAAATGTTTGATAAGCGCCTCTTTTAAATCATAACCTCCGTGGTCACAACCAATCGCTATCATATGTTTACTCCCTTCGCATATATAATTTATTCAATCCTGCCGTTTATCGGCGGGTCAAATCACGCAATCACATAGTGTTAAACTTGAATAATCTGATGTCCTGCCGCTTTCAACAAGCGATTCATAACCGCCTGTCCCAGGCCATCCTCAGAAAAAGCAATCGAATAAATGACTTCAATATCTTCCTCATCAAACTCTCGCAGCATTCGATACAGTGCAGCTGCCGCTGCCGCTTCGTCGCCACGGTCTCCGGCGCATTTGACACTGTCTGCCGCAAATTTATCAACATATTCCGTTGTTGTAATGACGCCTGTCTTCTTGCCCTGTGCCGCCGCTTCTGTAAGAAGCGAAAGCATTGTCGCGTTTACCGCATCCGGCTCTCCCTCGACAATTGTCAATTCGCCCTTCGGTGCATAATGTCGATAACGCATGCCCGGTGCTTTCGGTCTGTCTTTACAATTGAC
>CAYMCV010000055.1:0-1919 GCA_964389005.1 uncultured Lachnospiraceae bacterium | reverse complement strand
TCCAGAATTGTTCTGTCAATTTCTACCCGACCCAATACCTCGCGAATCATATCGGCAGTAATGAAACCCGGACGCAATATCATTGGAACATCATCGGTCAAATCTACAATTGTCGACTCGACTCCGATGCCTACGTCGCCGCCGTCCAGAATCATATCGATTCTCCCTTGCAAATCCTCCCACACGTGCGCTGCACATGTCGGGCTCGGTCGACCCGAAGCATTCGCGCTTGGTGCCGCGATATAACCGCCGGCTGCACGAATAAATGAAAGTGCAATGTCATGATTCGGCATCCGAACCGCCACTGTGTCAAGTCCGCCTGTCGTCTCTAACGGAACGAGTTCACTCTTGTGAAAAATCATGGTTAACGGTCCCGGCCAGAATTTCTCTGCCAGTAGAATCGCGCTTTGCGGTATTTCCCGTACAATCGCATGCAATGCCCCAAACTCTGCAATATGCACAATCAGCGGATTGTCGGACGGTCTTCCCTTTGCTTCATAAATACGGCGCGACGACGCAGCCTGTAAGGCATCGCCTCCCAAGCCGTATACGGTCTCCGTCGGAAATGCCACCAAACCGCCCTGCTTGATTCGTTCTCCCGCTGCCGTAAGTTCTTCCTGCGCATCGCAAGTAACTTTAACTAAAAGTGTCTCCATCTTATTGTCACTGCTTTCTGCCGTTCCGCTTTTACCCCAAACTCAAAAATAGTATACCACATCTCTTATGAGATAAAAAGAAAAACTTCCTGTTCCGCCTTCCATTCCCTGAGATAGTCTGCAATCCCGTCAAACAACGCCTGTGCAACCAAATTCTGATACTCCTCGTTTGCCAATTTGGCAGCCTCCTCCGGATTGCTCAAAAAACCGCACTCTGCTATGACTGTCGGAACCGTTGTTTTCTTCAAAATATAGTACGTCGAATTTCCCTTCTGAACCCTGGGGCGCTTCACGTCCAAATATGTATTCAGCGAATTCTGCAGAATGGTTGCAATCTTTTCACCGGTCACACTGGTGGTATAAAAAAAGACCTGCGGTCCGTATACTGCTGGGTCGCGGTAACTGTTCTGATGAATACTGACCGCCAGAATCGGCTTGGTGTCTTCGAGTATCGCAAGTCGCTTCTTTAAATCTTCCACCTTGTTGTTACCGGCGTTTCCCGCAGAAAGCCCGCAGTCTTCTGTTCTTGTCATGATAACCTCGACGCCTTCGTTCTCCAGCAATGTACGCAGAATTCCGGCAATTTGAAGATTAATGTCTTTCTCTTTTTGCCCATTGACGCCGACTTTGCCGGGGTCGTCCCCGCCATGTCCCGGATCGATTACCACCTTCATGCCTTTAAATTCTTTGACGTCAGATGCTTCGCTCCCATCCGCTTCTTCCGCCGGTTTGCCTGCATCTTCGCGCATCGATTCCACACGTTTTTGTTCTCTTTGTTCAATCGTCCAATCCGCAAGTATTTTGGCCAGTAAGATAAAAGCCACAATCAGAATCACAGCCATTACAATCTTTTGTGCGCGCGTCTTCTTTTCCGTCATGAATCCCTGCTCCGCCGGTTTTCTATACACTTTATGTGCAATCCGGCTAAAAAAGACGCATCATTCCATATTCACATAAGAAGCAAGCAATTCCCATATGCTGTCGCGTTCAAATCCGAGTTTCCACGCCGCAACGCCGGCCACCTGATTCACATTCATCACATTCAGTTTCGCCCGTATCGAATCCTCATTCTCAAGCCATATCTGGTAATACGCATTACCGGAAGTATATTCTGCATAATATTGGCAGGTGCCCTCATCCCATTCCGGAGTCACACCCAATTCCGCAAGTACCTGATCCGCGCGATCCATACCGATGGCCTCGCTGGTAACGGCACCATTATCTGTCTTCCACAACCTCGTATAAAAAGGAATTGCATTGATA
>CAYMCV010000054.1:0-16230 GCA_964389005.1 uncultured Lachnospiraceae bacterium | reverse complement strand
GTCTTGACCGAAAGCAAGTCCTGATAAAATGAATCCAATTATTACTATAATCTGCCTTCAATCGAAGCGGCACAAAAAGTTACCAAAGCCGCGGGGATGGATCGGGTCTTTTTTACCAACAGCGGAGCTGAGGCAATTGAGGGCGCGATTAAGACCGTGCGTAAGTATGCATACCTAAAAGACGGCAGTACGGATCATGAAATCATTGCGATGGAGCATTCCTTCCATGGTAGGACGATGGGCGCACTCTCCGTAACCGGAACCAAGAAATACCGTGAGGCATTCGAGCCGATGATCGGAAATATACGTTTTGCAAATTTTAACGATATTGATAGTGTTAAAAATTGCATCACACCGAAAACCTGTGCAATTCTGATGGAGACGGTGCAAGGTGAAGGCGGTATTTATCCGGCGACAGAACAATTTCTGAAAGATGTGCGTGCGCTGTGTGACGAGAAGGGATTGCTGCTCGTTCTTGATGAAGTGCAGTGTGGTATGGGACGTTGCGGAAGTATGTATGCATGGCAGCGTTACGGCGTAAAACCCGATGTCATGACGACAGCGAAGGCCTTGGGTTGCGGCGTACCGGTCGGAGCGTTTCTGATGACGGAGGAAGTAGCACAGCATTCGCTTGTTGCCGGAGACCACGGCAGCACCTATGGCGGAAATCCTTTGGCTTGTGCTGCAGTCAGTGAAGTATTTGACTTGTTTGAAGAAGAGCATATCGTAGAAAACGTGAATACGGTCGGAAAATATTTAGAAGAAAAACTAGATACTTTGGTACAAAAATATGATATGATTGTTTGCAGGCGTGGTGTCGGGCTGATGCACGGACTGGTATTCTCCCGTCCGGTTGCGGATATCATATCGACGGCATTGAACAAAGGATTGGTACTGATCAATGCCGGTACAGAAATCATACGTTTTTTACCGCCACTTGTAATTACAAAACAAGATGTGGATACCATGTATGATATTTTGGTGCAATCGATTGAAGAGAACATAACCGCTAATTAGCAGAGGTAGGAATAGGTAAAAAATGGAACAAAGAAAGAAATGGATATCGGTCATATTGTTGTTTTGTTTGGTGGGTGGCGTGATTTACTGTGGCATCAACCATCCCATGAGAACGGAAGACGGTTATCTGAAAGAACAGAATGTATTGACTGTATGGTATACGGAGGAAACTCTGCAAGACTATATGGAAAGTGCGGCACTTGCTTATCAGGAAGAGAATGGCGTCAAAGTAAAGACGGCACTTGTCTCCGGATTGGAGTATGTGGAAGCCATCAATACGGCGACTGTGCAGACTGGGACGGGACCGGATGTTTATGTGATTTCAAGCGATTCTTTGGAAAAAGCATATATGACCAATCTTGCGTCCGAGGTGACGGATAACGGTATTGTGCTTAACGCGACGCAGTTTCCGCAGACAGCATTGGATGCGGTGACATACCATAATCGTTATGTGGGGTACCCGTTGTATTTTGAGACGAGTTTCTTGTTATACAATCGAACGCTTCTTGAGCAAATGGCGGCACTTGCCATTCAACAGGAGCGGGATGCGGCAGCAGGCGAAGAAGCAATGGATGAAATTGCGGAGAATGGTACGGGCGAAGAAGACGTTGCCGCGACCGCCGCAGAACATCCGGAGAATGCTGCAATTACGGAAGAAGAAATCAACGAGCGTGTACAACTCATGATACCGGAGTCCTTTACGGATATTTTAACCGTTGCAAGCGGCTATGATTTGCCGGAAGGCGTGGAGACCATGTTCAAATGGGATATTTCGGATGTTTTTTACAACTATCCGTTTGCCGGTGCTTATATGAATGTCGGCGGCGTAACGGGCGACAATCGAGAAAGTATCAGTATATATAATGACAGTGCCATGTATTGTCTTTCAATCTATCAGGATATGAATCAGTTCTTTTCCATAGAGGCAGACGAAGTCAGTTATGATGAGATTCTCAATGAGTTCATGCAGGGCAAAATCCTTTTTACGATTGCAACCACGGACTGCTTGGAGACGATGAAGGCGGCTGCGGCAGAAGATCAATTCTCATATACCTATGGGATTATACCGATGACGAAGGTCAATGATTCTCTGATTTCCAGAGGACTGTCAATGACGGGTGTGGCAGCGGTGAACGGTTACAGCGAGAATAAAGAAGCGGCCAATGATTTTGCGCAATTTTTAACCTGTGAATATTCCAAGAATTTGTATACGAGAGCGGGAAAGATGCCGTCACACTTGATGGAGTCGTATCCGATTGCTGGAATGGAAGAAATTGTGGAAGCCTATGCCAATTCCGTATCGCTACCCAAATTTGTGGAAGCCGCCAACTATTGGATTCTGGCGGAGATGTGCTATACCAATATCTGGCAGGGCGCGGATGTGAACGAGAATCTGAAGAGTTTATCGGAACAGGTGAAGGGACAGATTTACGGAGAACTGTATACCGAAGAAGTGTTGCCGACGCCGGAGGTTATTGAAGAATACAACCAAGAAGAGTAATTTGATGCATAAAAAGCCGACCAAACGGATAAACTGAGTAAAAAACACTCGGAGGTTCGTATGGTCGGTTTTTTGATTGCAATTTTGTCGGGAGCACTCATGAGTATTCAGGGCGTGTTCAACACGCAGGTGACAAAAAGTTCGGGAATCTGGTTGGCGAGCGGCTTTGTGCAATTGTCGGCGCTTGTCGTTTGCCTGATTGCATGGCTGTGTACGGAGCGGACAGCGGTGTCCACGCTTTGGGCGGTACAGCCGAAATACATGTTGCTCGGCGGCGTGTTCGGTGCATTTATTACTTATACGGTCATCAAATCGATGGAGGCGTTGGGACCGGCCAAGTCAGTGATTATTATCGTAGTCGCACAATTGACCGTTGCATATCTGATCCAACTCTTGGGCTGGTTCGGCGTTGAAAAAGAACCGCTTTCGGTACGTAAAGTTATCGGTTTTCTGATTGCGGTTGCAGGCGTCATCCTTTTTCAGTGGAAATAGTGTAAGAAATTGGCAACCTTTTAACTGCCGCGGTATTCATGCGTCTTTATGTAAAAATGACGATGAAAAGTTCAAAATGCACTTGTAAACCCAATCATTTTCATTTACACTAAAAATGCGGTCGGGGGAATTTTGTGCCGAATTGAAGACAAATGTCTTTTATCAATCATTCGGTATAAAAGGAGACTGCTATGAAAAAAATACGAATATTTGCAATATTATTGGCACTGTTCATGCTGACGGGATGCCGTGAAAAGGAGCTTGTGTTGCTTTCGGAGCAGACGGATGCAACGCAGGATTTATCGGATGTGCAAGCCGCGACAGACAATACGCCTATGATTTACGTTCATGTTTGCGGACATGTGAAGCAACCGGGTGTGTACGAACTGCCGGAGAACAGCAGACTGTACGAGGCCATTGATGCAGCAGGCGGTTTTGACGCCGATGCGGATACGAATGCATGGAATTTGGCGCGTATATTAAAGGATGGAGAACGTATATACGCAGAGGCAAATGTCGCGGAAGCAACAGGGGAGAGCGGTATGCCGCCAGGAGTATCCGGAGAAGAACAGAGAGTTGATATCAATGCCGCGGATTTGGACTTATTGTGTACGATTCCCGGAATCGGTGAGACAAGGGCCGAAGCGATACTTGCTTATCGGGAAGCGTATGGTGTGTTTACGAGTACGGAAGAACTGATGAATGTGACGGGAATCAAAGAAGGACTGTATACCCGCATTGAACCATATGTGTATGTCCGATAGAAGATTTCAAGAGATGGGAGACGAAATGGATAACAAGGTTTTGGTAGTTGATGATGAGAAAGCGATTGTAAAAGGACTTCGATTCAGTTTGGAGCAGGAAGGGATGCGTGTGGATTCCGCATTTGATGGCGAAGAAGCGTTGAATATGGCGAGGGAGAATGAGTACGCCATCATTTTATTAGATATCATGCTTCCGAAAATGAGCGGACTCGAAGTTTGCCAACAGATTCGCGAATTTTCGACGGTACCGATTATTATGCTGACCGCCAAAGGCGAAGACATGGATAAGATTATGGGACTGGAATACGGTGCCGATGATTATATTACGAAACCTTTTAACGTATTGGAAGTGAAAGCGCGCATGAAAGCCATCATGCGCAGAACTTCCGTGGAAAAAAAGGACTTATCGGTGGTGGAAATCGGCGATTTACGATTGGATTGCGAAGGAAAGCGGCTCTATATTCAGGGCAAAGAGTACAATTTAACGTCCAAAGAATTTGATGTGCTGGAGTTGCTTGTAACCAATCCCAACAAGGTATACGACAGAGACAAACTACTAAACATTGTGTGGGGAACGGATTATCCGGGTGATGTCAGAACCGTGGACGTGCATATTCGTCGTTTACGCGAGAAGATTGAGGACAATCCAAGCAATCCGAAGTATGTACATACCAAATGGGGTGTCGGATACTATTACAAAGCTTGATTCAATGGCGGTCATACATTGACCGTTTTGGGTATGGAGAACAGAAATGATTCATAAGCTAAAAATCAACTTGCAGGAGATTAAGATTCTGCGAAGTCTGCGATTTCGCATCTTTTTTCTGATTTTTCTGATGGGTTTTTTGTCTTGTTTTATCATGCGTGTTTCCGTGGTGCAGAACTATTTTGACCGTGAAATCAACATGAGAAAGAATGACGTACAGAACCAGCTAAAAATCATTGCCAATCACTTGATTACTTACAATTATCTGGAAGATCCGTCATCGGAAGTGATTAACGCCGAGCTGGAACAGATGTCGAATTTGTATGATGGACGTGTCCTGATTATGGATCGTTCTTTTCGTGTTATAAAAGATACCTACGGTCTGAGTGTCGGTAAGTATCTTGTTGCGGAAGAAGTGATTCGGTGTTTCAGAGGAGAGATTCTTTCTAATTACGATGACAATAATCAGTATATTGAGATCGCAGTGCCGATTACCCAAACAATTACGGATGATGTAACAACGGATGGGAGAGAAGCAGAACGAACGGAAGTTGTCGGCGTGATGCTGACCAGCGTTTCGGTTGACGGCATTGTGAAGAATCAAGATATTCTGAACCGTCAGGGTGTGATCATTCAGATTCTGCTTTTGATTGTTATTTTTGGAATTGCCGTTGGCGTATCAAAAATCATTTTAAAACCGTTCGACCGAGTTACCGAGGCAATCAGTGCGGTTAAGGAGGGCTACACGGATGAGAAAATTGCGGTCAACGATTATGTGGAAACAGAACATATTGTGGATGCGTTTAACCAATTGCTCGGCAGGATGAAGGTGTTGGATGATTCCAGACAGGAGTTTGTGGCAAACGTGTCGCATGAATTAAAAACTCCAATGACATCTGTCAAAGTACTTGCAGATTCGCTGAATTCACAGGACGATGTTCCGGTTGAATTATATCGAGAGTTCATGAATGACATTACTGCGGAGATTGACCGTGAGAACAAAATTATCAATGATTTACTGTCACTTGTCAAAATGGACAAGACCAATCAGGATTTACATATCGAAGCGATGGATATCAATAAGTTATTGGAGGCAATTTTTAAACGATTGCATCCGATTGCAAAGGAAGGAAAGATTGATTTGATATTGGAGAGCCATCGTCAGGTAACGGCAGAAGTGGATGAGGTCCGCATTTCGCTTGCGTTTACGAATCTGATTGAGAACGCAATCAAGTACAACAAAGAAGAAGGCTGGGTCAAAGTGGTTTTGGATGCGGATCACCAATTCTTTACGGTTGAGGTGTCCGATTCGGGAATTGGGATTGCGGAGACAGAGCAAAAACATATATTTGAACGTTTTTATCGTGTAGATAAGTCTCATTCACGTGAAATCGGCGGAACCGGACTGGGATTGGCAATTACCAGAAGTGCGATTTTGGTTCATCGCGGCTCCATTCGAATTAACAGCGAAGAAGGAGTCGGAACCACATTTACGGTGAAGATTCCGCTGACCTATATTGCATAAGTTCAAATGGCGATAACTGTAGAGCAACATGGAGAGTATTGGATGATGAAGAAAATAGTGAGTTTACTTATGTGTATATGTATGGGATTTATGTTGATTTCCTGTGAGTCCCAACCGCAGACATCGGAAAGTACAGATGAATATATGCTATATTACCTAAACCGTGAGGAAACGAAGTTGGTGACGCAGCCATATGAGACAACGCAGACGCAAAAAGACGAATTGATTGCGGAGTTGCTCGCCAAGTTGAAAGAGGCTCCGGAAGAAAAGAATCTCGAACCGACCATCGGAAGCGACTTGGAGTTTTTTAGCGTTCAGATTCATGAGGAACAGTTGACGATTAATTTTGCGGAAACATATAAAAATTTAGAGACAACCAAAGAAATATTGGTACGAGCGGCAATTGTTCGTACATTGACGCAGATTGAGGGAATTCGGACAGTCTCTTTTACCGTGAATGGTGCTGTACTGACGGATGCCATGGGAAAATCTGTAGGAATGATGGACAGCAGTTCTTTTATCGATAATGCCGGAAGCGAAATCAATGCGTATGAGGAAGCAAGTATGCAACTATACTTCGCGAACGAGGACGGGACCAAACTTGTGGCTGTAACGCGGGATATGATGTACAATACCAATATTTCGATGGAGAAACTGGTGATGGAGCAGTTGATTCTCGGACCGAATGCCGTCGGAAGTTTTCCGACCATGAGCCCGGACACCAAAATCAACAACATTACCGTAAAAGATGGAATATGTTATGTTAATCTAAGCGAAGACTTTTTGACAGCGGCATATACCGTGAATTCCGAGATCACCATTTATTCCATCGTGAATACGTTAACAACATTGAGCAGTGTCAATAAAGTTCAAATTCTGGTTGACGGCGAGAGTGCTGTAACGTTTCGTGAGAATATCAGTCTGGAAACTGTATTTTCGAGAAATTTGGACATCGTGGAGACAACAGATAAGTAGGTGTGATGAATGAGAAGACCATTATGTTTGGTGTGCCTTCTTTTCGCACTGACCGTGGCGGCGTTCCTGTGGATTGAGCCGCCACCCGATTTGAGCCTCGGAACACTTCACAATTGTGAGGTTATATTGCGCGGCAAGGTGGTTCGAAAAGAAGTCAAGTACGGCAATACAGCCGTATATCTGAAGCAAGTCGTAATTCAAGGCGTTTCGCCAAGTTTATCAACAGAATCGTTACATATGGGTGTGCTGTGCTATATGGAAGCAGGGCAGGAAGTCCGAATCGGAAGCACCGTTTTGGTGACCGGGACGGCAAAGGATTTTGGTATTGCGAGAAATCCGGGAGAATTTGATGCAAGGGCATACTATGCGCTTTCGGGTGTTCATTTTTATCTGCAATCAGCAGTCGTTACGGCAGACAACGGTTGTAAATGTCCGTATCGAGAGTTTTTGTTTGACGTAAAGTGTGAGCTGGGAGAGACCTTAAATGAGAATCTTTCTGACGAGAATGCAGCCATCATGCGTGCAATTCTTCTCGGAGATAAAAGTGATATGGATGCCGAAGTGAAGGAACTGTATCAAAAAGCGGGAATTGCACATGTACTCGCCATTAGTGGACTACACATTTCACTCTTGGGTATGGGGTTGTATAAAATTCTGAAGTGGGTGACCATGAAGCGGTGGCTGTCTGCAGTAATTGCGTTGCTTTTCATTGTCTCGTACGGAACGATGGTGGGATTTGCGCCAAGTATTCTGCGTGCCATCGGCATGTTTGCGTTGAGTGTTGCAGGAGAGAATTTAAAACGTAGTTATGATATGCTGACGGCAATGGCATTGATGGCGGTTCTTATACTTATCGGTCAGCCGATGTATATTGTATATGGAGGATTTCAACTGTCGTTTGGTGCGATACTCGGACTTGGTATTGTGTATCCGGCCATGCTTGATGGATATGAGGAACGAAGTGCACCGAAGTGGAAAAAGAGTTTGTGCGGCGGCTTTTCTGTGACGATTGCGACGTTACCTGTGATGTTGTTTAATTATGGGGAAGTATCGCTTTATTCCGTGATTTTTAACTTGCTCGTTATTCCGCTTCTGACATTTCTGGTAACAGGCGGTATGGCATTGCTGATTACGGCATATCTTCCAATAATTTCCTTCATTCGTGTATTTTTCGGCATGATTTGCGAGTGGATACTGCCGATATACCGCGTCATCGGAGAACTTAACCGACGATTGCCGCTTGCCGTGTGGCGGACGGGAAGACCGGACACTTGGCAGATGATATTGTATGGTGCGTTACTGTTGGCTGCGGTCTTACTCGGAAGTAAAAAGAAACGCAAGCTGCAAACGGTTGCCACGGTAAGCGCTGTGCTGATTCTACTGATTCCGTTTCCTCACGGCTTCACCGTTACCTTCTTAGATGTTGGACAGGGGGACGGGGCATGTGTAACAACTTTTGACGGCTATGTATGTATGATTGACGGAGGAAGTCTTGACAGAATCGGCCTTGCGGACAGAACCATATTGCCTTTTTTTGCAACCAAAGGAATTACCGCAGTGGATTATTGGTTTTTAACGCATCCGGACATCGACCATACGAGCGCTTTTTTGGAAATTGCGGAAAGCGATTATCTGCCGATTAGAATTAAAAATGTGGTATTACCGAGAGCGGGAATTGACAGTGAGGAAGTATTGCGCCTTAAAGCGGCGGCTAACGCACATGAAATTCGGATATTATGGATGGAAGCGGGGGATGAAATCAACCTTGGCAATCTAAAATTTTCTTGTTTATATCCGAAAGCAACTGAGAAATTCAGCGATGTAAACGACATGTCGCTTGTACTTTGCATGACTTATCAAAGTCTGTGTGTACTTTTTACGGGTGACAGCGGGAAAATTTGGGAAGAACAGGCGGCTAGCCGTGAGATTAAT
Organism: uncultured Lachnospiraceae bacterium; assembly: GCA_964389005.1. Taxonomy (GTDB): domain Bacteria; phylum Bacillota; class Clostridia; order Lachnospirales; family Lachnospiraceae; genus CAYMCV01. The sequence continues at coordinate 7,318 of CAYMCV010000054.1, read as the reverse complement.
TCTCCTACGATATTGAAAGTCGCACATCACGGTTCTGCGACAACGTCCAATACCGAGCCATATCTTCGCATGCTGTCGCCGCAAATTGCCGTCATTTCATGCGGGAAGAATAATCGATACGGACATCCGCATACAGAGACACTTCATCGTTTGGAAGACATCAACGCGCAGGTTTACAGGACAGATAAAAGCGGTGCAGTGACCGTGAAATTTGTGTACGGAGTACAAAAAATCGATGTTCTTAAAATAAAGGTGGTTGAAAGAATTCGTTTGAGCGAATATAATGGTACGGGAGTTAAAAATCGGGATTTGCCGGGCCAATGAGATGAGGTTTTAATGTATAAAATATCAGACGATATAAGTAAAAATAAATATGAGCGAGTATATTTGCTGTTTGGTGCCGAAAGTTATTTGGTGCGTCAATACCGCGATAAAATTACGGACGCAATGTTTGCAAACCGGGATGATATGAATCTTTCTTTTTTTGACGGAAAGGATGTAACGTTTCAAAGTATCATAGACCTTGCGGAGACACTGCCGTTCTTTGCGGATTACCGATTGATTGTTTGGGAAGACAGCGGATTGTTTTCCTCCGCCGGTGAGGAATTTGCGGAGTATCTTGCACAAATGCCGGAGAGTACGCATATTTTGTTTGTCGAGAAAGAAGTCGACAAACGTAGTAAATTATACAAGACCGTCTCGAAGTTCGGCTATGCAGCGGAATTTTCACCATTGGGAGAAGATAAAATCAAACAATGGCTGTTGCAGATTGTTAAGGCCAACCATAAGACGATAACCGCTGATGCCTTGCGAATTTTTATGGAAAAGACGGGCAGCGATATGGGAAATATGCGCTTGGAAATGGAAAAATTGATTTGCTATGCATTGGAACGTGATTCCATTTCGGCAAACGATGTCGAAGCAATCTGTACCACCAACACGGTCGGAAAAATATTTGAGATGATTGATGCGCTGGGAGACAAACGTCGCCAGAGAGCACTGGATTTGTACTATGATCTGATTGCGGCAAAGGAGCCGCCGATGAAGATTCTCGTGCTCATCGGAAGGCATTTTTCGCAACTTTTAACCGTAAAAGACTTACGTGAGAAGGGATACGACAAACGACGCATCATAGAAAAAACAGAAATGAAATCCTACTTTGCGGACAAGTATATCTCTCAGGCGGCCAAGTTCGAGAAGGCAACAATCTATCGGGCATTGCGCGATTGCGTGGAGGCAGACGAGGCAGTCAAAAAAGGAAAGATGACAGACCGCTTATGCGTTGAGACGATATTGGTCAAATACAGCGGCTAAAAATCACACTATCAAAGGATTGAGGTATCGAACCAAAATGCAACAAATCAAAAAAGGATTGATTGACGGTATTCCCATCGGACTCGGCTATTTATCGGTAGCCTTTACTTTCGGAATTCTCGCATCATCATACAAAATTGCTTGGTGGCAATCACTGCTGATATCCATGACGAATCTGACATCTGCGGGACAGTTCGCGGGATTGCAGATCATGACGGAGGCAGGCACGCTCTGGGAAATGGCAATCGTGCAATTGGTGATTAATTTACGTTACGCGTTAATGTCGATATCGCTGTCGCAAAAAGCGGACAGCGATATCCACGGAATTTGGAGATGGATACTTGCGGCATTTCATACGGATGAAATCTTTGCGGTTGCCATCGGACAAAAGGGGAAGTTTACAAGAAAATACTTTATCGGACTTACGATTGCACCGTATCTTGGCTGGGCAACAGGAACGCTCCTTGGGGCTTTGCTCGGGAATGTATTGCCGGAGATGATTTGCAGTGCGTTAGGGGTCGCTCTGTATGGTATGTTCATTGCAATTTTTATACCGCAAATGAAAAAGAACAAAGCGGTACTGATAACCGTTATCATCGCACTTGTTTTAAGTTCCGGTTTTGCACTAGTGCCGGTACTCCGGGAAATATCGGTTGGTTTTACGGTCATTATCTGTGCAGTGGTTGCTTCTGCTATCGGTGCGTGGCTGTTCCCGGTAAAATCAACAGGAAAGGAAGCGTAGAACTCGATGAACATACAATCATTTTTCATGTATTTGGCAGTGATGGCGGGCGTTACATATCTGATTCGGGCACTTCCTTATGTGTTGGTTCGAAAAGAAGTGAAGAATGTATTTCTCAAGTCTTTTTTAACTTATATTCCGTATACAGTCTTGGCAGCTATGACATTTCCGGCAATTCTTGGCGCGACGCAATCGGCTTATTCCGCATTGGCAGGGTGTATTGTTGCGTTGGCACTTGCTTATTTCGAGCGTGGACTCGTGCAGGTTGCATTGGGCGCGAGTGCGGCAGTTTTTCTTACGGAATTGGTGATGAAATACATATGTGGGTGAAAATTTCTCGTTTACCGTAATTTTAATGAAAAATTAGTTTTAATATGTAAGCAATTTGTGATAGAATAGAATGAGTGTTGAAAAATGAGCGGATGAATCCGCTTTATGATAGACGGAGGCGGCTAAGAGATGCTGGGCTATTATGATTATACGGTAATATTGACATATATGAATGTGACTTCATCGATTATCGGAATGTTTTTGGCAACAAGGGGAGAGCTTTTTGGAGCAATCATTTGCCTGCTGGTTTCGGGCATGTGCGATATGTTTGACGGCACGGTGGCGCGGACCAAGAAGAATCGGACGGAGCAAGAGAAGAAGTTCGGAATTCAATTGGATTCCTTGGCAGATGTGGTTTGCTTCGGTGCATTTCCCGCAGTTTTGGGCTATTGTATGGCGGAGCAGCCGTTACATAAAATAATCATGACGATTGTAGGCGTAATTTTTGTTTTATGTGCCGTAATTCGTTTGGCGTATTTTAACGTAATGGAGGAAGAACGACAGAGTAAGGTCGAGGGGAAACGGAAATCCTATGACGGACTCCCAGTTACAAGCGTCGCATTGATTTTACCCACATTGTTTTGCGCCAGAGGGCTTTTGGATGAGTACTTTGCGATTGCGTATGCGATTGTGTTGTTTTTGGTGGCAGTGTTCTTTGTTCTCAAGATCAAAGTGCGGAAATTCGGAAGAACAGGCAATATTGTAATGGTTATTGTCGGGATTCTCTTGATTGCCATATTGGTGGCACTGAAACTCAAAGGAATGTAAATGCTCGCGAAATGGGGAACGGTATGGAAATGTTAATTTCGAAGCACAGAATATATAGATTACGAACGCTGTCGGCAGTTGGCATTATGCTTGTACTGCTGCTTACGGGGTGCAGTAAGAGCGATGACAAAACGCTTTCTGCGTTTCAATCCGGTAATGATGCGTTGGAAGCGATGGATTATGCGGGAGCGTTGACTTTTTACGAGACGGCATTGGCGGAAGAGAAAGATTTGGTAGCCGTGTATCGTGCACAGGGACTGGCATACATGGGAATGATTGAGTATGAAAAAGCACTGGAAGCGTTTCAACTGGCACTCGGAGAGGGAAGTTCCACGCCGAAGAAAATTGATTATGACATTAATTATTACATTGCGGTTTGCGATTACAAATTAGGCCGCTTTGCGGATGCAAGAGACAGGTATGATGCTATTTTGGCTTTGAAACCCAAGGAGCAGGATGCACTTTATCTGCGTGGCGTGATGCAACTTGCATTGAATGCATACGATGCCGCGATTACTGATTTTGACACTGCGTTGTCGTATGCGCCCAAAGATTACGGATTATATATTGATGTCTATTCGGCACTTGCCGAATACGGCTACCGTGATGCCGGCGTGGTATACTTAGAGACGGCGATGAACAGCGATAATGATGACATGAGCGATTATGACCGCGGAAGAATTTATTATTACCTCGGTAATTACGAATATGCCAGAAACTATTTGGAGAAGTCGCGTAGCGCAGAAGCCGGTAAAGCAGAGGTTTCGTTGATGCTGGGACAGGCGTATGAGGCACTCAATGACTGTAATTATGCTATCGTGGTTTATGATGGGTTTCTTGCCGAGAAAGAAGATGCTGAGGTTTATAACCAATTGGGACTCTGTAAGATGCGCCTTGCAGATTACGAGGGCGCGCTCAAGGCATTTCAAGACGGACTCGCACTCGAAGACAAGAAATGCAGACAGACGCTCAAATTTAACGAGATTGTTGCTTACGAGAAGTTGACGCGCTTTGATACGGCGGAACAGTTACTGACCGAATACTTAAAAACGTATCCGGACGATGAAACGGCAAAGCGGGAAAATGAATTTCTAAAAACGAGATAGCATGTTGTGGAAAGAGTCGCAAAGCGACTCTTTTCAAGGTTTTGGATACAATTATGCCAAAAGAATCTTTGATTTTGCCATCAGTATTCAGTCCTGCCCGGAACCATCCATGCGAAGTGAGTGGGAGAAATATGGCAACGAGGCATTTGAATTTCAAGTGTTGGAAGAGCTGACCAAGGGAGCGAGTCAGACGCCACAGGAATTTAGTGCAGACGTGAAGGCTTTGCTGGAACTGTGGAAAGAGAAGGAACAATAGGAATAGAATAGCGAGGACACTATATCTTGTGTTTACATAATAATTAACTCATAATATCTTGTGTTTTGGGTTGACTTTTATCTCCCCCGGTGCTAAAATACATTTAAATCGGCCAAAAGAGTGTATTGGGACTACTTTAGCCACATTGTACCAAGCAATCAGAGAAGGGAGAGGAATTCATGTTTGGAGTAATCAAAAGAGACGGTGTGATCTCAGACTTTAATCTCACCAAAATAAACGACGCGATAATGAAGGCGTTCAACGCAACGGAAGTACAGTATAATAACGATATCATTGATTTATTGGCATTGCGTGTGACCGCTGATTTTCAGACGAAAGTCAAAGACGGACAAATTCATGTGGAGGATATCCAAGACAGCGTAGAGAAGGTTTTGGAGCAAGCGGGATACGCAGAGGCTGCCAAAGCATTCATTCTCTATCGTAAGCAGAGAGAGAAAATGCGTGAGATGGAATCCACCATTTTAAACTATAAAGACGTTGTAAACAGTTATGTGAAGGTTGAAGACTGGCGTGTCAAAGAGAACTCTACGGTGACATATTCCGTCGGCGGTTTGATTTTGAGCAACTCAGGCGCCGTAACTGCGAATTACTGGCTTTCCGAGATTTACGACACCGAGATTGCAGAGGCACATCGTAATGCAGACATTCACATTCATGATTTGTCCATGTTGACCGGGTATTGTGCCGGATGGTCATTGAAACAATTGATTATGGACGGTCTCGGCGGCATTACCGGCAAGATTACTTCGGCTCCGGCGGCGCACCTCTCCGTGCTTTGCAACCAGATGGTCAATTTCCTTGGAATTATGCAGAACGAATGGGCCGGCGCACAGGCTTTTTCTTCCTTTGACACCTATCTTGCACCGTTTGTCAAGGCAGATCGGTTGTCCTATGAAGAAGTGAAGAAGTCAATTGAATCTTTTATCTATGGGGTTAACACACCCAGCCGTTGGGGAACACAGGCACCGTTTACCAATATTACGCTTGACTGGACTGTTCCGAATGATTTGGCCGAACTTCCGGCGATTGTCGGCGGCAAAGAAATGAATTTTAAATACAAAGATTGTAAACCTGAAATGGATATGGTAAACAAGGCATTTTTAGAGACAATGCTTGAAGGCGATGCCAACGGACGCGGATTTCAATACCCGATTCCGACCTATTCCATTACTGATAGTTTTGACTGGTCTGATAACGAGAATAACCGTTTATTGTTTGATATGACTGCAAAGTACGGGACACCTTATTTCTCGAATTATATCAATTCCGACATGCAACCGAGTGATGTGCGTTCTATGTGTTGTCGTTTGCGTTTGGATTTGCGTGAACTACGTAAGAAAACCGGTGGGTTCTTTGGCTCCGGTGAAAGTACCGGAAGCGTTGGCGTTGTTACCATCAATATGCCGAGAATTGCATATCTTTCAGCGAATAAGGATGAGTTTTACAAACGTCTCAATCGCATGATGGACATTTCGGCACGAAGCCTCAAAATCAAACGTGGCGTTATATCGAAACTTTTGGATGAAGGGCTATACCCGTATACAAGACGCTACCTTGGAAATTTTGACAATCACTTTTCTACCATTGGTTTGATTGGTATGAACGAGGTTGGTTTGAATGCAAACTGGTTGCGTGCGGATATGACTGACAAGCGTACACAGGAGTTTACGAGAGAAGTATTGACACATATGCGAAATCGACTTTCCGATTATCAGGAACAATACAAGGATTTGTATAATCTTGAAGCAACACCGGCGGAAAGTACAACCTATCGTCTGGCAAAACATGATCGGAAGCGTTGGCCGAACATTAAGACGGCAGGGAAGCCGGGAGATGTGCCTTACTATACGAATTCCTCACATTTACCTGTTGATTTTACAACAGATATCTTTGATGCATTGGATATTCAGGATGATTTACAGAGTTTATATACATCGGGAACCGTATTTCATGCATTCCTCGGTGAAAAATTACCGGATTGGAAAGCAGCGGCAAGCCTGGTGAAGACGATTGCAGAGAACTATAAGTTGCCGTATTATACGATGTCACCGACGTATTCGGTTTGCAAGACACATGGTTATCTGGCAGGCGAGCAATTTACCTGTCCGGAGTGCGGTGCCAAAGCAGAGGTTTACAGTCGAATCACAGGCTATTACAGACCGGTTCAGAATTGGAATGACGGTAAATTACAGGAATATAATAATCGTACGGAATACAATTTGGAGTCTTCCAGTTTGAAACGTCCGACCAGTAAAGTGGTAACACTGTCGAACTTTGAAGAGGAGACGGAGGTTAAGATTGAGGAACCGGAGAATATGAAGTATCTCTTTACGACCAAGACCTGTCCGAATTGCAAACTTGCGAAGGAATATCTCAAAGACATCGGTTACGTTATGATTGATGCAGAGGAGAATATGGAGCTGGCGGCGAGATACGGCGTAATGCAGGCACCGACGTTGGTGATTGTGAACGGAGATTCTCATCAGAAATACGTCAATGCATCCAATATCAAAAAATATGCGGATGAGATTGCAATGGTTCGTATTTAGCGTTAGAATAAGAAAGATATTGACAAAGAGTTCGCTTGCGGACTCTTTGTTTCGGAATAAGCAAAGGAGAGATGAGAGAGCATGATTAACAAACTTTTGACAGCGATTCAGAAGAAGGATGCACCGATTGTTGTGGGATTGGACCCAATGATGAAGTTCATTCCGGAACACATCACGAAAGCTGCGTTTGCGGAACTCGGTGAGACATTGGAAGGTGCGGCTGAGGCAACAT
>CAYMCV010000053.1:3463-16517 GCA_964389005.1 uncultured Lachnospiraceae bacterium | reverse complement strand
GTCCACACTAATAATCATGGACGACATTGCTGATTCTTTTGACTATAGAAATAAATACGCGATTATTGAATATATAAAAGATATCTGTGATAATGAACTATTTATGCCAATACTTTTGACTCATAATTTTGATTTCTATCGAACAGTAGCTGGACGCATTGACATAAAAAAAACATCAAATTTTGTTTTAAAAGCTCCTTCAGAAATCACATTAGTTCATGGACAATATTTTGAAAACGTCTTCGACTCATGGAGGAGTCAGGTATACAACAGTAACCCTGTATTTATTTCGTCAATTGCTTTTGTACGAAACATTATAGAATATACATGCGGACGAAAAGATGTTGGTTATAAGAATCTTACCAGTTTACTTCACTACAAAAAAAATGCAGATGATGGAATACTAACAACAGATTCAATAACAGTACAAGACTTAATCGCAATTTATGCTACGCATTGGAATCGTTTACCCGAAAAATTTAAACAGACTCCTTCATGCAAAGTTATAGATATTATATTAACTACTGCAAAAGACATCTATGATCATAGTCCGGATCCTATACACATTGAAAACAAAATTGTATTATCGATTGCTATACGTCTTTTAGCAGAGCAATATATGATTAATCGAATTAATAATTCGACTCTTACTGATACTATTTCTGGAAATCAGACAAGAATCTTGCGTGACCTTATTCAATTTAATCTTTCAGATCATGATGATAAAAAGATCAAAGAAATAATCGAACGAGTCCTAATTATTACTTCTGAAAATATACATATTAATTCATTTATGTATGAACCAATAGTTGATATGTCTCTTGAAGAACTTCGTGTTTTATATTCTGAAGTAATTCAATTTTTAAAAATAGAATCAAACTAGAATCACAACAAAAAAATAACGCTACAACCCTTGATATTACTGGGTTGTAGCGTTTCTTAATGTCACTCGAACTCAATCGTTGCCGGCGGTTTTCCGGTGCAGTCATACATGACCCGATTAACCCCCCTCACTTCATTCACAATTCGGTTTGAAACCTTCCCCAGCACATCCCACGGCATATCGGCACTCTCCGCCGTCATGAAATCGCTGGTGGTGACGGCACGCAATACCACGGCATAATCGTACGTTCTCTCATCTCCCATAACCCCGACGGAACGCATGTTGCTCAACGCCGCAAAATACTGTCCGATTTTTCTGTCCCAGCCTGCCGCCTTGATTTCCTCACGATAAATTGCATCTGCTTCCTGAACAATTTTTACTTTATAAGGCGTTACTTCTCCGATGATTCGAATGCCCAGTCCCGGTCCGGGGAATGGCTGACGATACACGAGGTACTCAGGAATTCCGAGTTCCAGCCCAGCCTTTCGAACCTCATCCTTAAACAGAAGCCGCAACGGCTCAATAATTTCCTTAAACTCCACACAATCCGGCAAGCCGCCGACATTATGATGCGACTTGATGACCGCTGATTTTCCGAGACCGCTCTCTATCACATCCGGATAAATCGTGCCCTGTACGAGGAAATCCACGGCTCCAATTTTCTTCGCCTCTTCCTCGAATACACGAATGAACTCCTCGCCGATGATTTTACGCTTACGCTCCGGCTCTTCAACTCCTTTTAACTTCTCATAGAATCTCTCCTGCGCATTAACACGGATAAAATTCAACTTATACGGCCCGCTCGGTCCGAACACTGCCTCAACCTCATCGCCCTCGTTTTTACGCAGTAGGCCATGATCAACAAAAACACAGGTCAACTGCTCGCCAACCGCTTTTGACAAAAGCACCGCCGCCACGGAAGAATCAACCCCGCCTGACAGCGCACACAGCACCTTGCCGTCGCCGACCTTTGCGCGAATTGATTGAATGCTGCTCTCCACGAACGAATCCATCTTCCAACTGCCGCTGCATCCACACACATGATAAACAAAATTCGATAAAATCTTGGTTCCTTCCTGCGTGTGAACCACTTCCGGATGAAACTGAACCGCATACAATCCTTGCTCCGGCTTCTCCATCGCCGCCACCGGGCAGACATCGGTATGCGCCGTCACCCTGAAATCAGCCGGTGCCTTTGCAATGTAATCCGTATGACTCATCCAGCAGATTGTTTTTTCCGAAACATTGCTAAAAATACTTACGTTTGTATCAATTGCAACTTCCGTCTTTCCATATTCGCTCACCGGCGCAGATGCAACTTCCCCGCCAAGCAGATACGCCATCAGCTGCGAACCGTAACAGATTCCGAGTACCGGAATCCCCAGTTCAAACAATTCTTTTGAACAAAGCGGCGAACCCTCACCGTAAACGCTGTTGGGACCACCGGTTAAAATGATCCCCTTCGGGTTCATCTCCCTAATCTGTGCCAAGTCCATGCTGTATGAATGAACTTCACAGTATACACTGCACTCGCGAACTCGCCTCGCAATCAATTGATTGTACTGTCCGCCAAAATCCAAAACCAGAATCATTTCATCCTTCATTTTTGTCTCCCATTATCATCAGCTATTTTAAACTACTTTTATCCATATGTATGCCATCGTTCCACGTTCCTTCCAAATACAACGACACTCCATCATGAATGACATTGAAATTAACATGAGACTAATTGTAAACTATGCAAGAAAGTGTTGTAAAGATGTATTTTTCACGGATTTTCGCAAAATTTGCACCCGTCACAAGATACAATGCCCAATTACGCCGCCGTCCGCTACTCATCCATTCCAAAATATCCCTTTTCCGCCATATAGCGCGTAACCTTCGCCTGCCCGAAGCAGTTCAAATGCTGAGAATCCATGTAATCCGTGTTCCCATCAAGCCCGAGTTTATCCAATTCATAAAAAAGATTATGAAATTCAATCCCCTGCGGTGTCACATAGTTCTCCAGCCAATTATACATTCTCTGCTTTTGAAACAACTCCACCCGCGTCCCATCTTCATCATACATGGAGTTAAAAGGTGCCACATATAAAATGAGCTTTACATCCTGATCCTTACATAACGCAATCAGTTTATCCATATATTTCAACATTTCATCCGGAATCGGCTCGGTCTCCTCACGCGAAATCACCGGAATCTGCCAGTTATACGACACAACTTCCGAATGATATCCGCCGCGCGGTGCCGTCAAATTGGACTGAAAATCCGTCTCCGAAAGTTCCTTCCATCTTGAATGATATCTTCCGAAATTCAGATAAAAATATATTTGCTCCTCCTTGGGAATCAAGTCATCAATAGCTTCTTTTTTTACTTCGCCAAGCGGCATTCCGTCAAAAAACGTATGCGACATTTCCGGCGTCACCGTCCGAAAATCATTCCCGCAATACAGCACTTCCATAACAATGCATTCCGGATGTTGATCCTCAATTGCCTGCTTCGCCGCATAATACGACATCGGCACCGTCTGCGCAGACGTCGCCAGCATAAAAGATTCAATCCCGTACTCCTCATACAGCAAATCCGGGTCAATCGTGCAGAACTGATGACTCGTCCCGATAAAAACCAAATCCACGCTGTCTTCTTCCAATTGATTGAAATTATCCCAAATGTTCGTATTTTCCTTCTCACGCATCACATAAAAAATCCGCATCATGGAAATTGCGAGCAGCCCGACAAAGAGTATCGACAATATGATATTTTTCGTAATTTTCCCTATTTTCATCCTGTCCTGCATACTCCTTTCCTTTTAGATATTGCTTTAGCTAAAAATCACTCCGTATCATCAGAACCTAAAATAGATAAACTGCGCCGCATCGTAACCTGCGCCGTACACGCCAAATACCGCAAGCAAAATAATTGCAAGATAAAAGAACAACGCACGAAACAGCAGATTCTGCTGCGCAAAAAACTCCGCAATCTTCACCTTTTTATATTGGAAGCATTCCACGGTAAAAAGTATCAACAGTGCGACTATCAGCACATTATAGTCCTTCGCATCCAGCCCAAGATTCATGAACGAGCCGTCAAACAATACCCAAGGATTCCAACGTACAAAAATCTGCCGAATCATCGCCGTCGCCTGATGCACGCTTTCCGCTCTGAAATAAGTCCACGCCAGTGAGACAAATGTAAATGTCAGCAGTATTTTCCCAAGTCGAAACGACGTAACATTGGTTCGGATTTTGAGAAATTTACAACACTTTTCGCGTAGGGAAGACGTCAATTCCTCCAGAACGCGAGCCACGCCATGCAACAGTCCCCACACCACAAAGTGCCACGCGGCACCATGCCAAAGTCCGCTGACGATAAAAATCACCATAATGTTGATATACTTTCGAACCTTCCCTTTTCGGCTTCCGCCCAACGGGAAATACAGATAATCCCGAAACCATGTCGAGAGAGAAATGTGCCATCTATCCCAAAAATCCTTAACGGAATTTGCCAGATAAGGCGTATGGAAATTGTCCATCAGCGAAAAGCCCATGACTCGTGCCGCCCCGATGGCAATATATGAATAGCCTGCAAAATCGCAGTAAATCTGCAACGAGAACAATGCAATTCCGAGACAGACGGTCAAGCCCTCATAGGAGGAATAGCCACCCACATCGAATACTGTATTAACCGCAATCATCGCTCGATCCGCAATTACCATTTTTAGAAAAAAGCCGTAGAGCATTACAAGCGCACCGCTTTGCATACGCTCGAAATTCCAAAGTTTCATTGTCTCGATGTTCTGCATCTGCGAGAGCAAATTCTTGCTTCGCTCAATCGGTCCGGCAACAAGTTGCGGAAAAAAGGACACAAACAATGCATAACGAAACGGATTTTTCTCAGGTTCTATGGTATTGCGGTAGACATCGATGGTATACCCGACCGCTTGAAATATGTAAAAAGAAATGCCGACCGGCAAGATAAAATTCCACGGCGCCTCCGGCCACGAAAGATGCACTTTTCCAAAGATATCCTGCATGGTATCCTGAAAAAAGTCAAAATATTTGAATAGAAACAAAATCCCAAAATTCAGCAGCAAGCAGACTGCAACTACAATTTTCTTGTATTTGGTATTGTCACGCCATTTCCCGATCAGTAACCCCGCTGCATAAGTCGCGACGGTGGAAAGAATCAACAGCAATACATATGTCGGATTCCAGCACATATAAAAGAAATAACTGGTCACCAAAAGCCATATATAACGTGCTTTCTTTGGCATAACAAAAAAGATAAGCACAACAATAGGAAAGAAAACCAAGAAACTTAAGGAATTAAAAAGCATTGTATCCTCCACCTCCGAATTACTGAGTCAATCGTCAGACCTAATTTCTCTCCAACTCCAACTCCGGCATCAATTCACGCGACATCGTCTCCAAAATCTCCGCAAATTTCTGCGCGTCCTCTTCCGGTATTCGTTCCTTTACACGCTCCATTACCGTCTTAACATATTCATTACTTAAATTGTAGTATTCCATGAAACGATCCGTAACTTCCAGATGATATTCGCGCTTGTCCTCCTGCGATTGTACCTTGCGAATATAACCTTTCCGAATCAGACTGTTTACTTTATAAGCAGCATTGGGCGCGGAAATCTGCGTAAATTCAGCGAATTCCTTAACTGTCGGTCTGTTCAGCGCAAAGATAATCTCAACGGAAAAAGTTTCTACAACGGAAAGACTGGCCTCTCTCTCATGAAATTTCTGAAATACTTTCTTGTAAAACTCTAATTTGAACTTCGTGTATACCTCTGAAAAGGCTCTGTCCAGCATCCTCCCGTTCCTCTCTTTCGTGCTTTGATTACTTACTTTTTCCAGTATAAACGCACATGAAACTTACGTCAAGATTGCAATTTAGCCTACAGACGACTTTTCCGCTTATGTTCACGTAAGGCAAATTATTCCTTGTTTTCCACTATGGCAAAACTAATCTCGGCTCTGACCGCCGTCTTTCCTCCGACACTTGCATGCACGCTTGCAAAGCCGAGCGGGCCACGGCGACGTGTCACCGTACTTTCCAATTCCAGTACATCCCCCGGCACGACCTGTGCTTTGAATCTACACTTGTCAACTCCGCCAAAAACCGCCAGTTTCCCCTTGTTTTCCGGTTCCGACAGAATCGCCACCGCGCCAAGTTGCGCCAACGCCTCCAATATCAACACTCCCGGCATAATATGCTTCTTGGGAAAATGACCGCAGAAAAAGTTTTCGTTCGCCGTTACACACTTGATGCCTTTTGCGCTGACCCCCGGCTCGATTTCATCAACGCGGTCAATCAATAGAAACGGATATCTGTGCGGAATGATTTCCTGTATCTGATCTGAATTAAGTTGCATTTTATCTCCCTTCTATCCCTACCTGAACCAATTGCATTTGCTAAAAATCACTCGGAAAACGCTTTAAAAATCAATGTGGCATTATGCCCACCGAATCCAAGCGAGTTTGACATTGCATATGTTGTTTGTACTTTTCTTCCGACATTCGGTACGACATCCAGTTTACATTCTTCATCCGGCACCTCATAATGAATCGTTGCAGGTAAAAATCCGTCCTTCAATGCCATCAGGCAAATGATTGATTCCACTGCACCTGCCGCCCCCAGAAGGTGACCTGTCATGGATTTCGTGGAGCTGACCGGAAGTTGAAGCGCCCGCTCTTTGAACACATTATGAATTGCCATGGCCTCGCACTTATCATTCATCGCCGTCGATGTCCCATGTGCATTGACGTATCCGATATCCTCCGGTGTGATTCTCGCATCCCGAATTGCCATTCTCATACAATTTGCGGCGCCACTGCCATCCGGTGTCGGAGCCGTCATATGATAACTGTCGCATGTCGCACCGTAACCTGCAATTTCTCCAAGGATCTTCGCATTTCTTTTGATTGCATGTTCATATTCTTCCAGAACCAGAATTCCGGCACCTTCCCCCAAAACAAATCCGTTTCGTTCTTTGTCGAACGGAATGGATGCTCGGTTTGCGTCCGTCGTTTCATTCAATGCGCGCATGGAAGTAAATCCGCCGATTCCGAGCGGTGTAACACAACTCTCCGTACCGCCGCACAGCATGACATCCGTATAGCCGTCTCGAATCTGGCGAAACGCGTCTCCGACTGCATTGGTCCCTCCTGCACATGCCGTTACTACACATGTAGAGTACCCTTTGATTCCAAACTCGATTGCAACGGTTCCGGCAGCCATATTCGTAATGACCATCGGAATAAACAATGGCGATACCCTGTCAAAACCTTTCTGCATTCCCTTACTGTGCTCCGCTTCAATCACATTGAGTCCACCGATTCCGGATGAGATAATAACCCCGATTCTCTCACTGTCCTCCCGACTCATATCCAAACCGCTCATGGAAACGGCCTCTCTTGCCGCAATTAGCGCAAACTGCGTAAAACGGTCCATTCTGTGCGCAGCCTTTTTATCAATATAATCCTCAGCCACATAGTTCTTCACTTCACCGGCAAGTTTTACACGCTGATTCGAAGTGTCATATCTCGTAATCGGCGCAATTCCGCATGCACCTTCCTGAATTGACTGCCACATCTGTAATACATTATTTCCGATAGGCGTAATTGCTCCCATACCGGTTACCACGACTCTACGTTTCATTTTCGTCCTCCTTATCCCATCATGCCATCTACGCCGAGCACCTGTCCGGTTACATACCCGCTTTGTTCCAATGAAAAGAACAGAACCGCATTGGCAACGTCATCAGCACTGCCAAGCCTGCCGACCGCAATATTTGCTTTGAGGCTCTCGACGATTTTATCTGACAAAACCGCTGTCATATCTGTTTCGATAAATCCCGGTGCAACCGCATTTACCGTGATATTTCTCGATGCCAACTCTTTGGCGGCGGATTTGGTCAATCCGATAATACCGGCCTTGCTTGCTGCATAATTTGCCTGACCTGCATTGCCGACCACGCCCACAATACTGCTAATATTAATGATTCTTCCGTACCTTTGTTTCATCATGACGCGACTTGCATACTTAATACATGCAAACGTCCCTTTCAAATTGGTATTGATGACTTGGTCAAATTCCGCTTCGCTCATACGCATCATCAGGTTATCTTTCGTGACCCCCGCATTGTTGACCAGAATATCGATTCTGCCGAATTCTTCGACCACGGTTTTGATTAACCGTTCGCATGCTGCAAAGTCCGAAACATCCGCACGAACCGCAATCGCACGACTTCCCAATGCCTCACATTCCTTAACCACCGCTTGTGCAGCCGCTTCATTTCCGGCATAATTGACCACAATATCCGCGCCTCTTGACGCAAGCATCAAACATATCGCCCTACCGATTCCGCGGCTCCCGCCGGTCACCGCTGCGACTCTTCCTTTTAACATTCTCTCCATCCTCCCATCAACTCCCTGAAACCATCTTCCGATTCAACCGCATACGCCGTCATTCCCGGCGCGGTTTTCTTTATAAAACCGCTCAGAACCTTTCCGGGTCCGATTTCAATGACCGTATCGATTCCGCAGTTTTCCATATATCGAATGGTGTCCTCAAAGTAAATGCTGCTTTTTACCTGCTGTTCCAAAAGTTCCGGTATCGTCTCGCCCTCCGAAAGCGGCTTCGCCGTACAGTTAAAAATGACCGGAACCTGCATTTTGGGAAACGAAGTATCTAAAAAGCGCTCCCGCAGTGCATCTGCTGCCGATGTCATCAACGGCGAGTGAAATGCACCGCTGACTGCCAACGGAATACATCTTTTTGCCCCTGCCTGCAAAGCTGCATCAGCCGCCCTGTTCACTGCGTCTATAGCACCGCTGATTACCATTTGACCGGGGCAATTATAGTTTGCTACGGTAATTGCACCGTATTTTTGGGCATGATTCACAATTTCCTGCAACGACTCCCTCTGTAATCCAAGTACCGCCGTCATTTTCCCGGGATGATTTCCGGCCGCTTCCGCCATTTTTTTACCACGAAAAGCCGCCAGTTCCACGGCTTCTTTCGGGGTAAAAACCCCTGCTGCATTCAAAGCCGAATATTCTCCGAGGCTCAATCCCGCAACCATCATCGGTTCAATCCCATTTGTGCGCAACAATGCCGTCATCGCCACCGCAAAGGCAACCATGCATTTTTGTGTATTCTCTGTTTGTGATAATGCTTCCTGCGTCCCCGCAAACATCAATTTCCTAATTTCACCGCTTGGATCCACACTGTTCAGAGTCTCGCGAAACACCGGTTCTGCTTCATATAAATCATGTCCCATACCGGTTTTTTGGCTCCCCTGACCGGCATAAACAAATGCTGTTTTTCTTCCTCCCATCATTTTGAAACCTCAACCAGATTCTGCATCAATGCCGCTTTTCTATAACATTCCCGATACATCTCTTCCATAATGACTCCGACCGGTCGAATTTCATGCAACATTCCTGCCACCTGACCCGCCATCAGAGAGCCGTCCTGCGTATCGCCGTCAAAAACCGCTTTGCGCAACGAACCCAATGTATAGTGTTCCAACTCCTCTTTTGTTGCACCCTTTTTCTCCTGTTTGACATATTCTCTGGCCATTCTGTTTTTTAGGATTCTGACCGGAACTCCGGCAATACGACCTGTGACAATTGTGTCAATATCGCTTGCTTTGATAATTGCATTTTTATAGTTTTCATGAATCGGACATTCCTCGGATACCAACAGACAGGTTCCGACTTGTACACCGATTGCGCCGAGCGCCATTGCCGCAAGCATCTGTGCTCCGGATGCAATACCGCCCGCAGCAATCACGGGAATTGATACTGCCGCCGCAACCTGCGGTACCAATGCCATTGTCGTCAATTCACCGACATGTCCGCCGCTCTCCGTTCCCTCCGCAATCACGGCATCCGCACCGGCTTCCTCCATTCGTTTCGCCAATGCGACGCTTGGAACCACCGGAAATACCTTAATTCCGGCCTCCTTGAACTGCGGTACATATTTTGCAGGATTTCCTGCACCCGTCGTAACCACAGGCACCTTTTCTTCTGTCACAATGTCTGCGATTTCGCCGGTCTGCGGATGCATCAACATGATATTGACGCCAAACGGTTTCTTGGTCAGTTCCCGACATTTACGAATATGTCTTCTGACATCCTCCGGCGTCATTCCGCCGGTTGCAATCAGTCCCAAACCGCCGGCTTCGGAAACCGCCGCCGCGAACTCCCCGGTTGCAATATTTGCCATTCCGCCTTGAATAATCGGATATTTTGTTCCTATCAATTCACTCCACTTCATGTTTTCCTCTTTCCGCCGCAACACATCTTCAAGCGGCCGTACACTAATACTCCATCAACACACCGCCCCATGTGAGGCCTGCGCCGAAACCGACACACACGATTTTCATTCCTCTTTTGAGCAATCCCTTCGAACTCATTTCCTCCAATGCCAAAGGAATACTGGTCGAAGATGTATTTCCGTACTCCTGCAGATTCAGATAAAATTTGTCTTCTGGAAGTTGTAAATGAATGCGGACATGGTCTATAATTCTTTTATTTGCCTGATGGCACACATAAAAATCGATATCCTCCGGTGTGATTTTCGCTTGCCCGCACAGTTCTTCAATACTTTTTTCTACAATTTGCGTTGCAAACCGAAAAACCTCTTTTCCGTTCATCAGTATCGATGTTTTCACCGGACAAAGTGCACATTTGATGATTTCCACATCGCCTCTGGTCCCGCCGGTAAAGTAGTACGGTGCATCAATTTTTAAACGTACAACCGCTGCTGCCGATGCATCTCCGAACAGAACGCAAGTCGCACGATCTGTAAAATCCATGACGCGTGAAATCATTTCGCTGCCTATGAGCAACGCACATTTCTTGGTATCTTGCATCAACAACCCGCGAATGATTTGCAATCCGTATAAAAATCCGCTGCAAGCACCGTTGACATCAAAACAGACAACGTCCTCCGGCAACCCCAACAATTCCTGCACATGACACGCAACAGACGGCGTAAGATTATCGGGTGTAAAAGTGGTTACGATACAATAACCGATGTCTTCTCCCTTAATCTTCGCTCGATTCAAAGCCTCTTCGGCGGCTTTTGCCGCCATTTCCGCGTTCAGTTCTCCTTCCGCGAAATGTCGATTTTTAATTCCGGTTCTTGTGGTAATCCATTCATCATTGGTCTCGACATATCGATTCATTTCATCATTGGAAATTCGCTGTGTCGGAACGTAGTTCCCAAAAGAAACAATCTCCAGTCCCGGCACATTAGAACCTGTTTTCTCTTTTAGGTACATTTTTTCCTGTTGTATTTGTTCAGACATATGATTCGACTCCTTCTTCCTTCAAAAAAGTACCCATTTCTCTAAATTTTTGATATCGATGGGACTGTATCGCGGATAAGCTCATTTTCTCATATCGCATCAGCTCCGAATACAACAGCATTTTTAGTTCCTGTTCAATCTCATCCAAATGGTCTTTCAAACCGAATTCCGGTTCATTTATGACATAATCGACAATGCCAAACCGGTGCAAATCCTGCGCCGTCAGTTTCATGACTTCGCAAGCCTCTTCACTTCTTCCGGCATCTTTCCACAAAATACTGGCGAATCCCTCCGGCGATAAGATAGAATATATGGAATTCTCAAGCATGATCACCGTATTGGCCACCCCGAGTGCCAATGCGCCTCCGCTTCCGCCCTCACCGATGATAATGGCTATCACAGGCACCGTCAAACCGGAAAACAATTCCAAGCAGGAAGCAATGGCTTCACCCTGTCCATGCGCTTCCGCCTCGATTCCCGGATACGCGCCCGGTGTATCAATCAACGTGATAATCGGCCGTCTGAAGCGTTCTGCCTCTCTTGCAAGCCTCTGCACTTTTCGATACCCTTCCGGATTCGGCATGGCAAAATTTCTTGTCACATTCTCCGCAAGTGTTTTCCCCTTGCATTCACCGATAACCGTTACGGATTTACCGCAAAAAGATGCGATTCCGCCGATGATGCTCCGATCCTCCATACACAAGCGGTCTCCATGCAATTCGATAAAATCATCAAATAACACCGCAATATAGTCTTTTGCATTCGGTCTTCCCTGCTGGCGTGCAATGCGTACACGTTCTGCTGCCGTTTTGATACTTGTCGCCCTTTTCTTGAACAGAGGCTGCTTCCCGGGATTCATTTTTAGCATATTCCTTTTCCGATGCAGTTTTAACAGTTGCGCCAGTGTTGCGCGCATTTGCTCCCGCGGCACGATTGCATCCACAAAGCCATGCTCCAACAGATACTCCGATGTCTGAAATCCTTCCGGTAATGTCTGCTGTATGGTTTGTTCAATCACACGCGGGCCGGCAAATCCAATCAATGCCTGCGGTTCTGCAAGAATGATGTCTCCCAGGCTTGCAAAGCTTGCCGTAACACCGCCTGTTGTCGGATGGGTCAGACAGGAAATGAACAACAGTCCTTCCTGCTTATGCCGATTGACCGCTCCCGCAGTCTTCGCCATTTGCATCAATGAGAAAATACCTTCCTGCATTCTTGCGCCGCCACTTGCCGAAAACATGATAACGGGTAGACGGTTCTGTGTTGCGTACTCGAATGCACGCGCAATTTTTTCGCCGACCGCGACTCCCATACTCCCCATTAAAAAACGGGAATCCATGACACCGACTACAACTTTCTCTCCGGCAATGGTACCGGTTACGGTCACAACCGCCTCCGTCAGCGATGTCTTATTCTGCAGTCGCTCCACTTTTTCGGGATAACCGTCGAATTTCAGTGGGTCACACCCAACCAAACGCTTATTTAATTCACGTAGCTCGCCTGCATCCATAATAAGGTGCAATCTGGCTGCATAGGGCATTTTGGCATGGAAGCCGCAAAGTGGACATATGTAATCGTGACTTTTTAACTCCCCCTTGGGGTAAGAAGCCTGACAGTGCTCACAGATGACGAACAACTTATTCAAATCAACCACCGCTTCGCGTCGTTTCTCTCTGTTACGCCGAATATCATGCTCCGACCTTAATGTAATCAGACTCTCTCGCCTTTTCTGAAACGGATTCATTCTGTTCCTCCAAAAATCCCGTGTTATAATTACCACGCACAAACTCACCGCGATACATCAATAAATGTTGAAACTCGATGTTCGTATCAATTCCTTC
>CAYMCV010000053.1:0-3453 GCA_964389005.1 uncultured Lachnospiraceae bacterium | reverse complement strand
CGCCTTAAAGATTTCCCCAGCAGGAACAGTAAAATAATTGTCTCCTGCAATGCCCGACGCATCCTGCGAATCGCTTCCAGACGCGTATTTCCGCACACCAGTATCTTGGCAATCATGGAATCGTAAAACGGACTCACCGTGTAGCCCTGATACATTGCCGTATCGACACGAACGCCGCACCCACCCGGTAAGTGAATGAAATTCACCGTCCCCGGAGAAGGCCGGAAGTTCTCCTGCGGATTTTCTGCATTAATCCTGCACTCTATGACATGACCTTGTCTTTTGATATCTTCCTGTCGATACGAAAGATTCAAACCGGCTGCAATTCGAATCTGTTCACGAATCAAATCAACACCCGTCAGCATCTCGGTAACACCGTGTTCCACCTGAATTCTGGTATTCATTTCAATAAAATAAAAATGATTCTCACTGTCCAAAATGAACTCAACCGTACCGGCATTCACGTAATCGGCCGCCTTGGCCGCCCTGACAGCCGTTTCTCCCATTTGCGTCCATAAATCCTTGTCAATACTGCAACATGGCGATTCTTCAATCATTTTCTGGTGTTTTCGCTGTACCGAACAATCGCGCTCTCCCAAATGAATCACCGAGCCATATGCGTCCGCAAGTATCTGGAATTCAACATGTTTTGGATGTAAAAGCCACTTTTCGATGTACATTTCTTCATCATGAAAACAAGCTCTTGTCTCGGCACGTGCGGTCAGATATGCATTCTCAAGTTCCTCTTCATTTTGCGCGACGCGCATTCCGCGTCCACCGCCGCCTGCCGCCGCTTTGATTAATACCGGATAACCGATTCTTTTTGCCTCCCGATATGCTTCTTCCACACTTTGAACACTGCCTTCGGAACCGGGAACCACAGGTACATGATTCTCCTGCATCAGTTTTCTTGCCGCAGATTTATTACCCATCGCTTTAATTACCTCCGACGACGGTCCGATAAATGTGATTCCGCATTGGCGGCACAAATCGGCAAATACGCTGTTCTCAGATAAAAAGCCAAATCCCGGGTGAATGGCATCGCAACCCGTACTGATTGCCGCCTCCAGAATATTCTTCATATTCAGATAACTTTCGCTTGCCGCGGCAGGGCCGATACAAACAGCCTCTCCCGCCAATTGCACATGCAATTCTTCTTTGTCTGCCGTGGAATAAACCGCAACCGTGTCAATTTCCATTTCACGACAGGTGCGGATAATGCGAAGCGCAATTTCCCCGCGGTTCGCAATCAATATTTTTTTGAACATGGGCGTTAATCCTCCGCAATCTCAATCAGAACCCGATCAAACTCCACCATCTCGCCATTTTTAGCCAGAATCTTTTGTACCTTTCCGCTGACGGGAGACTTCACCTCATTCATCATCTTCATCGCCTCAATCAGTGCAACCGTATCACCCTTTAAAACGTGTTGTCCGACTTCGATAAAAGGAGCAGCGTCCGGGGAGGACGCCTCATAAAACACACCGACCAGCGGTGCTTTGATACATACGGCATCGGATACCGCGATTGCTTTCTCATTGGTTTTTGCATCCTGTGAAACAATTGTTTCCTCATGCGCCTTCACTGCCGATGATGGTTTTTGTTTCAATACAAGTTCCGTATTCGCATCCTTGCAGGAGAAATACGTGAGTCCAAGCGATGCAAATTCATGCATAATGTTGATAACTTCCTGTTCTGTCATTTCCGCGTCTTTCCCTTCCGCAATTCCTATTTTGTGTTTTTGTCAAGAAATTCCACGATGTCGGAAACGCGTTTCATGGTTGCCATTTCTTCATCCTGAATCTTAATCTCAAAGGCCTCTTCCAAAGCCATACTGAGTTCGACGGCATCCAAGCTGTCAATTGCAAGGTCTTCGGAAAGCGTTGCTTCCATGGTAACCTCTTCCTGATTACAGTTGATTGTTTCTACAATAATGTCTCTTACTTTTTCGAATGTCATAATTTCCTCCGTTTTCGCATGCGCTGTTTTGTTTTAATTTTTTATTTAAATATTTTTAACTAAAATACTTTAAATAATAATTAGCAAATAATGAGACTTTTGTCAAGCATTATTTTTGATGATTACAGACAGCCGTCTTGTTTGTGTAATCAAGCAGTTGTATCACGAAAAAAGCAGCATCTTTCGCAGATACTGCTTTTTTCTGAATACATATGTTAATGCTGACGCGCATATTTCTCCTTTGTTGCCAGTCCACCACGTATATGCCTCTCGGATTTGTTGATATCCAACACGACACGAGCTCTTTTGGCCAACGTCGGATCAATCTGCTCCAAACGTTCCGTTACGTCTTTATGTACGGTACTTTTACTGATTCCGAACTTCTTAGCCGTCTGGCGTACCGTGGCGTTCGACTCGATGATATAGAGCGCAACCTCCCTGGCTCTTTCCTCAATGTAATTCTTCAACAACGTCCCCACTTTGAACTTTTTTACATTGTATGAAGTTGGGAAATGGGATATGCTACAAATCTGCTTAATGTTGCAGGGTGTTGGTGTTACAAGGGGACGGGGCAAGTGTACCATTGCCTCGCAATGGTACACTTGCCCCGTCCCCTTGTAACACCAACACTTTGATAACATTTTCGCCCCTATGTATTAGTACACGATTTTTTGACCGACTTTTAATCGATTCGGATTCGTAAGATGATTTTTATCAACCAGGTAAGGCACAGTCTTATCTAGTTTCCTTGCAATCTGCGACAAAGTATCCCCCGACGTTACGATATAGATTCCGCTCGCTGCAAACATTCCGTCATCCGAGTAAATTAACGCAAATGCATACCCTTCGATGTTAAGCGTTGTCGTAAACGTTGCATCATTCGAATCTTCATCGGTAAAAATCTTAGCAACACCGTCTTTATCCACTCCGATGATTGCAAAGCTTCTCCCCGCCTTTTGCCATTCCTTCGGGATGTTGAGTACCAATTTCCCGTTTCGAAGTGTATAATTTGTTACGAAACTTCCATTTTCTTTGATTAACAGATTAAATGAAAATGCTACTTTGCACCCTGCCGGCATTTTTGCCAAAATGACTGTCTCAAATTTTGGTCCCTGCACCGTTTGCTTACAGATTCCTTCTTCGCCTCCGACACCCTTAAATGTAGCAGTCAAGTCAATTGTTGATTGCGAAGAACTTGTATTACTATTTTGCCCACCTGTTGGTACAGTTCCTGTTTCATCTCCCGCGGGTGGCGTAGTCGCCTCCTTGTATTCTGCTGTAAACGTACCAAAGCCTCCTGACAGTGTTACCGGAAAAGTTACAGTGGTTGATGTACTGCCACTTGCCGATATTCCGTCAAGTGTCTTGGCACTTGCCCCATCGTATCCGCTAGGCAACGGTACTGTTATATTACCTGTTACATTTCCGTCCACAGGATTGCTTATTGGCACAGAAATCGTGTATTCAACCAGTTTTGTGTATCCCTCACTCAGA
>CAYMCV010000052.1:0-17258 GCA_964389005.1 uncultured Lachnospiraceae bacterium | reverse complement strand
GTACAACAGTCAGTCGTGCAAGCGTCCACAACATCAGCGTGATGCGTTCGCTCAAATTGGGAATCGGAGACAGCGTTACGGTATACAAAGCAAATATGATTATTCCGCAGATTGCTGAGAATCTCACAGGCAGTAACAACATTGAAATACCGACAAATTGCCCGGTATGCGGAGCGGAAACGACAATCAGCAACGAGAATGAAATCCAGTACTTGTTTTGCCCCAATCCGATTTGTCCGGTAAAAAAAGTCAAGGCATTTGCACATTTTGTGAGTCGGGATGCGCTCAATGTCGAAGGATTATCGGAATCCACGCTTGAAAAGTTAATTTCAGCCAATCTGATACATGAATTTGTTGATATTTTCCGGTTGAGTCGGTATCGCGATGAAATCGTGGTGATGGAGGGGCTTGGTGAGAAATCCTACGAGAATTTGATTGCATCTATTAATAAAGCAAGGGAAGTTACAGTTCCCAAGTTGATTTTTGCATTGGGAATTGCCAATATCGGACCGGCGACGGCCAAACTTATTTCCAAGGCGTACGGTGACGATTTGATGGCCATACAGGATGCAAAACCGGAAGATTTGGCACAGATTGACGGTATCGGAGAAGTCATTGCGGAAGCGTTTTGCGATTATTTCAGACAGGATAATAATTGCAGACAATTGTCGGAATTGATGCAAGAACTTCATTTACTTCGTGAAGAAACGAAGCCCCAAGTATTGTCGGGAAAGGTTTTTGTCATAACCGGAAGTTTGAACAAATTTGCAGATCGCAGTGAACTGAAGGAAGCAATCGAGGCTCGCGGCGGTAAAGTCAGTGGGAGCGTGACCGGCAACACAGACTGTCTGATCAACAATGATGTTCTTTCGTCCTCTTCTAAAAATAAGAAGGCAAAAGAATTGGGGATTCCCATCATATCCGAAGAGGAGTTCACAGAAATTTACCATATTGAGGGAACAAAACGCATTGACCTCTAAGCAGTCAAAATGTTATAATCATTTCTATGTATTACCGTGCGGAATATAATAATTAAGAAAGAGGACAGCAGAATGCCGATTAAGACACAAAGTGATTTGCCTGTATTAGAGACGCTGGAACGGGAGAATATATTTGTTATGGATGAATTTCGCGCCATGCATCAGGATATTCGTCCGTTGAAGGTGGGCATACTGAATCTCATGCCGTTGAAACAGGAAACCGAATTACAGATGTTGCGTCTTCTATCCAATTCGCCGTTACAGGTGGATGTAACATTTCTGCATGTCAAAAGCCATGTTTCACAGAATACCTCGGCAAGTCATATGAACCAATTTTATACCACATTTGACCAAATCAAAGAGCAGAAATTAGATGGCTTGATTATTACCGGCGCACCGGTTGAAAATTTGGAATATCAAGAAGTGGATTATTGGGACGAGATGTGCGAGATTATGGAGTGGACGAAGACAAATGTCACTTCAACAATGCATGTCTGCTGGGGCGCAATGGCAGGTCTCTTTTATCATTATGGCATACCGAAATATCAATTAGACAAGAAAATATCAGGCGTGTATCCGCATAATGTAATGAATCGCAAAGAACCATTGGTGCGCGGCTTTGACGATATTTTCATGGTGCCGCACAGCCGCTATTCGCAGGTGAAGAGAGAAGACATTCTGCAACACGAGAATCTGATGATTATGGCGGAGTCGGATGAGGCGGGGGTCTTTCTGATACTGGATAAATCAGGAAAGCAGATCTTTTTGCTGGGACATCCGGAGTATGACAGGTATACGCTGCATGAGGAGTATGTGCGCGACACGAACAAGGGAATTAATTCGGAGATTCCGGTGAACTACTATCCGAACAACGATCCGACACAGAGACCGTTGTTGCAGTGGAGAGCGCAGAGCAGCAATTTGTACAGTAATTGGCTCAACTATTATGTATATCAGGTTACACCGTTTGAACTGTAATCACGATGAACTTTCAGCAAAAGTAAAATGAAATGAATGGAGAATATAATGCAGAAATTTTTTCTCAAGATGGAACGAAAATATGGGAAGTATGCAATCAGCAATTTACCATTGTTGTTGATTATTTGCTATGCTTTTGGATATTTGATTCAGTTTGTAAAGCCGGAGTTTTTAATGCTTTTGACATTGAATCCATATGCCATTTGTCACGGACAGATATGGCGACTGTTCAGTTGGATTCTGGTTCCGCCGGAGGGGTTTGATTTTCTGACGTTGATAATGCTGTATTTTTATTATTCACTTGGGCGTACACTGGAGCGAACGTGGGGAACCTTCCGTTTCAATGTGTATATGTTTTCGGGATTTCTATTTACAGTTATCGGAAGTTTTATTTTGTATCTCTATTTTGTAATTGGAATGAACCCGGCAGAGATTGCTGAGTACGAATCTATCTATTTGGGATTATTAAGCCCTGATAAACTATCGTTATACGGCGGTAGCTTTTTCTATGCTTCGATTTTCTCAGGCTTTAGTACTTATTACGTCAACATGTCCATCTTTTTGGCGTTTGCGATTATGTATCCGGATATGAAGGTATATCTGTTCTTCGTATTGCCGATTAAGATGAAAGTTATGGGGATTATTTATGTAGTATTGATGGGATACCAGATTCTGGCTTCTTTCTATCATGGCGGCGCATGGACAATAGTTTACGGTATCGTGACTTTATGCATCATCGGAAGTTCGCTGTTGAACACACTTATATGTTTCTTACTATTTAAATCACCGATGATTCGTAGCCCGAAACAGGTGAAGCGACAGCATGAATTCAAAGCAAAAGTTCGACAGGCTTCTTCCAACGTCAGCAGGCATAAGTGCGCAATTTGCGGCAGAACGGAGATGGATGATGCAAATCTGTCATTTCGTTTTTGCTCGAAATGTGACGGTAATTATGAGTATTGCTCGGATCACATTTTTACGCACGAGCATGTAAAAAAGCAATAGGCGGGGGGTATGTGAGTGAAAACAGACGACAGACTGCAATTTACGGAGCAACTGCTCAAACTCAAGGAACTGGCGGAATTACAGGGTCGTGTCTTAAGTAAAGAGCAGATTACAGACGGCTTTGAGGGTATGGAATTAACCAAACCGCAGCTGGATTTAATCTATGAATATTTGCAAAAAGAGCGTATCGGTATCGGAGAAAAGCCGGATTTGGATGATTTTTTATCCGAACCCGAACTTAATTATTTAGAGCTGTATCTAAAAGAATTGGAAGAACTTCCGCAGTATACGGACGGACAAAAAGAAGCTATTTATATGGCGGCGATTCAAAAGGATGCGATTGCGATTGAGCAGGCGATTCAATCGTTTTTATCGAAGGTACCGGAAATTGCGAAACTCTATGTGGGACAGGGTGTTAGTATCGAAGATTTAATCGGAGAAGGAAATGTCGCATTGACAGTGGCTGCAGGAATGCTGGGAAGCCAAGAAAAACCTGAGGATGTGGAAGAACTGTTTGCGCAAATGGTCATGAATTCCATGCAGGAGTTGGTTCATGACGCCGGAGAACAGAACAAGGCAGATGAAGCCATGTTACATAAGATGAATCGCGTAATGGAGGCCGCCAAGGAAATCTATGAAACATACCTCCGCAAAGCGACCATGGAAGAAGTTGCGAAGGAAACAGGAATCTCGATGAAGACAATTCGAGAGATTGACATGTTGTGTGCAGGCGCAATCGAGTTTATGGAGAGTGAATTTCCGAAGGAATAATACAATATGCGATAACGGAGAAACGAATGGAAAACAGAGATTTTAAGTATATCATGCAGGATGTGGGCTCTTTGTATATCGGAGCCAAAATGACATATGCGGAGATGCTTTCATGGGAGGAAGTTCCTTTCAAATGGAAGGCAATTGTCAATCGTTATTTAATGAAAGAGAACAATCGGGACGAGACATTACCGGAGACGTTATGTAAACTTGACGATGCACTATTTGATACGGAAGTTCTAAAACAGCTCAAATTCAAAATCAAAGCGGGAGCGTACGAGGAGAAACATGGGAAGCGCATTTATCGAAGCCGCACATATCATCTTGCCGAATTTCGAGATAGAGCAAAGGATGCAAATTTGTGGGAGGATTTGTATCCGGAGGAAATCGTGATTTCGAAATTGGCGTTGATGGCCATACCTGTATAGTATCGATTTGGGCTATCACAATGATAAACAGATGTAGAAATATATGACGTGACATGTTATAATTGTTTTACTTTAATTGGGGAGCAACTTATGCTGAAAGAAAAAAACAAAGAAGTCGGTCATCGAAAGATACGCTATTACATCGTGACGGAGAACGTTTTTATCGTTCTCGCCTTTTTATTGATGGCAGTCGGTGTATACAACTTAATTTGGAATGATGTACGTAAAATGTATTTTTACTGCTATGTAGCGGCCGGAATAGTGCTACTTGTGGTAGGAATTTCCATTGCATTCAAGATTGCGAAAGCGTTTCAACGAGAAGATATCCCAATATATACCTATATTATGGAGTCTACAGATACGGATCCGGAGACAGGTCTTGTTTATTATGACGGTTTCGTAAAGAAGGCGGAAACGCAGTTACAACTCACATTGACACCGTGTTATCTTGCATCGTTTCAGATGGAAGGAATCGAGCATTTGCGCCATTTTGTAGGCTATAAGCGTGCAGCGGATACGATGGCGGAAATCGGTGAGATTTTCCGTGAATTTGAACACAAGCGCGGAGAACGAAAGACAATCGTCGGATGTAAGTCGGGACATGAACTTTTATTACTGATGAATGACTGTGAGTTGCGTGAAGTTGAGACAAGTTTGAACGAAATCATGTCGGAAATCAACGAAGTGTTGCTTCATTTACCGACCGCAGAAACATTTACAACTTATTGCGGTTACAGTTGTTATCCGCAGCATTCGGCAAGTTGTGATGAACTAATGAAGAATACAGCGTTTGCGGTGTATGAGGCAGCCATGTTCCGTAAACCGGAACCGCATGCGTTTTCGGCAGATGCGTTTCGGAGACAGGAAACGGAGTACGTTAAGGATAATAAACTGCGTAAACTGCTGGATATGAACGAACTCCAGTATGATTTCCAGCCGATTGTCAGTGCCAAAACAGGTAAAATCTACGCATATGAAGCATTGATGCGTACCAAAGCGGATATGGGGTTGTCGCCTTCCGATATTCTGGAACTCGCGGAGCGTCAGGAACGACTGTATGAAGTCGAGCATTATACATTTTTTAACGTATTGCGCATTATGAAAGAAAACGACCAGATATTTGAGAAACGTCGTCTATTCATCAACAGTATTCCGACCGTGATTATCAAAGAAGAAGAATTCGATCAATTACTGAGCGAATATCCGGAACTGATGAAGCAGGTTGTCATTGAGATTACCGAGAATGGCATGCAGTCCGAAGAGTCGTGTCAGACCGTACATAAATACATGGAAAAGAGCAAGTGTGAATTGGCATTGGATGATTACGGAACCGGTTATTCCAATGCATCGACTCTTTTAAACAATAGTCCTCATTACCTAAAAATTGACCATTCCATGATTATGGGTATCGATTCCGACAGTAAAAAGCAGCATTTGGTTGCAAACTATATTTCATTTGCGAACAACCACAACATGAAGATTCTTGCGGAAGGCGTCGAGACGCCGGAAGAATTGCAGATGGTAATCCAATTGGGTGTGCATTTGATTCAAGGTTTTTACACCGCGAAACCGAGTCCTTTGGTTGCGGATAAGATAGATACTTCCATCGAGAACGAAATTGTTGCAATTAACCTAAAACTTGCAAAATTGGCATTTGAAAACAAGATATATGAGACAGCGAACTTTGACAATATATCATTGGTTAATCTGGCACTTGATTTTTATTCACAAATCGATGTTGTACAAAGTACCACGCGCATTGTCGGAGACGTCGGCAGAGAAGTCAGCATGGGGATTAAGATTGCAGATAATCTGGAAACCGTACTTGCATTGCGCGATGTGAATTTGCGTGGACGTGATATGCCTGCAATTGAACTGGGAGAGAATTCCAGACTGGTGTTGTGTGTTGAAGGAGAGAATGTTTTGTCCTATGAAGGAATTCATGTACCGGCATCAGCATCTTTGGTGATTCAGGGTAACGGTAATTTGACAATTCGTGCGGATCACAACAACGGTACCGGAATCGGCAGTACTTCGAATGAACCCTACGGAAACATCTTGTTGGATATGAAGGGGACGGTACGTGTCGAAACCAA
Source organism: uncultured Lachnospiraceae bacterium (assembly GCA_964389005.1). Taxonomy (GTDB): domain Bacteria; phylum Bacillota; class Clostridia; order Lachnospirales; family Lachnospiraceae; genus CAYMCV01. The sequence continues at coordinate 11,000 of CAYMCV010000052.1, read as the reverse complement.
CGGCGATACAGCCATCGGCATCGGCGGTTTGGTGGCAGATGCGAATTCCGAAATCAAGGTGTCAAGCGGTAATGTCGAGATTATTGCAGCAGGAAGTCATGCCATCGGTATCGGTGCAGTCAGCGGTCATGCCAAGATTGTACTTGACAGTTGTTGCGTGGCGATTTCCGCATCGGGAGCAGATTCTGTCGGTATCGGTGTATTTGAAGGGACGGTGGATATCAAATCCGTTGCAGATATTGAGATTGACACATCGGGAAGTTGTGCATGTTCCATCGGCGCAATCAAACCGAGTAAAGGTCGCATTACATTAAACGGCGGCAAAGTCAATGTCATCAACCACTGTATGGAAGGTGTTGCCATCGGATCACATAACGGTTCTGTTGAGATTCTGATTTTTGGTGATGAAATTTTTGCTTTCTGTGAAGGCTCAGATATTGGCGGTATCGGTAATTTCCGTGGCGACGGAGATACCTATATCAGAACCGGAAGCGTTAAAGTGGTGGCTTTGGCGGCCAATCCGATTCCGCTTGGCAGTATGAAGGGCAAACTTGAGATTACCGGCGGTAATCTGTTATGTGATATCGGAAGTGATGTTCAACCTGTGAACCAATATGGTGTTCAGGTATTTCATCGCTTGATTGAGGGAGAGGAGATGTATCGCAAGAAAATTGAGATGGAAGAAGGTACCTATCAATACATTGCGATGACGAATCAGATGTTTGACAATCTGCATATCTATCTGCCCAAATTCTGTCACGAACTAGATTTACAAACGTAATACAAAAGAAGAGCAATTTTCCCAAGCTACATATGACCACCGCATTGCGGTGGTCTTACTGATTATGATGAACGAATGATTTTCATTATTGAGTTTTGAATGAATTGGGCATGACTATGTTATAGCAAAAAACGTCGCCATGTATGGCTACAGACAATGGAAAAACAACATAAATAATTATAAGGAGTGATCAATCATGAAATTGGAAGAATTAACAACATACGAAATATTGGAGCATCGAAAAATAGCGGATTTGAATTCGGATGGCTATATTTTACGTCACAAAAAGACCGGCGCAAAGGTAGTTCTTTTATCCAATGATGACGACAACAAGGTATTCTATGTCGGATTTCGGACACCACCGACAGACAGTACCGGTGTTCCGCACATTATCGAGCATTCTGTACTGTGCGGTTCTAAGAATTTCCCCGTAAAGGATCCTTTTATCGAGTTGGCAAAGGGGTCATTGAATACGTTCTTAAATGCAATGACATTTCCGGACAAGACACTTTATCCGGTTGCAAGTTACAATGACAAAGACTTTCAGAATCTGATGCATGTATATCTGGATGCTGTTTTTTATCCGAATATCTATCGAGAAGAGAAGATATTTCGTCAGGAAGGGTGGCATTACGAGATGGAAGATTCCGATGCGGAATTGACCATCAACGGAGTGGTTTACAGTGAGATGAAGGGCGCATTTTCTTCTCCGGACGATGTTTTTGAGCGGGAATTGATGAGTTCTTTGTTTCCGGACAACGCCTACAGCGTTGAGTCAGGCGGAGATCCCGAGGTAATACCGGAATTGACGTACGAGCAATTTTTAGACTTTCATCGTAATTACTATCATCCGTCCAATTCCTATATCTATCTGTATGGTGACATGGATATGGCAGAGAAACTTTCGTGGATTGATGAGAATTATCTCTCGGCATTTGATTATCGCAAGGTGGATTCGGAGATTATATTACAACAACCGTTTTCAAAGCCACGCAGGATTGTGAAGGAGTACCCGATTACCGAGGATGAGCAGGAAGAAGATAAAACCTATCTTTCATATAATAATGTAGTTGAAACTTCGCTGAACAATGAATTGTATCTTGCATTTCAAATTCTGGATTATGCGATTTGTTCCGCACCCGGTGCGCCGGTGAAGAAGGCATTGATTGCCAAGGGAATCGGGAAGGATGTTTTTGGCTCCTATGATAACGGAGGATATCAGCCGGCGTTTTCTATTGTGGCAAAGAACGCCAACGCATCCCGCGAGCAGGAGTTTGTAGAGGAAGTTGAGCGGATTCTGAAGCAGATTTGCGAAGAAGGAATCGATGAAAAATCGCTTCTTGCTGCATTGAATTATTATGAATTCAAGTATCGCGAGGCGGATTTCGGCAGTTATCCCAAGGGACTCATGTACGGATTGCAGATTATGGACAGCTGGCTCTATGATGAGAACCTTCCGTTTTGCAATGTGGAGGCACTTGCGACATTCAAACTCTTACGTGAGCGTGTCGGCACAGGATATTTCGAAAAATTGATTCAAAAGTACCTTTTAGATAATAGACACAAGTCAATTGTAGTAGTAAAGCCCAAGAAAGGACTTGCAGCACAAAGAGAACGCGAATTGGCAGAGAGACTGGCGGCTTATAAAGAGAATTTAAGTAACGACGAAATTGCACGTTTGGTCGATGAAACACAGGCATTGCGTGCATACCAGGAAGAACCGGATACGAAGGAGAATCTTGAGAAAATACCGTTACTCAAACGAAGTGATTTACGCAAGAAAGTGCTAAAAATTGACAATACGTTGCAGAAGGTGGGCGATACCGCTTTACTTCGTCATGACATTTTTACCAACGGGATTGCCTATGTGAAGTTTGCATTTGATTGCAGTCAGGTTCCGGCGGATTTGTTTGTTTATACCGGCATACTGAAGGCATGTCTTGGGTATATGGATACAAAAAATTACACATACGGAGAACTTTTTAACGAAATCAATATTAAGACAGGCGGAATTGATGCGGCGCTTGTACCCTATACGAATGTAAATCGTTCGGAGTGCGTGAAGATGGTCTACGAGGTCAAAGCGAAGGTTTTGTACGAGAATATCGGCGAAGCATTTCGCTTGGTCGAGGAAATGATATTGCAAACGCAATTATCGGACACACAGCGACTTTATGAGATTATTGCCGAGTTGAAATCGCAGATTGAATCTAGAATGATTTCTGCTGGACATTCTGTGGCATCTGTGCGTGCCATGTCTTATTTTTCTAAGTCGGCGGCTTTGTTTGAATTAAATAACGGCATTCCTTTTTATCAATTGCTGGAGCATTTGGAGGCAAATTATGACGTAGAAAAGGATGGGTTGATTGAGAAACTGCAGACCTTGCTGCAATCCGTATTCCGTGCGGAGAATCTCTTGGTCGACTATACGTCACCGCTCAAAGATGCGCCGGATGTTAGCAATGCCATCATGCATCTTAAAGAACGACTGTTTACAGAAAAGGTTGCAAAAGAACCATTAGACGTGGAACTGTCGGTTAAGAATGAAGGTTTTAAAACATCTGCACAGATTCAATACGTTTGTCGTGCAGGTAATTTTAGAAACAAAGGTTATCGTCATACCGGTGTTTTAAACGTGCTACGCACCATACTCGGTTATGAATATATGTGGAATCAGGTACGCGTCAAAGGTGGGGCTTACGGTTGTATGACATCCTTTTCGCGAAGCGGCGATACGTATTTTGTGTCGTATCGCGATCCAAATCTCAAAAAGACGGTTGATGTATTTGAGAATGTGGTATCTTATCTGAAAGATTTTTCGGCTGATGAGCGACAGATGACACAGTTTATCATCGGAACCGTCAGTGATGTTGACACACCGCTGACCCCTGCAGGGCGCGGAACGCGTTCATATGTAATGTATATGACAGACTTGACAGAAGAACAGTTACAAAAAGAACGTGACGAGTTGCTACAAACCACGCAGGAAGATATACGGCAAATGGCAGCTTATATGCAGGCATTTTTAGATGATGGATGTATCTGTGTGGTCGGAAATCAGGAGAATATCGAGAACGCGGCGGGGTTATTCAAGGAGTTAAAGCCATTGTTCCATTGATTGGTCTGTTTATTTTGAACATTTTCCATAAAATAACTCTCTTGGGGCGTATCTATGTTATGAAAGCGCCAAGCAAAGCGATTGGGGCGAATAAAAGAATAACAAGAGCGCCTAACGTAAAAGGACGAATAGGAGGAGAAGGATGAGAAAGAAAATGTGTTTGAAGAAAGAGATTGCTTTATTGATGTTATCGGTGATGACAGCAACGGTTTTGGTCGGATGTGCATCAAGTGGCTCCAGTATGGATATGAAGACGGCAGCATATGATGCAAATGAGTACTATGAGGAGACCCCGATGGCGGCAGAACCGGCTGATGCGCTCTCCGGGGCAGGAGCGTATGACGACGGTTTTTCAGCAACAAATCAAATGGTAGCGGAAGAAGAAAGCAGGGTTGCATCTGCGAATACCGGAAGCAATCAAACAACGCAACAAAGCGCAACCGGACAGAAGTTGATTAAGACCGTCAACATGGAAGTTGAAACAGAAGACTTTGATCAGTTGATGGGTAATTTGGAAAATAAGATTTCTGCACTCGGCGGATACATTGAGTACCAGTATACATACAACGGGAGCGGTTATGTAGCGACGCGTCAGACAAGATATGCGAACTTGACGGCGAGAATACCTGCAAATCAGTTGGATTCCTTTGTATCGGATGTTTCGGGCATTTCGAACGTGGTCAGCAAGAATACCAGTACGGAGAATGTGACACTTGCTTATGTTGATACGGAAAGCAAGAAGAAGATGTTCTTGGCGGAACAGGAGAGCCTTTTAGGTCTTTTGGAGCAGGCGACGACAGTTGAGGATATTGTATACTTAACACAGAGATTGACGGAAGTCAGATACAGCATTGAGAGTATGGAATCACAGCTTCGTACCTATGACAATCTTGTAGATTATGCGACCGTAATATTGAATGTGCAGGAAGTGGAAGTTTACACACCGACGGAAATCGTGGAAAAAACCACGGGAGAACGCATCGCAGACGGATTTATGACGAATATCAAAGAAATCGGTAGGGGATTTAAAGAATTCGGTATCGGCTTCGTAATCAATATTCCCAATATCGTATTGTTCCTGTTCTGGTGTGCGGTAATTTTCTTCTCAATTAGGTTGATAATTTTTATCATTAAATGTATAGTAAAAAAGCAAGCGGAAAAGCGTCGCAAGAAAAAAGAAGCACTTATTGAAAAGCAAGCGGAGAGCGAGAACGCGGCAATAGAAGAAACGAAAACTGCGGAGAAACGTGAATGAAAGAAAACTTTAAGTCGGGGTTTGTGGCATTAATCGGAAGACCGAATGTCGGGAAATCCACACTGATGAATACATTCATCGGTCAGAAGATTGCAATAACGTCCAACAAACCCCAGACGACAAGAAACCGAATTCAGACGGTTTATACAGATGATGATGTACAGATTGTTTTTGTAGATACCCCCGGAATTCACCAAGCCAAAAGCAAACTTGGGAACTATATGGTGAACGTGGCAGAGCGCACACTTGAGGATGCGGATGTGGTGTTGTGGTTGGTGGAGCCGAGCAACTATATCGGTGCAGGTGAGAAGTATATTATTCAAAAATTGCGGAATACGAAGACACCTGTCATTCTTGTAATCAACAAGACGGATACAGTCAAAAAAGCCGATGTTTTATCTTTTATCGACACATATCGGAAAGAAATGGATTTTTCCGAGATTGTGCCGATATCGGCGTTAATGGCGGATAATACCGGTGAATTGTTGGAATGCATTCGGAAATACCTGCCTTACGGACCGGCTTTTTATGATAAGGATACCGTGACGGATCAGCCGGAACGTCAGATTGTTGCAGAACTGATTCGTGAGCAGGCATTACGGCTGTTTGATGATGAGATTCCGCATGGAATTGCCGTATGCATTGACAGCATGAAGTTCAGAAAAGGATTGGCTGACATTGAGGCGACAATTGTCTGCGAACGTGAGTCCCACAAAGGAATTATCATCGGAAAAGGCGGCGCAATGATTAAGAAACTCGGTACCAATGCCCGCATGCAGATAGAACCGATGCTCGGTTGCAGAGTGAACTTACAGTTGTGGATTAAGGTAAAAAAAGACTGGAGAGACAGCGATTTTTTACTTAAAAATTTCGGATATAATCCAAAAGAATCAGAATAGTTTTTCCTAAACGGCAAACCCTAACAGTAGTGTGAAGTTCCGAACGGAATTTACGGAACATAAGATTACGGGGGTACATGTGATGGAAAACCAAAATGACTGGAACAGATTTACAGATACGGGGAAAGTTGAAGATTATTTGGAATTTGTAAGGGCTAGGAATCGTTCGCAAGAGTTGAAGGGATACGAAGATGCAAGACTTTATGAGCGTGATGGGGATGGTTCTGAAGACGGAACCTATCGGTGAATATGACAGGAGGGTCGTAATTCTAACAAATGAATGCGGAAAGATTTCTGTATTTGCGAAGGGAGCTCGACGCCAAAACAACCGTTTTATGGCCTCGATGAATCCCTTTTGCTTTGGAGAATTCAAATTGTTTGTCGGAAGAAACTCCTATTCGCTTGCTGATGCCGATATTTCATATTACTTCGAAGAATTGAGAAGCAATTATTCTCTTGCATATTACGGAATGTATTTCTTGGAAATTGCGGATTATTATACCAGAGAAAATAACGATGAACGAGAAATGCTGAAACTTCTGCTGCAATCGATGCGCGCATTGGTGTCCGAGAAGTTTCCCGTTGTTTTTATCAGACATGTTTTTGAACTGAAGGCAATGATGGTAAACGGAGAATTTCCGGAAGCATTGCCCGCAGGCAGTTGGATGCCGGCGACGGCGCAGACGGTCGAATTCATTCGCAGGACGCCGATACAAACGATGTATACGTTTCAGGTGAGCGATGCGGTTCTTGCAGAACTGAAGGAGATTTCACGCATGGTATCTTCGCTTGTTTGGGATAAACAATTCAAGGCTTTGGAGTTACTGGAAATATAGTTAAGGGGTGGGAAAGTTGACAAAAAGAGCATATTATTTGCTGGCTTTTTTGGTGCCGGCTTTACTTTTAACCATCATATATGCCTGCCATGGGATGTTTCCGTTCGGAGACAATACGTATTTACGCGTAGATTTTTATCATCAATATGCGCCGTTTGCAAGGGATTTTTGCGAGCGAATCAAGAACGGTGAGAGCCTGCTGTATGCGTGGAATCTCGGACTTGGGAGTAATTACCCGGCAGTTTATACATATTATCTGGCCTCGCCGACCAATCTCCTGCTGTTTTTGGTTCCGAAAGGGCTGATTTTGGAAGCGTTGAATGCGCAAATCATTATAAAGTGCGCACTTTCTTCGCTCTTTTTTGCGTTTTATATCGAGCAAAGGTCGAAAAAAAGGCCGATGGAAGCATTGGCTTTTGCGTGGATGTTTGCGCTGTCTGCTTTTTTTCTGGCGTATGCCGGTAACATCATCTGGCTGGATAACATGGCATTGTTACCGCTCGTTATTTGGTCTTTGGAGAACTTAATATCCAATAAGAAGTGCAAATGGTACTTGATTACCATGGGAATCTGTATTTTCAGCAATTTTTATATGGCATTCTTACTGGGAATTTTCTTGGTACTGTGGTTTTTTGTCGAGTGTGTTACCAATAGAAGAGTGAAATATACGCATGCATGTATGGCATTTGCACGATTTGGCTTATGTACGATTTATTTGCTGGGGCTCTGTGCAATTCTTCTTGTACCGATGGCACTTGCGTTGCGACAGACGCAGGCAGGCAGCGAGGGATTTCCCACCACACCGGAGTTCTATTACTCGTTTGTGGAATTATTTCAAAGAATGTTTATGAATGTGGAACTGAACCTTCTTGGAAATGAAGTCCCGAATATTTATGCGTCGGTTTCGATTCTGCTATTGATTCCATTTTACTTTTGCAATGTAAAGATTCGCTTGCGCGACAAAATCATGAAAGGCGGATTGCTTGCATTTTTGTTGGTAAGTTTTAACTTAAATATACTGGATTATATTTGGCATGGATTGCACTTCCCCAATAATTTTCCTGCGCGTGAAAGCGGATTTTTCGTATTTCTGTGTGTGACCATGGCATATGAGGCCTATATCAAGAGAGAGGGGCTTCACTTGGCGGCGCAGATTACGGCGAGTATTCTCATGGCACTTGCATTTGCGGCAAGCTGGATTTGGCAACCCGAAAGTGAGAATACCTATGGTTTGGCGGTGTATTTAACGACGGCGGGATTTTTGCTGGCATATATAATACTGTTTTTCTTACAACGTGTGAAGAACGCGCGTAAGAAGTATCTGTTTTCGTATCTGATTCTCGGGCTTTTATTTGCGGAAGTCTGTGTGAATGTGGCGGTTACGGGGTTTACTTCGGTGGTGATAAGGAGCAAATATCAGGAGTATTCCGCATCAATTGAGCAGGTGCTTACGAAACTCGAAGAAGAGAATGAAGACTTTTACAGGGTTGAAAAGCCCGATCATGATACCAATAATGATGCTTCGTGGAATTCTTACAGGGGCTGTTCCATTTTTAGTTCTACGGTTGATTACGGTATTAAGGAATTCTGTCATGAAATGGGAATGCGTACTTCGAGCGTATCCTATTCGCATGACGGGACGACACCTTTTACGGATATGATATTCTCCGTGAAATATCTGATTGCAGAACAGGAACGTCATATTTTAGATACGACAAAGCAGATTATGGATGATGCGGAGCAGCCGCTTTTTATCTATGAATGCAATCATGTGCTTCCGCTTGGATTTGCAGTCGATGCCGATGCCGAAATCAATTGGAATCGGGAGGAAAATGGTCCTTTTGCGATACAAAACTCGCTGGCCTCCGCCATGACGGGCGAGGATGTCGCACTTTTTTATAAGGTACCGACCGAACTGGTCAATCGAGAGTATGCATCAGAGGATGCGGAGCAGCAGAAGGTCGACGATGCAGACGGGCTGATTGAGAAACTTGACTGTACAATCCACATTTACGACGACACACGCCTGTTCCTCTATGTCAAGACTTATATTGATGAGGTAAAAATTTCCATTACGAAAGATGAGGAAACGACGGAAAACACATACGATGATCTCAAATTCAAGTACATCATCGATTTGGGAGTTGTAGAGGCCGGTAGTATAGTCAGAATCACGCCTACAGATGACGAAGAAGAAAAGGTGCTGTTGCAGGCATATGCACTTGATACGCAGGCGCTTGCCGATGTTGCAGATAAACTTTCACGTACGCCGTTGGTCTTGACAAAATTCGAAGATTGCTTGGTAAGAGGGAATATTACCATGAATGAAGACAGTGTACTATTTACGAGTATTCCGTTTGATGAAGGTTGGACGGTACGTGTGGACGGTGTTACAGTTGAAACGCAGAGTTTTGGGGATGCATTTGTATGTGTGCCAATGACCGCAGGAGAACACCAAGTGGAGTTTTCCTATAGTCCATGCGGTCTGAAAGAGGGTATTCTGATTTCTGCATCATGTGCATTATTGTTGTTGCTGTATGTGAGTATCAAGATATATTTCCTGAATCGTTACCGCAGCAAAAATAAGGCTTGAAAAAGTACGCGGACTTCGGTATAATATAGTGCATGTTTGCAGAAGAACGATTTTTATAGGTAGACAAGAACGGAGAGGACAGCATGAGGACGAAGTGGTCGAAAATTCGGTGCTTGTTGTTGGTTTTAAGCCTTTTTTCATTATTTATTGGCTGTACAGCAACGGAACTGGAAGCAGATATCAATCATACAACGGTGGTCATCAATGCAGACGGCACAGTGCGTGCTGTTTTTGTGGAGGATTTCAGTCAGGCTTATTACGATATAGAAGGACTGAGAACGATGGTGACACAAGAAATTGCCGATTATAATGCGGCGAACGGTGCGGATCGCTTGATTTTGGATGAATGCACCAAAGTAGGCAATACGGCACGCGTCGGTATTACCTATGCTTCTGTGGATGATTATGCCGCTTATCAGGAGACGGTATTGTATGCCGGTACCATTTCGGGCGCAATCGCAGCAGGTTATTCTTTGGATATTAATTTAACGGCAGTGAAAGACGGCGCGCAGATTGGATTGACAGAAATCGGACAGATGGGTGACAAACACATCGTTATTATGGAGGAGGCACCGCGCATTCGTGTATACAAGAAGATTCTGTATATCGGAAGCGATATTGTGTATATCAATCCATATGAGGCAGATGCTTCGGAGAATGTGGATATGACGTATATCATTTTTAAATAATGAATTATTTAGGTTTTGACTGATAAGGAGAACAGACATGGAAAAATCAATGGACAAGATTGTAACGCTTGCCAAAGCCAGAGGTTTTATTTATCCCGGTTCGGAAATCTACGGTGGTTTGGCAAACACATGGGATTATGGGAATCTCGGTGTAGAATTGAAAAATAACGTGAAGAAAGCATGGTGGCAGAAGTTCATCATGGAGAATCAGTACAATGTGGGCGTTGATTGTGCCATTTTGATGAATCCGCAGACATGGATTGCTTCCGGTCATTTGGGCGGTTTTTCCGATCCGTTGATGGACTGCAAGGAATGTCACGAGCGTTTCCGTGCGGACAAGGTTATCGAGGATTACTGTCAGGAGAAAGGGATTGCGCTGACAGAAGCGGTTGATGCTTGGTCACAGGAAAAAATGATGAATTTTATCAAAGAGAACGGCATTCCGTGCCCGACTTGCGGGAAGCATAATTTTACCGACATACGTCAGTTTAATTTGATGTTTAAAACATTCCAAGGCGTAACGGAAGATGCGAAGAATGTTGTATACCTTCGTCCGGAGACCGCACAGGGAATTTTTGTCAATTTTAAAAATGTGCAGAGAACATCAAGAAAGAAGATTCCGTTTGGTATCGGACAGGTCGGGAAATCTTTCAGAAATGAGATTACACCCGGCAATTTCACGTTCAGAACCAGAGAATTCGAGCAAATGGAGTTGGAATTCTTCTGTGAACCGGACACGGATTTGGAATGGTTTGCATATTGGAAGAAGTTCTGCATCAATTGGTTACAATCTCTTGGTATGAAGGAAGAGGAGATGAGGGTCAGAGAT
>CAYMCV010000051.1:4748-17353 GCA_964389005.1 uncultured Lachnospiraceae bacterium | reverse complement strand
AGATATGTAACAATCGAAACGGGATTGGTAATGGCGATGGCGAGGGCAGATAAGAACATTTTAACGAGACTTGTCTCACCATATTCCGTGCTTTTGGTTTCTTTTTTATCTAAAAGAAGACGCACACCGAGAAAAACAAGCAGCGCACTGCCGAAAATGCCGAAAACAATACGATACTTCATCAGAAAATCGGCGATTAGTGTCAGACCGAATGCACCGATGCATGCAAAAAAGACGTCTGCGACAGAAGACCCCAAACCGGTCAGTAAGCCTGCCTTGCGGTTATATAACATGACGCGATGAATTGTCATCGCCCCGACGGCACCTGCCGGAATCCCCAGAACAATCCCGATTGCCATTCCTTTTATGAGCATTGCAAGCATTGATAATGCCTCCCATATCCCTTTTATCATTAAATAAATGATACATAATGTAATGATAAAAATCAATGCAAATAATAGTTTTGGAAATAAACAATGAGATAATATGGAAAGTAAGAGCTATTTTTTGTAAAATCGGGGCACGACATTTACTTTACAAGTTTTGATAAATGACTTATGATAATACAGGTGGCAAGAGCCACATAACAGTGGCACAATCGGTATTATTACAGGAAAAGTGTGCGAGTTATTTTTAACAATACGAAGTATTGCAAACAGAAATATATGAGGTGACTATGTCAGAGAAAATGAAGACCATCGGAGTTTTGACAAGCGGAGGCGATGCTCCCGGTATGAATGCAGCAATTCGTGCGGTTGTACGCAAGGCGATTATCAACGGCGTAAGCGTCAAGGGAATCAAAAAGGGCTACCAAGGACTTCTGAATGAAGAAATTGTCGATTTACAGAAGAAAGATGTTTCGGATACGATTCAGCGAGGCGGTACCATACTTGGGACAGCACGTTGTATTGAATTCCAGACAGAAGAGGGACAGATCAAAGGTGCTGAAATATGCAAGAAACATGGCATAGACGGGATCGTGGTTATCGGCGGTGACGGCTCTTATCGCGGTGCGCAGGCACTGGCACGACAGGGCATCAATACCATCGGCTTGCCAGGAACAATTGACCTTGATATTGCGTGTACAGACTATACGATTGGTTTCGACACTGCAATCAATACGGCTATGCAGGCCATTGACAAGGTACGTGATACGTCATCGTCACATGAGCGATGCAGTATTATTGAAGTTATGGGCAGAAATGCCGGTTATATCGCGTTGTGGTGCGGTATCGCGAACGGAGCGGAAGATATTCTTTTACCGGAGAATTATGATTATAACGAACAGAAAATCATTGACAACATTATTCAAAATCGTAAAAAGGGTAAAAAACACCACATCATTATCAATGCGGAAGGAATCGGGCATTCCACGTCCATGGCGCGACGCATTGAAGCGGCTACAGGCATCGAGACGCGTGCCACAATCCTTGGATACATGCAGCGCGGCGGTTCGCCGACCTGTAAGGATCGGTATTTTGCGTCAATTATGGGAGCGATGGCGGCAGACATTCTGTGCGAGGGCAAGAGCAATCGTGTCATCGGCTACAGAGACGGCAAATTTGTTGATTTTGATATAGAAGAAGCATTGAATATGACCAAGGACATTCCTGCTTATGAATATGAGGTCAGCAGGAAATTATCCATGTAGGATACAGGAGAGTGTGATTTGATTACATCGTTGACAAATAACAAAATCAGACATGTGATTCAGTTGCGCACGCGAACCAAACTTCGTAAGGAGGAAGGTTTGTTTGTCGCAGAAGGTACAAAGATGTACTTGGAAGCACCACCGTCGTTGCTTCAGGAGATTTATGTTTCGGAGAGTTATATGAATAAATGTAACTTTCGTACACGCTTGGAAGCCGACGGATGCGAGGTGGTAACGGACGATGTATTCAAAAAGATGTCGGATACGGTTACGCCGCAGGGCATCCTCTGTGTGCTAAAAAGTCCGAAGACAACGCCGGAGTGTATCATGCAGAAACCCAACCCACTGCTGCTGCTTTTAGAAAACATTCAGGACCCCGGAAATCTCGGAACCATGCTTCGAACAGCAGAAGGTGCAGGCGTTGACGGTGTGATTATGTCTGCCGATACCGTGGATATTCTGAATCCGAAAGTCATTCGTTCCACCATGGGTTCGGTGTATCGCGTACCGTTTGCATATACTGATGACATATGCCAATGTATTCGGGAATTAAAAGAACGCAAGGTCAATGTCTACGCGGCTTATCTTGGATGTGATACGAGTTATGATACATATCATTATGAAGCCGGAACGGCATTTCTAATTGGAAATGAAGGCAACGGTCTGCGCGAGCAGACGGTCAAAGAAGTAACTTACGGCTGTTTTCTCCCGATGGAGGGGAAGGTCGAGTCGTTGAATGCGTCGGTGGCGTCTGCAATATTGTTATACGAGGCATTTAGACAGCGGAGAAAGGGAAAGGTTGAACTTTTATGAGAATAGGTTTTATCGGATTGGGAAATATGGCAAAAGCCATCATCGGCGGGATTTTGAAGCAAGGATTGTGTGAACCGTCTGATATTTACGGAGCAGACGTGTCGGCAGATGCCGTGAAGGAAGCAACGGAAAAGTTATCAATCAATGCCGGTATGCAGAATGCCGTCGTTGCTCAGAATGCGGATATCCTGTTTCTTGCGGTCAAACCACAGTATATGGATGGCGCATTACAAGGGCTCAAAGCAATGCTATTACCCGGAACCATTGTGATTTCCATTGCACCGGGGAAGACGATTGCGTGGTTGGAAGAACGCTTGGGCAGCAATTGTAAAATCGTACGTTGCATGCCGAACACACCGGCATTGGTCGGCGAGGGTTCGACCGCTGCTTGCATAAATTCGAATGTAACCGAAACGGAAATGGAAAAAGTAATCAAACTGTTGCAAAGCTTTGGCAAAGCATCGTTGGTGCCGGAACATCTAATGGATGTGGTGGTAGGAATCAGCGGAAGCTCTCCAGCCTATGCTTTTATGTTCATCGAGGCGATGGCAGATGCGGCGGTAAAGGGCGGCATGCCGCGGCAGCAGGCGTATGAGTTCTCGGCACAGGCACTTCTCGGCAGTGCCAAAATGGTATTGGAGACCAAGAAACATCCGGGTGAGTTAAAAGACATGGTATGTTCACCGGGAGGGACTACAATTGAAGCGGTAGCGGAATTGGAACGCGGAAACTTCCGTGCGACCGTGATGGATGCGGTTGAGGCATGCATCGAGAAGTCCAAAAGTTTGTAGAATTTGACAAATAGATTAAAATCTGCTAACATATACTAACAAAAACGTAACAATTATGTAACAAGTTGGTATGGAGGCAGACATGAAACTGAGTACAAAGAAGCGTTTTCTGTGTCTTGCATCGGTCGTTCTTTTGGTTTTAACGGGATGGTTGTATGAGGGAATTACAGTAAATGCGGCTGAGGATTCTTTTGATTTGGATGCGGGCGCGGCGGATTTATTGAAATCCGATCTTATTTCGGATCAGCAGGAAATAGAAGCGCTGATTGAAGCAAAAGCAAAAGAGGAAGCAGAGAAATACAAATTGGTTATTGCCAACGTTGAGAATTCCGTCAATGTTCGGAAAGAAGCCAATTCCGATTCAGAAATTGCCGGCAAACTATATAAGAATTGTGGCGGCGAGATTCTTGAAAAGGGCGATGGATGGACCAAGATTCAATCCGGTAACTTAATCGGATGGGTCAGCAACGTGTATCTTTATTTTAACGAAGAAGCACAGGTTAAGGCCAAGGAAGTCGGAATTACGGTTGCAACGGTGAATTGTGATGCGTTGCGTGCACGAAAAGATGCTTCGGAAGAAGCAGGCGTTTATACACTTTTGGAACGCGGACTGGAACTGGATGTAGTGGAAGAACAGGAAGCGTGGGTATCGGTCGAGTACAACTCCAAGACACTCTACGTTGCCAAGGATTATGTGTTGTTGTCTTTCTTTTTACCGGAGGGAGAGACCACGGAAGAAATCCAGGAGCGCGAACATTTGGAAGCGCTTGAGAAGGCAAAACTAACAACCAATCTCGGGGCCATCAGTGCCACGGATGAAGAAATTACTTTGCTTGCGGCAATTATTCAATGTGAAGCCGGCAATCAGAGTGCGGAAGGAAAACTTGCTGTAGGTGCAGTGGTAGCGAACCGCGTCAGAAGTTCGAGATTTCCGGGAACCATTACGGAGGTTGTTTATTCACCCGGACAGTTTACACCGGCATCCAACGGAAGGTTGGCGGCACGTTTGGAAGCAGGTCCCAGTGAGTCCTGTTATGAGGCGGCAAGAGCTGCAATTGCAGGTGAGACCAACGTCGGAACGGCACACTATTTCCGAAGAAAAGGAAACAAAACCGGAATCATTATAGGTGCACATGTTTTTTGGTAATCATATAAACAATAAAAGCGTCGCAGTTGCGGCGCTTTTTTATTGGAAAAAGCAATGCGATGTGGTATGATGAAATTATCTAGTCGGAAAGGCAGGAAGCAGTATGGAAATACCATCTCGAATTCAAGAGAAATGGCGAAAAGACTTATTTTGGGTCTGTGTTATTCTTGCTGCAATTGGAACGGTAGCGGAGATTGTAATCTATTGTATTGATGAATCATCCAAAACATTGTTTTTGCCGGAACGTCTCTATCGCATTCGGTTCATTTATGTCCCGTCGGGATTGAACCTAATGATGATTTTGTTAACAATGCTTTGTTTACGTTCGAAGAAACTTTCGGATACAGCCAAGAATTATTGGTCCTGCTTTTTAATTCTGTTTCTGTGTATGAATACACAGTTTATCCATTATGTATACGGTCCGCTGCTGGCGCTTCCTTGTTTGGCAATTTTTGTTTCCGTATTATTTGCCAACAGGAATTTAACGAGACTGATTACGATTGCGTCTTCGTTATCCATTGCCCTATCTTGTTATATGGGTTCGAAGGAATTACGCAAAGGCGATCCTCTGCTTGCCACCGATATGGGACTTGCACTTGTTATGATGCTTGTGTCATATATCGGAGCCGGTTTACTGATTCGCTATGTGGGACAGCAATTGGAGTACATTTTAGCCGGTTCCAAAAGAGAAAATGAGTTGTTGGAGAAGATGCAACTTGACAGTTTGATGGGAATCTTCAATCGCAGTAAGATGGAGAGTGTAATGGAGGCTTTGGAAAAGAGCGACACCAAAAGCAGAAAACAATGCCTCTTGATGATTGATCTTGATGATTTTAAGAAAATTAACGACATTTACGGGCACCTTTCGGGAGATCGGGTACTGATGACTCTGGCTGATATCATTCGTCGCTTTGAGGCTCGCAATGTTATTCCGTGTCGATATGGCGGTGAGGAGATTGTCATTATTCTCAAGGGCTATTCCGAAGAGGATGCTTATCGTTTTGCCAAACAATTGTTAATTGAATTCAGAGAACAGAAGTATTCTTTTGGAATTCAGGAAACAATAACATTCAGTTGCGGACTTGCCGTATATGAGGAGGGAATGAGCCGCGAAGAATGGATACGCAGAGCGGATGAGAATCTGTATTGTGCCAAGGAGCGGGGAAAAAATCAAATATATCCGAAACTATGTAATGAATGATTGAGATTTTGTACACAATGTATGGAAGATAGGGAGAGAGATTTCTCTTGCGGAAGATTTCGGAATATAGTATGATTGATTGTGAAAAGGGCTTCATTGAACGGCTCAATTCAGAAAGGAAACAATATGGCAGGCAACATGTTTTATATCATTGCATGGTTGGTACTGATGGTTGTTTTGGTCATTGTCGAATTCTTGACATTGGGTTTGACATGTATATGGTTTGCAATCGGTTCACTCTTTGCTGCCATTGTTGCACTGCTTGGGGGCAATATCTGGTTTCAGGTTATTGTGTTCGGGCTGGTGTCACTGGCAATGTTGATTTTTACAAAGCCGGTTGCGCAGAAGTATTTTAACAGTAAGATACAGAAGACGAATTTGGATGAGTTGATTGACGAGAAATGTGTTGTTACGGAAGAAATCAACAATCTCAAAGCAACGGGAACCGTCATGCTCAAAGGAAAAGAATGGACAGCACGTTCATTGCGGGAGGATGAGATTATTCCGGCAGGAAACGTTGTCACCTTGAAACAAATTGAAGGAGTCAAGGCAATCGTAGTTCCGGAATACATTCAGGAAGAGACACCGATGGGTAATGACTATATGAATTCATAAGTGAAAAGGGAAGAATTGTATAAGAAGTGCCGATGGCACAGAATGGAGGAATGGATATGGTATTGGCAACAGCGGGAGTAATCGGAGGAACTACTTGTATTTTTATCGGAATTGTCGTTTTTATTCTGATTGTTTTTGCATCATGTATTAAGATTGTACCGCAGGCACAGGCTTTTGTTATTGAGAGACTCGGTGCCTATAACGGGACGTGGAGTGTAGGTATTCACTGGAAATGGCCCATTTTTGACAGAATTGCGAAACGTGTAACCGTGAAGGAACTGGTGGTGGATTTTCCGCCGCAGCCTGTAATCACACGTGATAACGTTACGATGAGAATCGATACCGTAATTTACTATCAGATTACGGATCCCAAGCTTTATACGTATGGTGTGGAGAATCCTATGATGGCGATTGAGAATTTGACGGCTACCACACTTCGTAACATCATCGGCGAGATGGAACTTGATCAGACATTGACATCCAGAGAGATTATCAATACCAAGATGCGTGCATCTCTTGACATTGCAACGGATCCTTGGGGAATTAAAGTTAACCGTGTCGAGTTGAAGAACATCATGCCGCCTGCTGCAATTCAGGATTCCATGGAGAAGCAGATGAAGGCGGAACGTGAGCGACGTGAAGCCGTAACGAGAGCGGAAGGTGAGAAGAAAGCCGCCGTTCTGGGAGCGGAAGGTAAGAAGGCAGCGGCAATTTTGGAAGCGGAAGCAGAGAAACAATCCGCAATTTTACGTGCCGAAGCTGAGAAAGAAAGACAGATTCGCGAAGCAGAAGGTAAGGCGGAAGCGATTCTCAAAATTCAACAGGCCAACGCAGACGGTATTCGAATGATTAAGGAAGCCGGTGCAGATGAGGCGGTATTGCGTATCAAGAGTTTGGATGCATTTGTTGCGGCTGCGGACGGTCAGGCAACCAAGATTATTATCCCGTCGGAAATACAGGGAGTTGCAGGTTTGGCAAAGTCCATTAAGGAAGTGCTGTAATACATGGATTTTAGACATGAGTAAATACACGAGTACTGCCGGGTAACTCCGGCAGTATTTACATTACGGGAGTATGCAAAGAGGTACGAGAGTGCAGTGTAAGCACAAGGAGACCGATTGCAAAAACCGAGAAAGTTGAGGTTTATTATGAGCTTAAAAGGAAGGGACTTTTTAACACTGAAAGATTTTTCACCGGAAGAAATTACATATTTCTTGGATTTGGCGGCTAAGTTAAAAGCAAAGAAAAAAGCCGGTATTCCGATGGACGAACTCAAAGGTAAAAATGTGGTATTGATTTTTGAAAAAACAAGTACCAGGACGCGTTGTTCGTTTGAGGTTGCAGCTTACGACCTTGGAATGGGCGTGACTTACTTAGACCCCACAGGAAGCCAGATCGGTAAGAAAGAAAGCATTGCGGATACTGCAAGGGTATTGTCACGCATGTATGACGGCATTGAATACCGCGGCCACGGACAGGAAATCGTGGAAGAACTGGCACGCAATTCCGATGTACCGGTTTGGAACGGATTGACCAATGAATATCATCCGACACAGATGCTGGCTGATTTACTTACCATTCAGGAACAACTCGGCAAATTAAAAGGTATCAAACTGACCTATATGGGTGATGCGCGCTATAATATGGGAAATTCGCTCATGGTTGCGTGTGCCAAGATGGGAATGCATTTTACGGCTTGTGCACCGGCGAAGTATTTTCCGAATCAAGAGTTGATTGCAGAGTGTGAGATATTTGCAAAGGAAAGTGGAGGAAGCATTCGTTTCTGTGAAGATGTTACGGAAGGAACCAAAGATGCCGATGTGATTTATACGGATGTATGGGTATCAATGGGAGAGCCGGATAGTGTCTGGGTTGAGAGAATACAGGAACTGACTCCGTATCGTGTAACGATGGATGTGATGAATAATGCGAAAGACAGCGCGATATTCTTGCATTGTCTGCCGGCATTCCATGATCGCAAGACCAAAATCGGCAAAGAAATCGGCGAAAAATTCGGCCTTTTTGAGATGGAAGTGACTGACGAAGTCTTCGAGTCTTCACGTTCCCGCGTGTTTGAAGAGGCGGAGAACCGTATGCATACGATCAAAGCAATTATGGCGGCAACACTCGGCGCATTTGAGGAATAAGCATTGAAGCGAGGCGTGAGATGAAAACAGGCAGAGAGGTGCTTTGCGCAGCAAATGCGTATGAGCAGAAATACTATTTTAACGAAAAGTTTTCCAAACTTCCGGAGTCCATTCAGGAGGAACTGCACATCATCTGTGTACTTTTTACGGAGGAAGCGGGAGGACTGATATCACTGGTATTCGAAGAGGACGGAACGTTGTCTATTGAGACAACGTCGGCGGAATCGGATGCCTACTATGATGAGGTGTCGGCAGGTCTTTTGGTTGGAGAAATCAGGAGAAAACGGCAAGAATTATTAGAATCCGTCAGCCTGTACTATCGGGTTGCCATTTTAAAAGACACAGACGCACTGATAGAGGCAGAGAGCGAATAGACAGTAGGATACGTTCGAAAGGAAGGACGTCGGAATTGTGGAGGATAATATGGTACTTGTAGTAGATGTTGGCAATACAAACATTAATTTCGGAGTTTTTCGTGAGGAGGAACTCATCGTGAAGTTCCGACTCGTTACGAAGTTGGAGAGAACCTCCGATGAGTACGGGATTGCAATTACGGATTTGCTGAAATTAAACGGAGTTGATTATCGGAGTTTGGAAGGATGTATGGTTGCAAGCGTTGTTCCGAATGTCATGCATGCGCTTTTGGGCGCGCTGGAGCGTTACGTCAAGGTCAATCCGATGACGGTCGGCCCGGGAACCAAAACCGGACTCAAAATCGTAACTCCGAATCCACGTGAAATCGGCGCAGACAGAATTGTCGATGCAGTTGCGGCATATGAGCGTTACGGCGGTCCGGTTCTTGTAATTGATTTTGGTACGGCAACGACATATGATTTGATTTCTGCCAACGCGGAATTTGTTGCCGGAATTACGGCTCCGGGGCTCAAAATATCCGCCAAAGCTTTGTGGGAAGATACGGCACGGCTTCCGGAAGTTGAGTTAAAAAAACCGGATTCCATACTGGCGCAGGAGACCATTTCAAGTATGCAGGCAGGACTCATCTACGGACAAATCGGTCAGACAGAGTATATTGTGAAATGTGTACGTGAAGAAAGCGGATATACCAAGATGCATGTAGTAGCGACGGGCGGACTCGGAAGAATCATCAGTGACGAAACAAAAGAAATAGAAGTATATGACAGGAACTTAACGTTGGAAGGTCTGAAACTAATCTATAACAAGAACCGCAAGTAACGCAGAGAGGCAAAAATGTATGGGTAAACTCAGAATCGGAGATGTCGAATTACAGAATTCTACGATTTTAGCACCTATGGCAGGGGTGACAGACCTGCCTTTTCGTTTGCTGTGCAAAGAGCAGGGAGCAGGGCTTGTCTGTATGGAGATGGTCAGTGCCAAAGCCCTGTCTTTTCATAATCGCAACACGGAAGAAATGCTTACCATTCATCCGGAAGAAGTTCCCGTCTCTTTACAGTTATTTGGTTCGGATGCAACAATCATCAGTGAGATGGCCAAAGCCATCGAGGAGCGTCCGTTTGCATTTCTGGATATCAACATGGGCTGTCCGGTTCCGAAGGTCGTCAACAATAAAGAAGGCTCCGCATTGATGTTACAGCCGAAACTTGTGGAAGAAATTTTATCAAAAACGGTAAAAGCAATCAGGAAGCCCATTACGGTAAAAATCAGAAAGGGATTTGACGATTCATGCGTGAATGCGGTTGAAATCGCAAGAATAGCGGAGGCATGCGGCGTTGCAGCCATCACGATACACGGAAGAACACGATCACAGTATTATTCCGGAAAAGCAGATTGGGATATCATCCGTCAAGTCAAGGAAGCTGTTTGCATACCGGTCATCGGAAACGGTGACGTTATCGATGCCGAAAGTGCCAAGCGTATGCTAAAAGAGACCGGATGCGACGGTGTCATGATTGGCCGCGCGGCGCGTGGAAACCCATGGATATTCGGGCAGATTGCGGCTGCTTTGGACGGAATGACTGTAGAAGAACCGAGCACTTCGCAGATTCGTGCGATGATGCTTCACCATATGGAGTTACAATCTTCATATAAAGGTGAATATACGGCAATTCGCGAGATGCGAAAACATGTGGCATGGTATACCGCAGGGATGCCGCATTCGGCGGCAATTCGTAGGCGCGTGAATGATATTCAGTCGGTTGAGGAACTGCGAGAACTTATAGAAACAATGTAAATACGGCATATAATATGGGCTGGTGCAAAAGATAGACAATCAGGGAATGCTTTCCGATGAAATTGATTACCGGAAGTTTCCACGATGGAAGTTTTTGCAGCAGCTCTTTTTGTTCGGCAATTTTATACAGGAAGAAACCGGTTAAAAATAGGAAAATCCAAGGAAACAGACCGAAATAGTCGGTGGAGTAAAACGAGGGCGAAGGAAATCCCAAATAGGTTGTGAATAAGTTTGCATACAGTTTGCCGGGGAGATGCAAGAGTGAGAGCCCTTCAAATCCAAGTTCACCGATTTCGACATTACGCGTCAAAATGAACAAAAGGATACTGCAGGACAATCCGATTGCTGGCTTGATGCGAAGCAGAAGTTTCTCGAAAAGAGTCGCTAACAGCATACAACTGCCGAGCATGGTCAAGACACCGAAAATAACACGGTTTTCGGGGACAAATAACAAAGAAATTGCTGTAACCAGCGCACCTGCGCCGAAAACGACAAGACCTCTTTTTAGTTTCTTTTTGCCGAGAGAAAAACAGAAGCCGGATAACAGGATAAAAGTCCAGCAGATGCTTTGCTGCCAAAGATACCCGCCGATGGAGGTATACCAATCCCAGTCTTTTTGAAACATATAAACAAGATCCCACACGGCGTGGTAGGTAATCATACTGATAATTGTCAGACCGCGCAACAAATCGATGACGGTATAGCGTTTCTTTTGATTCTCCATGGCATCCTCATTTGACAGTTTTATTTGGCACACCTCATTTTACTGAGTTCTGCGGGGGTTGTCAATGTATCGGCGATGTTAATTATGTGAAAGTGCGCGTTTAAAAGTAATTTTTAACATATTGATTATATGGAAACTTTTGTCATTTAGTTAAGAAAATTTTAGAAAGTTAATAAAAAATTTATTTTTAGCGATTATAATGGTACAGATGTCATGAAAAAGTGCCCTTATTTATACCAATTGTTTGATGAAGGTTGACAAAACACCTATAATGGCTTACTATATTAAGTAGTAATATAAACTATGTAAGAAGTCTGCGATAACGATGTGATACGGCAAGAGACGCAATAAGATAATGAATTGCCCGGTATACTTCAAAACGGAGAGCGGAATGCAGAGAAGTTATGAATATCATGATGAACTGAATGATGATTTTGCGGGAATCAATCGTAATGAGAAGGTGATACCGGATGATTACGTTTACCGTAAGGATACATGGATTTATCGACTTCTTGAGTTTTTGTTCTATCGTATCATTATGACGCCGGTTGCTTTTATCTATTGTAAGTGTAAGTTTCACTATCGCATCGAGAATCGGAAGGTATTGAAAGCGGCGGCAAGGGAAGGGTGTTTTCTGTTCGGGAATCATACACAGGTGCCGGGCGACGGTTATTTGGCGGCTTTGGTGCCGTTTCCGAAGAAAATCGGGGTACTTGTGAATCCGGATAGCGTTGCCGTCAAGGGGACGGAGACCTTCATGCTTTGTCTGGGAGCCATGCCGCTGCCGAGCAATCTGCGTGGATTGAGGAATCTCGAAGAAGCAATGCAGAAGCGACTTGACGCAGGACATTGTATCGTGATTTTTCCGGAGGCACACATCTGGCCGTACTATACGAAGATTAGACCGTTTCGTTCGGTTTCTTTTAAATATCCGGTCAAATGGAAGAAGCCAACATATTGCTTTACGGTGACCTATCAAGAAAGAAAATTTACGAAGCGACCCAAAATGGTGATTTATGTTGACGGACCTTTTTATCCGAATGAAACGCTGCATCCACGCAAACAACAGGAAGAATTGCGAGACCGCGTATATGAGACCATGTGTATGCGTGCGAAAAACAGCAATGTGGAATATGTTCATTATATCGATGGAAGCGCAAAAGGAGAAGAATTGGCATGAATCTACTTTATTGCGGGAATGAAAGGGTTTTTGACGGAATATTGATTTCTGTAAATCTAATCGATTTTTAATTACTTAGACTCTTCACCTTCTCAACTTGTACATATGAATGATCGAAAATGTGCCTTATTTTACACTTCGAACATATCGATGAGATTCGGAGGCA
>CAYMCV010000051.1:0-4738 GCA_964389005.1 uncultured Lachnospiraceae bacterium | reverse complement strand
CGTTGCTATCCATATTGAAGAATACCACGTCAGAGGTACATGTATTTCTCTTGACGATGGATTTGCAGAAATGGGATCGGGCGCATCGTCCGCTGACCGAGAAACAGGCGGATTTTTTGCGAGATGTGGTCAAAGAGAAGAATGCAAACAATACACTGTTATTGTGTGACGCAACCGAGGAGTTTTGTCGGGAAATGCAGGAATCCGTGAATCTTCAGAATTTTTATACGCCGTATTGTATGTTGCGGTTACTGGCGGATCGCATTGCGGACATTCCGGACAAAGTGCTGTATCTGGATACGGATACGGTGGCATTCGGGGATGTGCAGGAACTGTTTGAGACGGATATAAGCGGATATGAGTTTGCAGGAGCAATTGATTACTTGGGTAAAATTTTTAAACATCCGCGCTACATCAATTCCGGGGTGCTGCTTCTGAATCTTCCCTACATCAGAGAAACGGGTTTGTTTCGACGAACTCTGAAGTGCTGCAGAACCAAAAAGATGTCGTTCCCGGACCAAGACGCGCTGAATCGCATGGCGTCAAAGCCGTTGCGGATACCGAGTAAGTACAATGCGCAGCGCAGAAAGAAGGATGACACGGTTATTCGGCATTTTTGCAAGTCATTACGCATATTTCCTTATATACATACCGTGAACGTGAAACCTTGGGAGACAGAGCGTTTACATAGCATACTAAAAATAACCTATATGGATGAGATGACTAAAATTTATGAGAAATACAGGACGATTTGGTCCAGAGGGGCATAAGGGCTTCGGAACGGAGGTTAAACATGACACAACATTTTCTGGATTTTACGGCGGGAACCTGCTTTGTATTGGCATGTATCTGCTTGTTGCTTTACACACCGCGACTTGCGGCGTGGTTGGGCGCATTCAAGCCACAGAAGAGACTGCAAAATGATAAGATGAATCGTATCGCGGTTATTATTCCGGCCAAAAACGAGGGCAAAATCATTGATGACATTTTTGCGAGTTTACAGCGCCAATCCTACCCGCGCGAGTATTTTGACATTCATGTTGTGGTAAAGGATGCGCAGGACATCACAATTGAGAAGACGAAAGCCATTGGCGGCTTTACATATGTGGTTCCCAATCAAAAATGTAAAGGCGATGCCTTGGATGCTTGTTTGAAGCAGATGATGAAGGACTTTCCGGATGTGTATGATGCTTTTTATATCGCAGATGCGGATTGCTTGCTTGGCGCGAAATGCTTAGAGGAGATGAATTGCGCGATGGCAAGCGGCGCGATGGTCATCCAATCGAAGAAACTCGTCAAAAATTATTTGAGTAAAGATAAAAATGCCAATTCATTGGCGAGCGCCTGCAACGGTCTGATTTGGACTATGATTGATGACATGGGAAATCGGTATAAAGCGGATCACGGGATTACGCAGATGACCATCGGAACGGGATTGTTGTTGACAAAAGAATTGGTCGACAAACTCGGCGGTTGGCCTTATCGTGCGACGCTGACGGAAGACATGGAATTGATGAACGATTGTGCGATTCAAGGGTATCCGACGTTCTACTATTCTTATTCCGTGATTTATGTGGAGGAATCCACGAGCCTGCATGTGACGAATATTCGTCGTACCCGTTGGCTGACGGGATTGATTGACAGCAAATTACTGTATAATCAGAAACTGGTTTCCAAGTCATTGGATAAAAAGTGCAGCAAAAACATTTATTTCGTGACGGCATTGTGGCCGGCATTCTACTACGTTGGTCTGATTACGTTTTTTACCTTATTCCAATTGGCAGATGCCTTGTTGTTGTTCGTGAAAGGAAATGCGCTTGTGCTTCGGGCATTACAATATGCGGCGTGTGGTGTGATAACGATTTATGTTTCATTTTTGGTTCTGACCGGAATGTGCATGCTCGTTGACCGAAAAAACATTAAGCTGACATTTGGAAAGAAGATTGTACTATTTTTGGTACATCCAATTTTTTACATGGGCTACATACCGATTATTGCAAAAGCATTTTTACGGAAAAACACAGAGTCATGGGAAGCGATTGAACGCGTCGAATTCAGCGATGAGACCGAAATGATGGGAGATATGGAAGATAATGAGTGCTACCCGATCGGATATTTTGAAAAGAATCAGAGAATGTGAAATAAACGGGACATTTGATGTGCATGTCGATCCGATTGATTATGAATTGACATTACCGGTGGATGAAACGTTTCCGTACATACATAAACCGCTGCATTTACGTATCGGATATTTTTTGGATGACCTTTTCGTGGTACGGCCGTTTGCGAGAAAACTCCATAAAAAAGACTTGCATACGAAGGTCGTAGGCCGCGAGAATCTCAGTGGCATTGAACGCGCCATTGTGACATGCAATCATGTAAATATGTGGGACTGTCTTGTGGTAATGAAGGCAATGCAGGGACATAAACTCTATATTACCGCAGGATGGTTTAACAATCGGAAGGATAAACTTGGGACGCATATGCGTGCAGAACGGATGATGCCGCTCAGTCGTGACCCGAAGGGGATGAAACATTTCATCGCGGCGGTGGACGAACTGTTACAAGGTAATCATTACGTTCTTTTTTATCCGGAAGAAGCAATGTGGTGGAATTACGAGAAACCGCGCCCGTACAAGGACGGAGCGTTTCATTTTGCGGCGAAGAATCAGGTACCGGTCATTCCGACATTTATCACATTTACGCCAAATGGCGAGAAGGATGCGGAAGGAATCGAGAAGAAAGATTTTACGATTCATATTCTGCCGGCGATTTATCCGCAGGAGGGATTGTCGCGAAAAGAAAATACTGCGTATCTGAAGAATGCAAATTATGAGGCATGTAAAGCTTGTTATGAGAATTTTTATCATAAAAAATTAACCTATGCGTCTGAGGAATAAAAGTTAGTGCAAATTCCGCGTTTGGGTGTATAATCAGGGAAAGAACGTACAGTGTCAAAGGCAACCCGATATGCATAATGTATTACATATACAAGGAGAATGCGGATGACTATGGAAGTGATTAAAGGACTGTTGATTCCCTTTTTGGGAACTGCGCTCGGCGCAGCTTGCGTATTTTTTATGAAAAAGACCATGAGCGAGTTTTTGCAGAAGGTTCTGTCCGGATTTGCGGCAGGCGTCATGGTTGCGGCTTCTGTGTGGAGTCTGATTATTCCTGCAATCGAGCAATCCGAAGGAATGGGAAAGTGGTCGTTTGTGCCTGCGGTTGTGGGGTTCTGGATCGGAATCGGATTTCTGTTGCTTTTGGACCAACTGATTCCGCATCTGCATATCAGCAGTACAGAGGCAGAGGGACCGAGAAGCAAGTTAAAAAAGACCACCATGTTGGTGCTTGCGGTTGCGCTTCATAATATTCCGGAGGGGATGGCTGTCGGCGTGGTATATGCAGGGCTGATTTCCGGCAAACCGGGGATTACAATTATGGGAGCACTGGCGCTGTCCATCGGAATCGCGATTCAGAATTTTCCGGAAGGTGCGATTATTTCCATGCCTTTACGTGCGAACGGCGTGAAGAAATCCAAGGCGTTTCTCTATGGGATTCTCTCGGGTGTCGTTGAGCCAATCGGTGCTGTTCTGACCATATTGGCGGCGGGATTGATTGTGCCGGCTTTACCGTATATGCTGAGTTTTGCGGCGGGTGCCATGATTTATGTCGTGGTTGACGAACTGATTCCCGAGATGGCGGAGGGCAAACACAGCAATTGGGGAACGGTGTTCTTTTCCATCGGTTTTACATTGATGATGACGCTGGACGTGGCATTGGGATAGATATTACTTGATGTACGGAGATGGAAGCTAAAAATGAAGAAAGTACTTGAATTTATAAAGAGGGAACCGGTATTGTGCGCCGGATGCATTCTGATGGGTGCATCCGTTTTTTTCGTCAAGCCGTCAAAAGATTACTTGGATTATATTGATTTTCGGGTGCTCGCGTTGCTGTTCTGCCTGATGGCGGTGGTTGCGGGGCTTAAGGAACTCGGTGCGTTTCGCGCGGCGGCGAATGTGATGTCTTTGCGACTGAAAACAGTGCGTGGGTTTACCGTTCTGATGAGTATGGTGTGCTTTTTCTTGGCGATGCTTATTACGAACGACGTGGCGCTGATTACGTTCGTGCCGCTGACCTTGCTGATGATGAAGGGGCAGCGAGAAAAAGACATAATTCGTACAATTGTAATAGAGACAATTGCGGTAAATCTGGGAAGTATGTTGACGCCCATCGGGAATCCGCAAAATCTCTATTTGTTTTCACAGGGCGGATATGAGGTTGGAGAATTTTTACTGTGTATGTTGCCTGTAACGGCGGTGTCGCTGGTACTGGTTTTGGTGCTTGCGATATGTTCATCCAAAGAAAAACTGAAATTTCAAGAGGATAAAACTTCGCAGGTGAAACTGCCGTGGCTTCGGGTCATTTCATATCTGTTGCTTTTTGGTGTTTGCCTTTTAAATGTGTTTCGTGTCTTGGATTACCCGTTGGTACTGGCGGTGGTACTCGTAGCGATACTGATTATGGATCGAAAAGTTCTGCTAAAAATTGATTATTTATTACTGCTTACATTTGTCGTATTCTTTGTTTTTATCGGGAACTTGGGTGCGATACCCGTGGTTCGCGAGATGTTGGAGCGTTTGATTCACGGACGGGAATTGCTGATGGCCGTTCTGTCTTCACAGGTGTTCAGCAATGTACCCTCTTCGATGCACAGGGACGCATCTATGCCAGT
>CAYMCV010000050.1:13206-17361 GCA_964389005.1 uncultured Lachnospiraceae bacterium | reverse complement strand
GTAGAGACAATTGTCTTTAATACAGCGTTAATCAGAAGACGAATCCGAGATCCGAAACTTCGAATGGAGATGTTGAATGCCGGAAGCACATCGAAGACGGATATCGTACTTTGCTATATGGATCAGCGGGCGGACAAAGCATTTGTTGAAAAATTAAAAAGCAGAATTCAGAATCTGCAAATCGATGCATTATCTATGAATCAGCAGAGTCTCGCAGAGAATATATACAAGCAAAAATGGTTCAATCCGTTTCCGAAATTCAAGTTTTCGGAACGACCGGATACGGCAGCCGCGCAGGTTCTTGAGGGGAGTGTAATCGTACTTGTCGACAATTCACCGCTTGCAATGATTCTACCGACGACGGTTTTTGATGTTATGGAGGAGGCTGATGATTACTATTTTCCGCCGATTACAGGGACTTACTTAAGAATCACAAGATTCTTGATTGCTGTTTTGATGTATTTCGTGACACCGACGTATTTGTTGCTTATGAATCATTCGGAATGGATTCCGGAAAGTTTTTCTTTTATACTGATGAAAGAGCAGGTTAATATTCCAATCTTTTGGCAGTTCCTGATTCTGGAGTTGGCACTGGACGGTTTGCGTCTTGCTGCGGTAAATACACCCAATATGTTAAGCACACCGTTATCCGTTATGGCAGCATTGATATTGGGAGAGTTTTCTGTCAACAGCGGCTGGTTTAACGGCGAAGTCATGTTGTATATGGCTTTTGTGGCGCTTGCAACCTATACACAGCCGAATTATGAGATGGGATATGCATTGAAGTTCATGCGTATTCTGGGGCTGATACTCACGCAGTTATTTGGTATCTACGGATATATTGCAGGTATATTTGTTCTTGTTTTATCATTTTCATTGAACCGCACGGTATCCGGAACCAGTTACATCTATCCGTTATTGCCATGTAATATGCGCAAACTCATGCACCAACTGTTTCGAGCGAGAATGAAATAACGATTAGAATTGCTTGCCAAATATTGCGTTTTGGAGAATCTTGTGCTACGATACTATTTGTTGGGAAACCCGCAGACATGCGGGTATACATAAAAATAACAAAGTAGAAGGGATGGTCATTAATTATGGAGTTAAAATTCACAAAATTTGGAGTTTCAGCGGCACTATTGAGTATGATTTGCTATTTCTTAGGGTATTACAATCTGATTGCTGTAGTAGGAATGATGGTTTTCGTATTGGTATTGGCGGATTCCGATGATTTGAAGAAGAATGCGATTCAGGCGGTTCTTTTCTCATTGTTCGTTTCAGTGATATCGACGATTTTGGTTGCATTAAGCAACAGTTACAGTTCATGTTTGAGCACAATCTTCTCCTTTATTAATACATCTGACGCTTATGAAGTTAAAAATGTACTTATGAAATTGGATATCGCAAATTTCTTATCGAAGTTGCTCAATATTCTTGAGTTTGTTGCATTATTAATCTTCGTATTCGGAAGCATCAAGGGCAAAACTGTGAAGATTCCGTTTGTTACGAAGATGTTAGACAAACATTTCAAAGGTAAAGAGGAAAGTGCAACCGCAACAGAGTAATCATTTAATTAAAGAAATCAAGCGGAAAAGAGAGGGAACTTTCTTTTCCGCTTTTTGTATGTCGTAAATATGACAACTAATTCTTACATCTGTCGAATTCGGGATTGTACTGATAGTAATTTTTTGCATCAAGCTTATCCTGCGCAATCCGCAATGCCTCGCCAAAACGCTGGAAATGAACAATTTCACGTTCTCTCAAGAAGCGGATGGGAGCGCAGACCTCAGGGTCTTTCACAAGTCGCAGAATGTTATCGTAGGTGGTTCTTGCTTTTTGTTCTGCAGCGAGGTCTTCCGTCAAATCCGTAATCACATCACCCTTAGATTGGAATTCTGTAGCGGTAAAAGGAATACCGCCTGCTGCCTGCGGCCATAGCGCGAGTGTATGGTCAACGTAGTATTTATCAAATCCGCTGGCTTCAATTTCTTCCATGGAGAGATTTTTGGTCAATTGGTAAATGATGGCACAGATCATCTCAATATGAGCAAGTTCTTCCGTGCCGATATCGGTCAAAAGTCCAGCTACCTCACGATAAGGCATGGTGTAACGTTGTGCAAGATATCTTTGTGAAGCGGCAAGCTCACCGTCGGGCCCGCCGAATTGTGAAATGATAACCTGTGCGAGCTTTGCATTCGGCTGCGTAATGTTGACAGGAAACTGTAATCTCTTTTCATAATTCCACATAAGTTAACACTCCCCTTCCCAGGGCATCGGCTGTAATGCCCATTTCCATTCATTTTGACAGTTCTCAATCGATGATACGGACAGGGGACCGTATTTCATATTGTATTCCCGCGTTGCCTGATTCTTCATTTTCGTGTAATGATTCATGTAAGCGATGGCTTCTTTATCATACGGATGCGTATCAAGATAGAGCGTCATTTCCACAATGACGAAATCAATCATTCCGATGTCAAACAGAAGTTTTTTCTGTTCGTTTCCTGCACCATACTTCATTTTACGCATCTCCTTCCTGTGAACGGTTTGTTAAGTTCAGGGAATATGGTACCTTCATAATACGCTTCTTCCAGATTTTCGTAGATATTCTTCAGCTGTTGCCAAGGAACGTATGCCATGGCAATCGGGAAACGTTCAAAATATTCTTCGAAGCGATAATCCTGCATTGTTCTGAGTCCCTCCAATTGTTTTATCTAATAGTATATTATGTCTGTTGGCAATGTATGTTACATACAATACAAAAAAACTCCGAAGGTTTTCTTGATGTCAAAAACAGAATATGCTATGCTATACGGGTGTGACCGATATGGATAAAAATTACCTTATCAAACATACGAAAAAATTCACAATCATTTCACAAAAATGAAAAAAAGTTATCACAAAATGACATTACGATATTTAAAATTGATTTAGAATGCGCAGTTGCGCAGGAAGGAGAAATGATGATTAAGGTTGAAAATCTGACCAAGTCTTACGGGAACTACAAGGCAGTAGACAACATTAGTTTTGAAATTGAAAAAGGTCGCATCTACGGCTTTTTGGGTCCGAACGGCGCGGGCAAATCTACAACGATGAATGTAATCACAGGATACATTTCTGCGACAGAGGGAAATGTGTTAATTAACGGGGTTGATATTGCACAATCTCCGGTAAAAGCGAAACAATACA
This sequence comes from uncultured Lachnospiraceae bacterium, assembly GCA_964389005.1. Taxonomy (GTDB): domain Bacteria; phylum Bacillota; class Clostridia; order Lachnospirales; family Lachnospiraceae; genus CAYMCV01. The sequence continues at coordinate 14,169 of CAYMCV010000050.1, read as the reverse complement.
TAGGATACTTACCGGAAATCCCGCCTCTTTATCCCGATATGACGGTAAGAGAGTACTTATTATTTGTTTCAGAACTGAAAAAAGTACCCAAATCCGAACGTGAAGATGCTATGAAATCTGCGATGCGAGATACCGGAATTGCAGATGTCAGCGGAAGATTGATTAAGAATCTTTCCAAAGGATATAAACAAAGAGTCGGAATTGCACAGGCGTTGCTTGGCAATCCTGAAGTTATCATTTTGGATGAGCCGACGGTCGGATTGGATCCGAAGCAGATTATTGAGATTCGAGAATTAATTCGCAGTCTCAAAGAAAAACATACGGTTATTTTAAGTTCTCACATTTTGTCGGAAGTAAGTGCCGTATGTGATGAAATCATCATTATATCGAATGGAAAACTTGTTGCACAGGATTCTCCCGAACATTTGGAAAGCGTCGGAAACGGTGCGGGCCAAAGCCTGAAACTGCTTGTCAAAGGAAATGTGAAGGCAGTTGAGAGTGCTTTGCAGGGAATGGAAGACATTGAAGAATTCACAGTTGTTGAATCTGATGAAAAGAATCTGGTATCAATTTCGATTACGGCAAAGAAAGATACGGATATTCGCGAAGCGGTATCCATTGCGTTAATGAATGCAAAATTACCGATTCTTGAGATGAATGTAACGAAGCAGACACTGGAGTCGGTATTCTTGGAATTGACACAGGAAGTTCTCGTTGATGATGAAGATGACGACGATGATGACGAAGACGACGATGACGACGAAGACGATGATGACGACGATGATGACGAAGACGACGATGATGAAGAAGACGATGATAAGGAGGTAGAATAGAATGACAGCGATATATAAAAAAGAACTCCGCGGATATTTTCACTCAATCATCGGATGGATTTACCTGGCTGTTTTTACATTTTTTACATCCTTATATTTTGTATTTTTTAACATGTTCAGCGGTTCTCCG
>CAYMCV010000050.1:0-13196 GCA_964389005.1 uncultured Lachnospiraceae bacterium | reverse complement strand
CCGGATATTTACTATGTCGTAAGCGGTATGCTTACCATCGCTATGTTCATAATTCCGGTTCTGACGATGCGAATTTTTGCAGAAGAAAAAAGACAGAAATCAGATCAATTGTTACTGACTGCACCTGTTGGCATGTTCTCAATTGTTATGGGTAAGTATCTTGCATTGCTTACGATGTTTACCATCAGCTGTATTCCGGTATGCATCTACCCATTAATATCTATGCTGTACGGGGATATTCCGGTTGGAGAGACGTATAGTTCCATATTTGGCTTCTATTTATTTGGAGCTGCTGCGTTATCCATCGGTATGTTTATATCAACGATTACCGAGAAACAAGTCATTGCAATTATCATAACCTATGTGGTATTTGTCGGAATGATGATTGTACCGTCCTTCCTTTCGGGAATTACGCAGGGACAATCCAATTGGTTTGTAACACTCATAACCAAGTTGGACATTTCGGAAGCGGCATATCAGTTTTTTAGCGGTACGTTTGATTTATGCGCAGTTCTGTTTTTACTGTCTGTGATAGCTGTTTTTATCATATTGACTTACAGAACTGTTGGGAAACAGACATTTTCGGTTGCGTCACGTGGTATCAAAAAAGTTCTATTCAGCGTTGTCGGAACAATACTTACCATCCTGCTCATTATAGGCGCGAATGTGGGAGCAAGTTATATTCCCATTCAATATACGCAATTTGATGTTACAAGCAATCGGATGTATTCGCTTACAGATACGACAAAGAATATGCTTGCAAATTTGACGGAGGATGTTACGATTTATTGCCTCGCAGATCAAAAAAGCGGTGATGGTTTTGTGACGAAGTATCTTGAACAATATGCTGCAGAAAGCGATAAAATTCATGTGGAATATATTTCAACGATTGCAAATCCGACATTTTATCAGGCATATTCCGATGAACAGTTAGAAGATAACAGCATGATTGTTGTTTCCGGAGACAAACATAAAATTATCACATATTATGATTGTTATGTACATCAATCCGGTATTGATTATCAGACCTATCAAACTTATGACAATACAGTCGGTATTGATGTGGAAGGCAGACTGACAGCGACTATCTCTGCATTGGTTGCTGATGATTTCCCGCAAGTTTTCGTTGTGGAGGGACATAATGAAACAGAACTTCCCACAAATGTAATAAATGCATTGATGAAGGCCGGCTATGAGGTTGTGGATGTGAATCTCATGAGTTTGACAGAAATACCGGAGGCTGTGGATTTGCTTGTCATCAATGCGCCTCAGAGCGATTTTACGGAAGAAGCAATCTCAATTATCGAAAAATACATCGATAATGGCGGTAACGCAATTTTTACACTGGGTATACCGCAGGTTCCGGTGCCGAATTACAATACTTATCTTGAAAAATTTGGTTTTACAATTGCAGAAGGCGTGGTATTGGAAGGCGATCCGAACTATATGGCACAGAATATCCCTTATCAGTTGCTTCCTAAGGTTGGTTACGGAGAAATGGTTACCAACATAGGAACAAGAAGACCGTTCTGCTATCAATGTCAGGGAATTGTATTGCCGGGAGAAGAGTCCGATATTATTTTCCAATCATTTTTAGATACATCGGACAGTGCTTATTGCAAAACGAACTTAAGCGCTGCAACGTTGGAGAAGGAAGACAGCGATATTGCGGGACCGCTTTCACTTGGAATTTACTTTACAATACCGAGAGAAGACGGAGAGTCACGTATTGTGGTACTCGCAGCAGATACGTTTTTGTTGGAAAATGTTGATGCGGCTTCCGCAAATGCAAACTCTGATATTTTCTTGAATGCGGTTAATGTATGTTCACAGACAGAACTTGCGTCTGCGGTTACGGCAAAGAGTTTGACATACGACAATATAATGATTAATTATGCGGTTACCATCATTTTTGCAATCATCACGGTAATAATCTTACCGATTGTTATGGTGACGAGCGGTATCGCGATTTGGGCAGTAAGACGTAAAAAATAAAATTTATATATAACGATTTTGGGATTCCCGAGTCTACGACGGGGATCCCTTTTTATATACAACATAATTACCGTTAAAATGAATATGTGCTGTTCGGCTTTATCTATTGACATAGTAAATACCTGATTGTATAATCACATTGAAAATGAGAATCATTCTCATGAAGGAGGCGATATCATATGACATTATATGAAGCGGTTTCGGGTCAAAAATACATTATATCCTCAATCTGTGTAGAACGTCTGATTGCACGAAGATTGGAGGCTTTGGGAATGAATGACGGTACCACGATACTGGTTTTGAATAAGAAAAGGGCCGGTGCGATGATTGTGAAAGTGCGCGGTTCCAGATTGGGGCTCGGTAAACATATCACATCAATGATTGAAGTACGAAAGGTTGATGCGTAATCGATGGTGGAGGAGCAAACAATGGATAACGAAAGAAAATTTCATGTGGCATTTGTGGGGAATCCCAATTGCGGTAAGACAACACTTTTCAATGCAATTACAGGATCCAAATTAAAAGTTGCAAACTGGCCCGGGGTAACCGTGGAAAAGAAAGAAGGATCTGTACAATTCGAGGATGTAAATCTGGTTCTCATCGATACTCCGGGTATCTACTCATTGACCAGCTACACAATAGAGGAGAAAGTGACGCGAACCTGTGTACTGGATGATGATATTGAGGTTATCGTGAATGTTTTGGATGCATCCAATCTTGAACGCAACTTGTATCTTACATTACAATTATTGGAACTTGGGAAACCGGTGGTTATTGCCCTCAATATGATGGATATCGTCAGAGAGCGTGGAATGGAAATCGATTTGCATCGTTTACCGGAGATGCTCGGAGATATCCCCGTAGTTCCCGTCAGCGGTACAAGAAAGCAAGGATTGGATATTCTATTGCATGCAGTGGTTCATCACAAGGAAGCGGGAACCTGCGGTATGGTGTTTCCTTATGCAAAAGAAATTGAAGATAAAATATCCAAAGTTGAAGTTATGATGTCGGCATGGTATCCGACACACTCATCTGCAAGGTGGCATGCGATCAAACTATTGGAAGAGGACGAACAAGTCTGTGAAGAACATCCGATTAACATTACGTCCATTACCAGTAAGAGTTATGAGCGTGAAATCATACAGAGTAAATATACGTATATCGAGTTAATCATTCGTGAGACATTGTTCTATAAAGAAAAGAAAGCGGCAACCACTGATAAGATTGATCGACTGCTAACGCATCCTTTCTGGGGCGTCCCGATGTTCTTACTGATTATGGGACTGGTGTTTACATTGACTTTTCTTGTGGGAGATTGGATCAAGGGGTGGTTGGAAATCGGATTGAACGGGTTGTCAGATATGCTTGCGGTATTATTTACGCAGATTCATGTTGCTGATTGGTTGATTTCATTGCTCCTTGACGGGATTTTGGCCGGTGTCGGCGGTATACTGACATTTTTGCCCAATATTGCAATTCTGTTTATTGCATTGGCTTTGATGGAAGACAGCGGTTATATGTCACGAGTCGCATACGTTATGGATGGAATCATGGGAAAACTTGGTTTGTCCGGAAGAGCGTTTCTTCCTATGGTTTTGGGCTTCGGTTGTACCGTTCCGGCAATCATGGCAACACGTGCACTGGAGACAGAAAAGGATCGCAAGAAGACGATGTTGATTACACCGTTTATGTCCTGTTCCGCAAGATTACCTATTTATGTTCTGTTTTCCGGTATGTTTTTTCCGAAATTTGCAGGATTGGTTGCATTTTCCATGTATTTACTCGGCATCATTGTTGCATTATTGACGGCATTTGTCGCAAATCGCTTTGACAAGGGAACACAAAACGACTCACTTTTAATTGAATTACCGGAATATAAACGCCCGAATATCAATTCAATTTTTATCTATGTTTGGAATAAAATCAAAGATTATCTGACCAAAGCGGGAACAACGATATTCATTGCATCCATTGTGATTTGGTTGGCACTAAACTTCGGGATAAGCGGTATGGTTACAAATCCGGCTGACAGTTTTGCGGCAATGCTCGGTGGCATATTGGCTCCCGTTATGATACCGATGGGACTTGGAATGTGGCAATTTGTTGTTGCGCTGATTGCCGGTATTTCTGCAAAAGAAGTTGTGGTTTCCTCCGTAACGGTTTTGTTTACATCGGGTGGCGGTAATTTGAGCCTTTTAGAAGGAATCAAAGCAATCAATCCGGCGTTTGGCGCAGCGAATGCATTGGCGCTTATGGTATTTTGTCTTTTATATACACCGTGTGTCGCAACGATTGCAACCATGAAAAGAGAAAGCAATTCATGGAAGTTTACTTCATTTGCGATGGCGTATCAGATTGCGGTTGCGTGGGTGGTTGCAACATTGACCTATCAGATTGGGAACATATTTCTCTAAATTCATCATACAAAGACTTGATTTTGACATTGTGCTGTGGCAAAATGGAACACGAAGATTGCCGATAATGATTCGGTGAAGAATGGAGAAATTGCATGAACAAAGTCAGAACGAGATTTGCGCCGTCACCTACGGGTAGGATGCATGTCGGAAATTTAAGAACAGCACTTTATGCTTATTTGATTGCGAAACACGAGGGCGGAGACTTTATTCTTCGAATTGAAGATACGGATCAGGAGCGTCTTGTGGAAGGAGCAACGGATATTATCTACAGAACGCTTGAGAAGACCGGATTAAAGCATGATGAAGGTCCTGATGTGGATGGCGGTGTCGGTCCTTATGTACAGAGTGAGAGACAAGCTTCCGGTATCTATTTGGAATATGCCAAGAAGTTAATTGATAAAGGTGAAGCATATTATTGTTTCTGTGATAAAGAACGTCTTGCAACGTTAGAACAGACTGTCGCAGGAAAAGAAATCAATGTATATGACAAGCACTGTCTTTCCTTATCGAAAGAAGAAGTGGAAGCAAACTTGCGTGCCGGCAAACCGTACGTCATTCGTCAGAATAATCCGACAGAAGGCACAACCACCTTCCATGATGAGATTTACGGAGAGATTACGGTGGATAATGCAGAATTGGACGACATGATTCTGATTAAATCCGACGGATTTCCAACTTACAATTTTGCAAATGTGGTAGATGACCACTTAATGGGAATTACACATGTGGTTAGAGGGAATGAGTATCTTTCTTCTTCGCCGAAGTACAATCGTTTGTATGAAGCATTTGGTTGGGAAATTCCTGTCTACGTACACTGCCCGTTGATTACGGACGAAGAACATCACAAGTTGTCCAAAAGATGCGGACATGCATCTTACGAGGACTTGATTGAACAGGGATTTTTAACCGAAGCAGTGGTCAATTTCGTCGCAATGCTTGGCTGGTGTCCGGAAGAAAATGAAGAAGTGTTTTCTTTGGAGGAATTGGTTAGAATGTTCGATTATCGGCATATCAACAAATCACCGGCTGTATTTGATTACACGAAGTTAAAGTGGATGAATGGCGAGTATATCAAACGAATGGAGTTTGACAATTTTTATCCAATGGCTTTGCCATACATCAAGCAGACGATTACCAAAGAACTCGATTATGCAAAAATTGCTCAGATGGTCAAGACAAGAATTGAGGTATTTCCCGATATTCCGGATTTGATTGACTTCTTTGAGGCGGTTCCGGATTATGATGTAAGTATGTATACACACAAAAAAATGAAAACAGATGCAGCATCTTCATTGAGTATATTGCAGGAGATTCTGCCGATTCTAAAAGCGCAGGAGTTGTATTTAAATGATGCGCTCTATAACGCCATTGTTGCGTTTGTTGAAGAAAAAGGGTATAAAAACGGCTATGTGATGTGGCCCATAAGAACCGCTGTTTCCGGTAAGCAAATGACGCCGGCCGGCGCAACGGAGATTATGGAGGTATTGGGGAAGGAAGAGTCTTTGGCACGTATTGCCGAAGCAATCAAGAAACTTCAACTTGAAGGCTGATCCTAACCAGTTAAAAGCAATTCAATTCGGAGACGGTCCCGTACTGTGTAATGCGGGACCGGGTTCCGGTAAGACATTCGTAATCACACATCGCATATTATATCTGATTTCGTCCGGGAGAGCCGCTCCCGAAGAAATTCTTGTTATTACCTTTACCCAAGCTGCCGCGAGGCAGATGAAAAATAGATATCTACAATTGTCGCAAGAATCACAGACACTTGTCACCTTCGGTACCTTCCATGCATTCTTTTATCAAATCATCAGATGTTATCATAAGTTTCAGCAGATTCGAATTATTCCTTTGGAATTGAAGAAAAAAATAATGAAAGACGTTCTATGCGACCTAAAAATGACCGCTTTTGACGATGCACATACAGAAGAACTATTGTCTGAAATTGCCCACGTCAAGACATTTATGGCAAAACCTGAAGAATTTCATTCATCGGTTATCAACGACAGGGAGTTTATGCATGTTTACTTTGCGTATTTACATCGCCTAAAACAGGAAAATTTGATTGATTTTGAGGATATGATTCTAAAATGCCTCGAACTTGTCAAAGCAAATGAAACTGTCAGAGAGATGTATAGAGACAGATTTCGTTATATCTTGGTGGATGAATTTCAGGACATCAATCCGATGCAGTATGAAGTATTGCTTCAATTGTTCGGGAATAGAAGCAATATTTTTGCAGTCGGAGATGACGACCAGGCAATTTATGGATTTCGCGGTTCCACCCCCAAGATGATGTTTCAATTTTTAGATGATTATGAACAACCCGCGCAAATACTGTTGTCATGTAATTATCGAAGCAGAGAGGTGATTGTAAGGGAGGCTGCCAAGGTAATACAACAAAACAAAGAACGCTTCAACAAGGAAATATCAACAACGCGAACGGAAGGCGTATTTCAATGCCTTGTATTCAAGGAGCGTAAAGAGGAAATAGATTGGTTGCTTGGAAAATTGCGAGAACATAGGAACAATCAAGAACTAAAAGATACTGCAATCTTGTTTCGAACGAATGCTGCGGCGGAAGTGTTTTGTGAATTTTTATCACTTCATAAAATTCCTTATACGAGAAAAGAAAAGCCGGTTTGTTTCTATGAACATTTTATTGTAAAGGATGTTTTTGCATATCTTGATTTTGCGAACGGACAGACCACGCGACAGAATTTTTATCGGATGATGAACAGACCGAAACGGTATATCAGACGTGACTATGTCCGAAGTGAACAAATTGATTGGGAGAATTTGCAGAAAGGGGAAGGGTGTTCACATCATGTAAAGAAGAACTTGAAAGTGCTTGCCGAAGATTTGGCGATGCTGAAAGAACTAGAGCCCTATGCGGCACTTGTATATTTACAGAAAAAAATGGGATATGAAACATTTCTGGTGGAGGAGGCATTCTCACAGGGGAAAAAATATAGAATTTATGAACAAATTTATGAAGAATTGAAATTACGAGCGAAAGAATTTCATTCATGGAAAGAATTCAAGGCACATGTTGCCGATTATCGTGAGAAAATTGCGGAAGATGCGTCGGAGAACGATAATTGTCTTAAAATTATGAGCATGCACGGAGCTAAAGGGTTAGAGTGGAATCATGTCTATCTGCCGATGTGCAATGAAGGTTTTATACCGCATCCGCGCGCGCATGAAATTGCGGAGACAGAAGAAGAACGCAGGCTATTCTATGTGGCAATGACGCGCGCCAAAGAATCATTGTTTCTAACCTGCGTTGATGACAAAAAACGGTATCATACATCTCCGTTTATTGAAAAACTGTCAAAAGAAGTCGCTTACTTGTCTTCTTCGGATTCTGCTTCTTTCTCAATCAATTCATCGAATTCCTGATTGTCAAGAAACTCATCAAAAGCATCTGCTACGATTTCATAGGTTTCATCATCATCGATGTAGATGATTTCCGGTTCTGCATCGGGATTGGATTCGTCTTCGCGATACTCGTAGAACCATACGTCACCGTAGTTCTCATTATCTTCTTCGACCATCGGAAGAAGTGCGATATAGTCTTTATCCTGAACCGTTAAAATGGTAATGATAGCGCAGTTGACTTTTTCGCCGTCTTCCAGTTCCAATTCAACGGTAATGTCTTCACCTTCAAAGTCTTCGATTTCCTGATCGTTTTGATTTGACATCATTAAACCTCCTCATAAATTCATTTTAAACTCTTTTTATTCTATCAGCCTATGCGTAAAAAAGCAATCCATCATGAAAAAATCTTAATATGAGTCATTTTGATTGCATGAAAACGATTCATTCGTTATAATGAATTCGTTAAAAGGGAGTAGTGCAATGCGTAATCAACATACCCCGGGAAACCGTGGTTACGCATCTTTAATCTTAAAGAACAAGACTTTTAACGTCATTTGGCGTTGAAAGTCTTTTTTATGTAGAAATAATGATATAACGCCAAAGAAAATTTGTATAACAAACAACATAACACAAGAAAAGGAGAATGTAGTATGAGCATTGTTTGGCAGATTTTGTTATTGGCGGTAGGGTTTACATTATTGTTAAAGGGAGCCGATTGGTTTGTGGAGGGGGCTTCCGGTATTGCCAGGAAATTTAAGATTCCCGAACTCATCATTGGTTTGACGGTGGTTGCATTCGGAACAAGTGCTCCTGAGGCGGCGGTCAGCATTACGGCGGGCATCAAGCAGACCTCGGAAATTGCAATCGGTAATGTTGTGGGGAGTAATATTCTGAATGTATTGTTAATTCTCGGTATTACAGGACTTGTTTCACCGATTGGAATTCAAATATGTACATTGAAGTATGAAATACCTTTTATGATTGTAATCACTACAGGGCTTTTATTCCTCGGGATGTCGGGCAACCAATTGTCATTCGCGGACGGCGTCATTCTATGGCTTGGCTTTGTCTTGTTCTTCGTTTACTTAATTTATATGGCAAAAACAGGCAAAATGAAAAGCGATGAGGTGACAGAAGAAAAACAAAAGAGCGTATTTAAGATATTTTTATTTACAATTATAGGTATTGTTAGTATTATCTTGGGAAGTAACTTTACGGTTGATGCCTCAACAGCAATCGCACGTGCAATCGGAATTGATGAGCGTATCATCGGATTAACGCTTGTTGCATTCGGAACTTCATTACCGGAGTTGGTAACATCGGTTATTGCCGCCAAGAAAGGGAAAGCGGACCTTGCCATCGGTAATATCGTTGGAAGCAACATCTTCAATATACTTTTTATCTTGGGTACAACCAGTTTGATTTCTCCGATACCGTTTGCACAATCATTCATTTGGGATACGCTGGTTGCAATTGCGGCAGGTGTAATGCTTCTTATCTGCGTTCTGCCGAAGAAAAAACTCGGAAGAATATCGGGTGTTGCGATGCTATGTGCATATGGCGGATATTTTGTATATTTACTTTTAGGTTGATAAAAATTGCATAACGGCTTCAATTGTGGTAAAATATCAGTGCTTGCGGGTTAACCCGGAGCAAGGAGATTGGTGCAATTGAAAAGTGGACAGAGCTCAACCAAACAACTGCATATTCGTAAAGGAACACCATACCCCTTGGGTGCAACACTTTTTAGCGATGGAATCAATTTTTCTGTTGCGGAGAAAGGTGCTTGCATCAAAGGGGTTGTTTTGATTGAAATCGACACCGGTAAAAGAACAAGAATTGATTTTGCACCGGAACATCGCATCGGAAATATTGCCGCTATCTTTGTGGAAGGAATCGATACGGAGCATTACGGATATCGTTTTTATAATGAGCAGGCAGAGTATATGGATGCCTATGCCAAAAAGGTATACGGTAATGAACAGTGGGGCAAAGGCACAGCTTCCGATTCATTGTATGCCGGTTTTCATACGTCTCTGTTTTCGTGGAATAAGGATGAACCCTTGCGAATTCCATATGAAGATTCCATTATTTATTGTTTGCATGTTCGTGGTTTTACAAAACATAAATCTTCCGGGATTCAATCGCCCGGAACATTTCGCGGTATAACAGAAAAAGTACAATATCTTAAAAAATTAGGAATTACCGCAATAGAATTACTTCCGGCGTATGAATTTGAAGAAAAACGTATATGTAATGAATCAGGAAAACAACCCATGCAAATGAGTCAGGCATATGCGATAGAACACTACAAAGACCGTCCGGATATACAGGAACCGAAAACGAATTACTGGGGTTTTACATCAGGATACTATTTTGCACCGAAAGCATCCTATGCATCCAATCCGCAACATGCGGATACGGAATTCAAGCAAATGGTGCAATCCTTACATAGAAACGGGATTGAAGTTATCATGCAACTTTATTTCCCTGACCAATACAAACCGGGATTTATTTTGGATGTTGTGAAATATTGGGTTACGGAGTATCATATTGACGGAGTTCATGTGAAGGGGAATCGAATTCCGATTATTTTGTTATCTACAGAACCACTGCTTTCCAATACAAAGATTCTGCATGATAATATTCCGGTGCAGGAGATTTACGAAGAAGTAGAGAAACCTGCTTATCGTAATCTATGTATTTATGCAGATGATTTCATGTATCAAATGCGACGCTTTTTAAAAGGTGATGAAGATATGCTGCAAACTGCCGTTTCATTGATGAAACGGAATCCGGAAAAGTGTGCAACGGTTAATTTTATCACGAATTATTACGGATTTACGCTTGCAGACCTCGTTTCTTATGATAAAAAGCACAATGAAGAAAACGGCGAGATGAATCGTGATGGAGCAGACTATAATTACAGTTGGAATTGCGGAATTGAGGGAGATACGAGAAAAAGCAGTATTTTATCGCTTCGACAAAAACAAATGAAAAATGCCTTACTTTTGGTCTTGCTTTCTCAGGGAACACCGCTTATTATGAGTGGTGATGAATTCGGAAACAGTCAAAAGGGTAACAATAATCCATATTGTCAAGATAATGAGACCACATGGTTGAATTGGAACATGCGAAAAAGCGGGAAAGAGTTGCTTGATTTTACACGGAGCATGATTGCGTTTCGCAAAAGTCAACCGTTTCTTGGAAAGAAAGAACCTCTGGTTGTATCTGATGTAACGACGAATCGCTATCCCGAAATATCATATCATGCAAAAGAAGCATGGAGAGCGGATTTTGGAAACTATAATCGACATATCGCCGTTATGCTGACGCAAAATGACACACAGAACAAAATATCTGCCATGTATGTCGCCTATAACATGCATTGGCAAACGCATCGTTTTGCATTACCGAAATTACCGAAAGGGCAACATTGGATCACGGTTGCCGGTACAGAGACCGGAAAAATTCCGCAATCTTTGGAGGAACTTGGTATTCGTGTGGAGGAACGTAGTATTAAAATCCTCGTGGCTACAGTGTAACGAATTGTATATTTCTTACATAGAATGGTAAAAAAGAATAAAAGGATCTAACGATGAATCTTGGAATTCTTCTTCTTTTATTACTGTGTTGTAACCAAAATCAAAGTGATAACGACAATAACGGATGTGATTGCGGTTGCGAATGTGAACGACCAAATTGTGTAATCAATACCTGCGAGAAAGAACCTATTTTTGATAGTAGGTCAAATAATTGTGCAGAACAAAGGATCCCGTTTGTTCCGTTTGCGGGTTCCGGTACCTGTGGTTGTGATAATAACTGATAAATAAGACCACAAGGAAAATCAATATGATGTATAAGCAAAAGAAACCATGTTGAAAGAATTCGTTTCTTTCAACCTCAGGGTTTTGTGTTGCGTCAAAATCCCATTTTTTGCTTAATAATAAGACAAGTGTAACATACTTATATAAGCACTTGTTCACAATACTAATCGCAACACGGAGGAATCATGGACGAAAAAAAAGTACTTTTTAGCGGTATGCAGGCAACCGGAAGCCTGACATTGGGTAATTATTTGGGAGCTCTGAAGAATTGGGTCGACTTAAGCGATGAATATCGGTGTTTTTATTCGGTCGTTGATTTGCATTCCATTACCATCAGACAAGATCCCGCAGAATTACGGAAGAAAGCAAGAAATCTGCTGACATTGTATATCGCGGCAGGGCTAGATCCGGAGAAGAATTGTATTTACTATCAGTCACACGTTTCGGGACATGCCGAATTGGCATGGATTTTGAACTGTTTTACCTATATGGGTGAATTGAATCGTATGACACAATTCAAGGACAAATCAGCAAAACATGCGGACAATATCAATGCAGGATTGTATACCTATCCGGTCTTGATGGCGGCGGATATTCTGTTGTATCAGGCAGACGTAGTTCCGGTCGGTAAGGATCAATTGCAACATCTGGAAATCACGAGAGATATTGCACAACGATTCAATTCGATTTATGGAGACGTATTTACGATTCCGGAGCCATATGTCGGAAAAGCAGGTGCAAAGATTATGAGTTTACAGGATCCGACCAAGAAGATGTCAAAATCGGACGAGAATGTGAATGCCAGCGTATACTTAACGGATGATACCGATACCGTAATTCGTAAATTCAAACGTGCGGTAACAGATATGGAAGCAAGGGTTCATCGTTGCGACGAGCAACCGGGAATCAGCAATTTGATTGATATCTATGTGGCTTGTACCGGTAAAAGCGTGGAAGACGTTGAAAAAGAATTTGAAGGAAAAGGTTACGGTGATTTTAAACTTGCAGTCGGCGAGACAGTTGCCGACACCTTGAAACCCGTGCAGACGCGATTTGCGGAATTGGTAAATGATAAAACGTATATAGACGAAGTTATCAAAAATAATGCGGAAAAAGCAAATTATTTTGCAAACAAGACCTTGAGAAAGGTACAGAAAAAGGTTGGTTTTCCTGAGAAAATCAGATAAAAAATATTGAAGGGAGAAAGTGTATGAGAGGAAAAGGTTTTTGGACAAGTTTACGGCTTTATTTTTCATTGGTGGTTATCGGTTTGTTTATGGTGATTTTGGGGTGGAGTGATTTTTGGTGTTCGCTTTCACAGCCGATTGATTTGAACACATGTGATATCTCCGAAATCAAAAAGGGTGCACATGTCAAAATGTCTGTCGGAATGGTTATGGATTACTATGCAAACGAAGCGACGGAGACCAAGACATACGGAGTTACCACAGATGTCAAGGAAGATACGTCACGTTACTACATATTACCGATAGACCGTTATGATGAAGCAACACAAAGCGAAACAGAGCATTACATTACGGTCAAAGTCAGTGCGAAGAATTATGAAGCATATGAA
>CAYMCV010000049.1:0-17941 GCA_964389005.1 uncultured Lachnospiraceae bacterium | reverse complement strand
CCCCTTTTCTTCTGGTTGTAATCTTTAGATCTGAACTCCTTTATAACAAAATGTTATTCCGTATATCCTTTTCACACCATCTCTTTTCAGTAATCGCTTTTCTACTTTTTCAGTTATTACTTTTTTCAGTATCGCAAGACTTTCTTTTTTATCAATACCATTTCCCACAAAATCATCTTTCAGAACATCTACTGTCATTTTGATATACAATATACCATTTCGTTCTTCTTTGCTTACATCTGTCACATCGTATACAACCCTATAAAACTTCTGCTTAATAATTAGTATGAATTCAGAATAACAAATTCCTAAATCTCTATCATCATGATTCGGACGAAATGCCTCACAGAATAAAATCGATTCATCTTTGTTATGAATAAAATAATTACCATGTGCCAGCAATTTCTCCCCATACCCATATGGATCATAAATGTCCCATTTCTCTATTTCTTTACACCGCCTCCAACTAATTGCTCCGTAACTAAATTTCATTTTAGTTATTTCTTCAATTGTCATTTTTTCCTCTCCTTTTAACAATCGTTTTATCAGCAACCGAATTATCAATTCCACCAGATTAACCTATAACACTATTTCGTAATACAGATAATCCCCCGAAAATGCACTGTCTGTATCATTTGGCTTTTTATCGTACAATGTAAAACCGACACTCTCGTAATTTTTAGGTGCAATCAGATTACTGTTTGTGCACACAATGATTCTTTTTAAACCTTCGTATTCTTTGATTCTGCGAAGAGCCTCTTCTAGCTGAATATGACCATATCCCTTTCTTTTATATTGCGTTCTAATACCATTATGTCCTATTTCTACATAATCAGGTGAATGACGTGGGTCCCATACTACAAAGCCAATCGGATTATCATCGATACATATAACCAGTCCATATTTATCGGCTATATTAGGATTGTCATAAAGAAAGGCATCAGATTCCCGCCAATTGTCATCCCATATTTCCTTATTTCTGAAATCATAGGAATAAGCATCCTGCAATATCTCATAAATGGTTCCTCGTGGAAATTCAGTAATTCTTCTAAAAGTAATCATACCGGCTACCCTCGCATTTTTTCATGTAAATGTCAATTTGAAACTATCTCTTAATTCTAACTTCTTGGCTTGCAGTAGGTTTTACTCGAAAATCTCCTTCTTACCTGCAAATTTCCGATTTCCTCGCTTTTTACAGGTTGCTTCGCCTCGCGAAATCTCCTTCTCAACCTGTAAATTTCCGATTTCTTCACTTTTTACAGGTTACTTCGCATCGCGAAATTCTCTTCTCAACCTGTAAATTTCTGGTTTCTTCATTTTTTACAGGTTGCTTCGCATCGCGAAATCTCCTTCTCAACCTGTAAATTTCCAATTTCCTCATTTTTTACAGGTTACCTGGCCTCGCGAACCGCTTTTTCATACCTGTAAATTCCCAGTTTCCTCGCTTTTTACAGGTTACCAGGCCTCGCGAACAGCTTTTTCATACCTGTAAATTTCCGATTCCTTCACTTTTACAGGTTACCAGGCCTCGCGAACCGCTTTGTCATACCTGTAAATTTCCGATTTCTTCACTTTTTACAGGTTGTAAGGCCTTGCGAACCGCTTTTTCATTTGTCATCTTCAATTTGAGCATGTGCATAGATCCCGCCCTCGCAAATTGTAACCAAAAATATCTTCTTTCTCAACGCGATGACACATAATAAATAGTACTACACAATTCTATCATAAATAACTACTACTTGGAAGCCATAAAAAATGCTGAGACATACAAAAAGCTCCTCGATTTTCACTTGCGTGAAAACCGAGGAGACTTATATCCTCTTATCAATTACCTCATAAACTACATCAAAGCAAATTTCTAAGATTATTATCACTATATCCTAATAATTCAGTTCCTGTTCGATTCGTATGCGATTCGGATCCTCTAATTGATTTGCTTCCACTAAATCCGACATTTTAACCCCTAATTTACGTGCAATTGCAGACAGTGTATCGCCTTTCTTAACAATATATACATGACCTGTCGAAAGTGCGCCGCCATTGTCCGAATAAATCAAAGAGAATGCATACATCTTCGCAGAATTCAACTTCACCGTAATGGTATTGCTCACCTGATCGGTATCTGCAAATATGCTCGGTTTTCCTTCCGAATCCACGCCGATTAAGGCAAAACTTCTTACCGCTTTCCGGAATGATTCCGGGATGGTAACAACAAGTTCTCCGCTCTTGGCACTTGTATCTGCAATATTATTTACCATCATATTAAAGGACAATGCAGATTCATAATTCTCAGGCATTGCATTCTGTACAATCCTATTAAACTGCTCTCCCTGCGATGTCTGTTGCAATTCACAAGCAACAAGACCCAAACGAGATTCTGATTCGATCAGATTCGGCGTCTGAGGAGTTGAATTTCCGACAGGAGCAGGATTCGGTGTTACAGGTGGGGTTTCCGGTTCCGGTATGATTGCTTCATATCTCACTTCAATGCGATTGGTTGCTACAGGAATGCCTATTACTTCTGTAACAGTTTCCGGTGTTCCCCCATCTACACATAGAACTGTTCTCACCCCACTTGCAGTAGTAATCTGATTTCCGCGATTGGCAACAGTCCCATTTCCATTTCCAATCGCAGATCCACGTTCGCCTGCATAGGCTATTATGCTTCCTCCGGTTATCGTAATAGTGTTTCCAGCTCCACCGCCTCCACCGCCTATTCCGGCGGCTGAATCTCCTCCTGTAGCATTTACACTTCCTCCGCTTATCGAAATTCTCTCTCCATTACTTTTGCTACCACCGATTCCGGCACCCATATTGCCCCCGGTAGCGTTTACAGTTCCGCCGCTTATTGTGATATCAGTTCCGGGGGAACTATTTCCAGCACCGATTCCGGCTCCACCACCGATTTCGCCTCCATCACCTGATCCTCCGGTAGCGTTTACGATTCCACCGCTTATTGTGATACCACTTCCACTTCCAAAATTTCCACCACCGATTCCGGCTCCACCATTTGATCCTCCGGTAGCGTTTACGATTCCACCGCTTATTGTGATAACGCTTCCGTCTCCAGAAAGATTAGAGATATTGTTGTATTTACTTCCGCCTCCGATTCCGGCTGCTTCTTCTCCACCATGTGCTGTAACCGTTCCTCCTTCAATAGTAATATTCCTTCCGGATCCACCTTGTCCGCCTCCGATTCCGGCCGCATAATTAGCTCCATTAGCGGTTACGGTTCCGCCTTTTATTGTGATATTACTTCCGACTCCACCATATCCGCCTCCGATTCCGGCTCCACCATTTATTCCACCATTTGTTCCGCCGTTCGCAGTAACCGTTCCACCGTTTATTGTGATAATAATTCCGGCTCCACCATTTGTTCCGCCTCCGATTCCGGCTCCACCATTTGATTCGTCGTCGATTTCGTCGCCGTCCATAATAACCGTTTCACTTCGTCCACCATTAGCTGTAACCGTTCCCCCGTTTATCGTAATATTACTTCTATCATTGTTGGTTTCGGTATAACTTCCTACCGTTCTGCCGTTACTCCCGCCACCGATTCCGGCTGCGCCTTGTCCTCCATTAACCAAAAGTGTCCCTGTATTGCTTCCGTCTCCGTCTACACTCGTAATGGTTAAACTAGCATCCTCTCCAACCTCAATTCCGGCATAGTATTGCCCTCCGCTCAATACATTATTGCCCTCAAGAATCAATGTGACATTTCCGCTGTTGATATAAATTGCAGAAGCATTAGTTGGAGACAAAATTTGCAAATTTTTCAATTTAATACTAATATCAACACCATCTCCGACATCAATCGTAATATTATTAGTCGTACTACTACCCGTAAATACTAAGGGATTACTGAACTCTACTGGGTCACTCGAGCCAGTCACAAACTGAGAGCCGGAGGTCACTCTATAATTCTCCTCAAAAATGTCGCACACAGTCCCTTCTTCCGCGAATACCATCGTCGGCATCATTGTAAAAACAATTAATTATTCTATAGATTTCACTAACTGGTAATTTTTCTTCATCTTGCAAATTCTCCTATCTTATTTTTTACACAAATTACCACTCAACTTACGGAATACATTAACTATATACCTTTCGGCAATAACCATACAAGCATTTTTAACATTATTTTACATATTATCTCTTAATTCGAGCGGTATTCTATGCACCATTCAATTGCCCTGCTCCCGATACGTCGCAAATCAAAGGGAATCATCAGAGCACCTCCTGCTCCGCTTGTATCTGCGGCAACGTCACCGTAACACAACTTCCCTCCATATACACACTCTCCACCGTGATTCCGTACTGTTCCCCGAACCCAAGACGGATACGCTCATTAACGTTAATCATTCCATAGATATCATTCTCTCTCGGCTTGTGCTGTCTGATTCCCTCCGACACCTGTTGCAAGCGCTCCTCGGTCATCCCGATTCCGTTATCTGTAATTCGCAGAATGTAAATGTCCTGCCCCACTTCACCGGTTACAGTAATTTTACCTTTGCCGCGCTTGTTCTTGATTCCGTGATAGAGTGCATTTTCCACCAGCGGCTGAATCGTTATCTTCGGAATCTGATAGGTTTCAAGTTCTGTCGGAACCGAGATTTCATACTCTAAAATATCCTGATACCGTACTTGTTGAATCTCCAAATAGCTTCTGACGTGCTGCAACTCCTCTTTCAGCGACACAACTTCTTTGCCCTGGTTTAAGGATGCCCTAAAAAAGTCCGATAAACTGCCGACCATGCTCACAACCTGTTTTTGGTCGCCCGCTTCCGCGAGCCAGATAATCGTGTCCAGCGTGTTATAGAGAAAATGCGGATTAATTTGTGATTGTAGCAACTCGAACTCCGCTTTTCGCAGTCTGATCTGCTCTTCCTTCACCTGTGTCAGCAGTTCGTTGATTTTATCAATCATGGTGTTCAGCGAATCGCTCAAAACACCGACCTCCGCACCGCTGTTTCCCTTCGCACGCACCTCTAAATCACCGCGCGCCACTTGATCTGTCACGACACTCAATTCGCGGATCGGACGCGTAATACTTTGCGGTATAAAATATGACAAAAAGCTAATTACTACTACAAGTACCGCAAACGTTATCAAGGAAATCCGCAACATGTCCATGTAAAACGCGCGATTCTCGCTTCGTGCCTGCTGAATGTCTCTGATTTCATAATAGATGTATTGCGAAATCGTCTCCTCCAAAAGCGAAGTCACGATTTGAACATCGTTCTCCCAAATCTCGATATTGTCTTCATATCGATTCTCTTCGGCGAGATTACTCTCGATTCGACTCTTGTAAATCTCAAGTTTGTTCAGATATTTCTTGGCACTCTCCAAACGCGCCGTGTTAATCTCCGACTCCGTCAAATCCTCCAGTTCATTGACGATGCGGTTCGCCTCGCTCAACAAATCGTTCAACTTTGATTCATCCAAAGATTTGTTGCCGACAATCAAAAGATAAGTCTCGTAGTCAAAGTCACTTTTGAAATCAAGGCTGAAATCACTGGCAACCACTGCGGACTGAATCATGTCTTCGTACTTCCGATTACCTTCCCATAAGTTAAAAAAGCAAAAAAACAGAAATAGTACCATTGGAATCAAAATCAGCAAATAGGAGAATCTGATTTTGGTCGCCAAGGCGGATTCTCTGTAAAAATGCGCCATCTTTTTTCTCATCATCTTCAGTCTTCTCCTTCGCCGCCCTTCACTCCGCGATACTGTGTCGGCGTCATGCCCTGTGTCTTTTTAAATAAAAATGAAAAATAATGCGGGTCTTTGTATCCCACCTCCGAAGCAATCACACTGCTTCTTTTACCCGAACAACGAAGCAACTCTTTGGCCTTATTCATCCGATAATCCGTCAGATACTTGATGAACGTCTGCCCCGTTTCCTGACTGAAAACCATACTGAGGTGATTCGGTGAAAAATTCACATGCGAAGCCAGAAGATTCAGCGATAACTCTTCATCTGCATAGTTTTGTTCAATGTAATGCATCGCTTCTTCCACAATATCGCGATAGCGATTGCTGGCCGCGGTATCCCGCAGTTCCAACGCCTTTTCAATCACGGACACGATATATTTCATCGTGCTTTCTTCGTCCTTGACCTTGAGCACGTCGGCCGTCACATCCGGTTGCGGTATCTCTGCACGTGAGAATTGCATTCCCTCAACAAATTCCGCAACACAGAAAAACGTATCCATGGCAAGATACTGCCGAAAGAGGTTCGACTTCAGGGCGTCTTCCCCAACACCTCGAAAGAATTCTTCGACAAAGTATACCGCCTCGCCGCGGTCACCAAACTTCAAGAACTCCGAGATTCTGTTTCGGTTGATTTGTTTCGTATCGACTTCGCCGATGTTGAATTCTTCGTACCCCAAGTATTTGACGTCCCGGATTTCCTCACTGTCTAAAAATCGATTCACGGGCATCATATATCGATGTGCAAACGCATGGCTTGCTTTTTCAAATGACTCCTGTAATTCTCCTATGCGGTTCACCGGGATTCCGATACCGGCAAAATAGCGGAAGTTGTCGTATTTCGCTAAAATCTCTTGAAATCTACAAATGTAGGATTCCAACAACTGCTTCATTTCATCACGACTTTCAGACTTAAATATCAATGCACTTCCTTCCAAATTCCGATCAAACACCAAAATATGCATTTCGTCGTTTAATTCTTTTAACTGTTCATCGATTTCAAGTCTGCGACCGGAATACTCGTCACGCGCATGATGCAGGGATTCGACTTTGAGTAAAACAATGCTATACCAAAGTGCGGAAAGATCCACACTTAACTTATCAGCTGCCTCAAGCAGTTCGGGTACGGATTTGCGTGCCGTCACGAGGTCATGGAACAAATTTTTCCTCTCGGATAAAAAGTTTTCCTCCATTTCCTTCCGATATTTCGCGCGAATTTCACGTTCTTTCATAGCTTCTTCAATCCGTTTGGCTACAATGTCGACTTCTTTGATCAATTCCTCACCGCTGATGGGCTTGGAAATATATTCGGCAACGCCGATTTTGATTCCCTGCTTGGCATATTCAAATTCCGCATAACCGGACAGAATAATGATTTCCGTCCAAGGAAGTTCTTTTTTGATCAATTTGCTCAAAGCCAGTCCGTCCATAAACGGCATCTTGATATCCGTTATGACGATGTCCGGTTTTAACTTCTGAATCATGGGAAATGCCTGCTCGCCGTCTCCGGCTTCTCCGCAAAAATCATACCCATGCGCTTTCCAATCAATATTATTCTTGATTCCTTCACGCACCACAAATTCATCTTCCACCAAAAAAATTTTTAGCATATGCTGCCTCCGTATCTCGATGTCGCCATCTTCCTTCTCATCTTAACATAAACATACGATAGGTAAAAGGAACTTTTCTTGTGTATAAGCAACTTTTAGTACAAAACAAGCAATTTTTAGAGTGACTTTTAAATGGTTGTCTGTTAAAATAGAAATACGAAATTCTACTACTATTGGGAGGTACTTATTATGGCAAATCAATCGAAACCGAATACGCCGCTTGTTACAAACATTTTTACCGCAGACCCTTCTGCGCATGTGTTTGACGGTAAACTCTATATTTATCCGTCACATGACTTGGCTCACGACGGCGAAGACAATGACGAGGGCGACGAATATCAGATGGAAGACTATCATGTTCTCTCCATGGACGACATCGATGCACCCTGCATCGACAACGGTGAGGCACTGCACTGCAAGAATATTCCTTGGGTCAGCAAACAGATGTGGGCACCGGATGTTCTGTATAAGAATAACACCTATTATTTGTTCTTTCCTGCAAGAGACAAGGAAGGCAACTTCCATATCGGTATTGCCACAAGCGATTCCCCGGTAGGTCCTTTTAAGCCGGAAGACAACTATATCAAAGGCAGTTACAGCATCGATCCGGCAGTTTTGTTGGATGATGACGGCAAGGCATATGTGTACTTTGGAGGTTTGTGGGGCGGTCAGCTTGAGAAGTGGCAAACCGGCACATTCAAGGCTGATGAGCAGGGACCTTCAGGCAATGAGAAGGCACTCGGACCCAGAGTTGCACAGTTGAGCGACGATTGTCTTTCATTTATTGAGGATCCGCAGGAAATAACGATTCTTGACGAGAACGGCAATCCGATTACCGCAGGCGATGAAGACCGCAGATATTTTGAAGGACCTTGGATGCATAAGTACAACGGACTTTATTACTTATCTTACTCAACAGGTACCACCCATTATATCGTGTATGCGACCGGAACAGACCCCAAAGGACCGTTTACCTATCGTGGCAGAATCATGGAGCCCGTCATCGGTTGGACGACACACCATTCCA
This sequence comes from uncultured Lachnospiraceae bacterium, assembly GCA_964389005.1. Classification (GTDB taxonomy): domain Bacteria; phylum Bacillota; class Clostridia; order Lachnospirales; family Lachnospiraceae; genus CAYMCV01. Next base: position 9,592 of record CAYMCV010000049.1, on the reverse strand, counting down.
TCCTTGAGTACAAAGGAAAATGGTATATGTTCTATCATGATGCTTCACTGTCAGGCGGTATCAACCACAGACGTTGCGTGAAATATGTTGAGATTCATTACAATGAAGACGGAACCATCGTTACGATGGACCCCGCGAAGATGTAAATGTAAGAAGTATATAGAAAGTGCCGGTTACCCGAAGAACAGGGTGACCGGCATTCTTATTTACTTAAATGACCGACACCTTATGAGTGCCCGGTCTTATTTATTCCGCCGAAATATATCGATCGATAATCTCCTGTAATTTGCCCGATTCTTTTAACTTCGTGATGGCGGCGTTGACCTCCGTAAGTAACGCATCATCATTCTTTGCGACCGCAAGCGCATATTCTTCCTCGGTATATGCCTCGTCAATGATTCGAATACCCTCGTATTGTTGTACGAAAACTTTCGCCGGCTCATCATCAATCATGACGGCATCCACTCCACCCGCAAGCAATGCCTGCACGGCTTCATCTCCCTTATCGTAACGCTTGACTGTGGAATCCATGATTTGTTTTGCATAGAAATCCCCTGTCGTTGCCAATTGCACACCGATCTTCATTCCGTTCAAATCGCTGATTCCGCCAACGGTGCTGTCTGCATTCACAATGATAACCTGCGTCGCCGTGGTGTAGGGAACGGTAAAATCAACAATCTTCAGACGATCCTCACGAATCGTCAATCCTGCTGCCCCGATATCCGCTTCTCCCGAATCAACCGCGCTAAGAATAGCGTCAAACTCCATATCATGAATGACCAGTTCTCTTCCCATTTCATCTGCAATCGCCTGTGCAATCTCCACATCGATTCCTACAATTGTCTCTCCGTCGTAATACTCGTATGGAGGAAACTCCGCGTTCGTCGCCATAACAAGCTGTGTTTCTTTCTCATCGCACCCTGCCATTCCAAGCGTCATAAACAAAAGACATATCACCGATAATCTTTTTCTCATCTCAGCCCTTACCTTCCCGCAAGTATGGATTCCGCCTCACACATACATACGACATACTTATCGTTTCGAAACATCTCACGATATCCATGTCCCTGTAAAAAGAAAGCAATCGCAAGTTCCTTTTGGTTCTCAATCAGATTGGTATCTTTTGTTAATAAGTCCCCGTAATAATTCGCCTCATACACCACAATTTGCGTTCCGTCAAGTCGATATAACTCACTTACAAATTCTTCCGTCGGATAAGAATCAATCGACGGCCACGTATGCGTAATCGCACACGGCAGTTCCATGGCATAAGAAACCATTGCAAGATGTCCGAAGAATACGGTTTCCCTGCCTTTGAGCCCATTGTCGTTGATATAGGCAGCCAATTCCGAAAGTTGCCGCGCGTTCTCCGGATTTGTCCGCATTCCACGCAGTACCGCATTTCCCTCTACAGTTGTCATATTGCTAAAAAATCCCGTGTCACGGAACGTAAACACCAGTCCGAAAAGACTGCTTTGCAATAAAACCACACCGCACAACAAGACACATCCCACCTGCAACGGCAGCCTCTCGTGTACCCATAGCTTCCCGCTTCTTGTTTGGAATCGATGCATAATATCCGTCCAATCAAGCCTGAGACTTCCGATGACAAACGGTGCTACTAGAAAGAGATTGTTCATCGCGGTATACAATCCGTTATTGCTCCCGATTGGCGTGATAAAAATGATTGTCAATACGGAAAGCGCAAGAAGTTTTTGCGTCTTGTCAACACCTTTCTTCACAATCGTAATTATTGCAATTACAATCGCCAGTAAAAGGATGCATACACCCCATACATACATCGAGACATATTCATTGTAATGCAGATTCAGCACACCGTAATAATAGTAAACGCGCAGAATCACCAGGAATCCGACACCGTAAAGACAAACGTAGAGTATCTTCGCCCACTTTTTCTTAAGAAACCCCCAGCAGACATATCCAATCCCCGTCAGCAACACGAACCACAAGAAATACTGTATATACTGAAGATAATCTCTAAAAATCGTCTCAACCATTGCCATCGGCGTATATCCGGTCGCCTCCTCGGTCATGCCGAACAAATCCCGTATCATACCGACATACGAACCGCCGCCGAATATCAACTCAATCATCCCGAATCCAACGAGAAACATACCCACGAATCCCAGCACACACCAGCCGACATTGGCAAAGAACTGCCGCATGCGCCGATGATTTAACACCGCATCATAAACCACCACGACAATCAATGCACACTCGACAATATTCGGGAATCTGACAAACACATTCAGTCCGAGCACCACTCCCGCCATAAGCAGACGGCTCTTTTTCTCGTTTTTGAGACCACTCACAAGCAAAATCGCCGCAATGCCGAACAAGTAATACGACAGATAATGATACAGCACCACCTTGGGACTCCAACAGAATCCAATCGCAATCAGTTCTCCCACGAAAACACTCCATGCCGGAAAGACTTTCTTAAGTACCATAAAAGAGAACAGCGCAAAGCCGCCAAGCAACGCCATACAATAGAAGTTCATCCCCACCATGGTATGACCGAAGGGCAAATAGGTAAAAGCGGTTCCGACCAAATTGGCCAGAAGCGTCGCGATACGCCACATCGGATTCATTTCAGACATGTATTCGTAATTCGCCAGATTGTATCCGACGTCCGCAATCTCAATGCCGGTGTTGACATGCAGGAACGGAAGCAGGAACAGAATACTCCCGAATATCCATGTACAAAGGCATTGCTTTTTATCTTTTATCTTCATTTGACTCCTCCAAAGCACCGTTAAAACGTAAATCAATCTTTGAAATACGCTTCATTACCGCGCGGTATGGCTTGCATTTATAGACCAAGTTAAAAAGCAACTGACGTAGCCACTCAATCAGACAGCCTGCGGCAAACACCGCCAATACAACACCGATGCATACCGGCAAAAACCACGGTGATTCTACAAATGTATTGATTTTCCAGAAATCAACCCACAATGAGCGCAACAGTAGGTGTTCATGCAACAAATACACGCCGAAAGTCAGCCCTGCAATTTTTATAATGACGTTTGTCAATATTTTCCCGGAAATCTTCACATAACGAAACGCAAGAAACAAAGCGATTGCCGCAATAATCGTAAGCGGCGAATTGTAATCATAAAAAATCGATATGAACTTCTCGAATCGACCGGTGGAAACGGCAATCTGACCAATCAACAACATAGACAAGAAAATCGCTGCCGCCGCGGCAACATACATCAAGAAATACTTCCACGCCTTTCCCTCTTTCGGCGCATACAATCGCAGATATGCAGCAACAAAAAACAGGCATACAAACCATGCAATCCCATAGCCCCTGTCATCGACAGGCGACGACATCGGTAACAATGCGCGCCATACGTTGGAGAAGAAAAGCATCAGTACAACAATACATGTTAATAGTTGCTTTTTACTCATTTTACGAGCCAGCAATGCCAAAAACGGTGAAATACAGTAAAAAATGAAATATGTCGTCGCAAACCAGTAGTGCTGTGATGTAATCGGCGCAAACACCATGAATTTGTAGTATGAATTCTGCAAATCGCCGGGAACGCGACCAAGCAGAGAAAACAGAACCCAAATACCGGCAGAATAAAAGAATATCTGTAACCATAGTTTCAAACACTTCTCAATCCGAAACTGCGCCGTCACGAGAAAATAGCCGCTCAGCAAAACATAGATATTGACCGCGACGATACCAAGTGCCTCCAATCCCCATGCAATAAGGAAATTCGGTGTGACTCCGTTCGCATACGGCGTTGTTGCGCCCCCTTTTCCGAGACAGTGTAACGTAACCACCATCAGCATGGCAAGAATGCGCAGCAACTCAAGGTTTGCCTCTCTTTTTTTGGTCTGCACTTCACCCATTTTGCATTTCCTCTCTAAACCAAACCGGACCACTCAAGATACAGTGTATTCAGTTTCTCTTCTTCCTCAACAATTCTTTTATGAACTTCGTCCAATTCCGCATAATCCGCGGCAATCTCCGGATCTTCAAACCTTGCCTTCCACTTCGCAACGACCTCTTCCTGCTTTGCTATCTCATCCTCAATACGCGCAAGCCGTTGTTTTCGTCGCTGTTGTTCTTTTTGTGCCTCTCGGTCCAATTGTACTGCGCTTGTAGCCTTTTTCGGCCCTGCCTGTACTTTTCTATCATCGGTAAATGATTGCTCCTGCGCCTGCTTCTGCTTTTCCTCACATTTTTCGAGATAGGTCACATAATCATCCGGATAAAAATCAACCTTACCGTTCTCGAATATCAGCAAACAGTTCGCGATGGACTTCACAAAATATCTGTCATGCGAAACGAACAACACGGTTCCCTGATAGGTCTTCAGTATCGATTCCAACGCTTCCTTCCCAATCATATCGAGATGATTCGTCGGCTCGTCGAGAATCAACAGATTGGCCTGTTTACGCATGAGTTTCGCAAGCGATAAGCGTACACGTTCGCCACCCGATAATTGCTTGACCGGCTTATACACTTCCTCCCCGGAAAAAAGGAAATTCCCGAGTATTGTACGAATCTCGGTCTGTTCCAAACGAGGATATGCATCCCACAACTCCTCGATGACCGTCTTGTGCTCGTCTAAGTTCAAAAGTTCCTGATCAAAGTATGCCCAATCCACGTCTTTTCCGAAAACAATTCTTCCGTCACCATCCGCCTGATTGTATGCGGAAATTTGCCCCACGATTGTCTTCAACAAAGTTGACTTTCCGCGTCCGTTCTCTCCAAGCACGGCAAGATGTTGTCCGCGTCTCAACTCGAAACTGACCTCCGCCAGTTCCTCCGTATAGCCGAGTTTGATTTTCTTCACCTGTAAAACCTCAGAACCACTCTTGACGGCGGGCTGGAACTTATTATGCATCGGCTTCGTATCAAAATGTATGGGCTTCGGAATCTTGACCATATGCTCAATCTGCATTTTCTTCGACCGCGTCATGGCAACCTTGGTCGGCGTGTTCTTCCACTTCTCAATGAATAACGTCAGACGCTCGATTTCTTTTTGCTGCGCTTCATAGTCGCGGCACTGTTTCTCGTAATCAAGCTGTTTTTGCCTCATAAAATCGGTATAATTGCCGACATAACGTTTCATCTGACGATACTCGATTTCGTAAGTAACATCCGCAATCCGATCCAAAAACATACGGTCATGCGATACAATTACAACCGCATGCTTGTACGATTTGAGATATCCTTCCAACCACTCGATGGTCGGTAAATCCAAATGGTTCGTCGGTTCATCCAAAAGACAGACGTCCGGTTTGCTAAGCAGGAGCTTTGCAAACGCAATCTTCGTCTTCTGCCCTCCGGAAAATGTATTCAGCGTGCGCTCCATGTCCTGAATCGCAAAGCCGAATCGTGTAAACATCTGCTCCATTTCCGATGTATAGGAATAGCCACCCATCGCCTCAAAGCGCTCTGTGGCATTCGTGTATTCCGTAATCACCTGTGTCGAGGTATCATGCTCCAGCGTTTCGGTTAACGTCGCAAGTTTCCTTCTTAACGCCGACAAATCCGGATTGGCATTCATCAATTCTTCGCGCACCGTCTTGCTCTCATCCGAAAAACTCATCTGCTCTAAATATCCGATACGCAATGACTTTGATTTCAGTATGCCAAAAACCTCGTCGCTGTCTAAGTTGCTCGTTTCATGTCTTCCGGCAATGACTTTTAACAAGGTGGTTTTGCCGCATCCGTTTCTGCCGACAATACATATTTTTTCTGTGTTTCTGATTTCCATCGATACCCGGTCAAGCAGTACGCACCCCGGAAATCCTATGATGGCTTCTTTTATCTGATATATCATGATTTTTAAGTCCGTTCCGAAGCGTATCGTGTCGATAATCGCACGTTTTGCTTCATCTAACAATTATAACCATGACGTAACATAAGTGTCAAATATTTTCATTTCCGGTTGTGCGTTTCCTATAAAAATACTATACTAAAGTTATCAATTGTCGAAAGGAGCGCCCATGAAACGCTTATTTCTGGTGGAAGATGACAAAGCCATTGCCAAAAATCTCGTTCTTCTGCTTCGCGCGGAAGGCTTCGATGTAATCCATGCGTCAACCAAAAAAGACGCACTCGATGCGCTTTGTGCACACAGATTTGACCTTGCGTTGCTTGATATTGCATTGCCCGACGGAAACGGTTACAGCTTGTGTACGGAAATCAAATCCGCGCAAGACATACCCGTTCTGTTTTTGACGGCTTCGGGAGATGAATCAAGTGTCGTCACCGGACTGAATATGGGTGCCGACGACTACATTACCAAACCGTTTCGACCGCGTGAACTGATTGCACGCATCCAAACGGCACTCCGCAAAAGCGAGCGCACGCCCTCGGTTTTTCGAATCGATCACTTAAGCGTTGATACCGCAAGCAGCGTGGTGCAAAAAAGCGGCACGGACGTTTTCTTATCCGCACTCGAATATCGTCTGCTTCTGGTTTTTATCAACAACCCGAAATCCATCCTAACCCGCGAAAAACTTTTGGACGAGTTGTGGGATGCGGCAGGCGAATACGTTAACGACAACACACTCACGGTCTACATCAAACGACTGCGTGAGAAGATTGAAGACGATCCGACCAATCCGACCATCATTCTGACCGTCCGCGGTACCGGATACAGATTGGGGGACTCACATGCTTCGTAACAGAGAAATTCGCATTTTTCTGGCGATTCTGATTGGCATCGCAATAGTTACTACGTTTGTCGGATTCTTAATTCATCCCGGCGCGGGTTTCCTTGCGCTTTGCTCCGCCGTCGTTTATATCGTCGTTTTTATCCTTTTTACCAAACAGCGCTACAAAAGTCTGCAAAAAATTTCCGAGCAGATCGACCTTGTTCTTCACAAGGCTGACCACATCTATATCAGCGACTCCGCCGAAGGTGAACTTTCCATATTACAAAGTGAAATTACCAAGATGACGCAGCGCATTCGCGAACAGAATGACAAGCTCCTCGATGAGAAAAAGCTGCTGGCGGAATCGCTTGCAGATGTTGCACACCAGCTGCGCACGCCGCTGACCTCTGTCAATTTAATCTTGTCGCTTTTGGAAAACACCACGGACGAAGCCGAACGCGCATCGCTTCTGCGCGAAACCGATACCCTTTTGACGCAGATGGATTGGCTTTTGACTTCGCTCCTAAAGATTTCGCGTCTCGACGCGAGCCTCGTTGCCTTCACTCTCGCGCCCGTCTCCCTCGCGGAGCTGATTTCACGCGCAGCACATCCGCTGCTTATTTCAATGGAGCTTCACGACATTCGTCTCGATATTGATGTCCCGAACGATCTCTTGCTTGCCTGCGATGCCAACTGGCTTGCGGAGGCTCTGCAGAATATCCTTAAAAATTGCATGGAATCGATTGGTGAACACGGTGAAATTGACATTTCCTGTACGGACACCATGCTTTTTACAGAGTTGACCATCCACGACAGCGGGCACGGTTTTATGCCGGAAGACCTGCCGCATATTTTTGAGCGTTTTTATCGCAGTAAGCACTCAAATGCAACCGGTTACGGAATCGGATTGGCGCTAAGCCGCATGGTCATCATGCGACAGGGCGGTACCATCACGGCTAAAAATCACCCCGCAGGCGGTGCACTTTTTATCATACGTTTCCCAAAGTGACGATTCTCTCACCAAAAAGTCACGAAGATGTCAGCAACATACGTTAAGATGTAGCTAACCTACAACCCAACACAAAGGAGGCTCACATCATGGAATTCCTCAAAATCGAAGATCTGTGCAAAGTATACGGGAAAAACGAGAATGCGGTTACCGCACTCGATCATATTTCATTAACTGTTGAAAAAGGTGAATTTACAGCCATCATCGGTACTTCCGGCTCGGGTAAATCCACACTTCTACACACAATTGCGGGCGTTGATGTTCCGACTTCCGGCAAAATCTTTCTCGAAGGACAGGATGTCTATGCACAAAGCACTGAGAAACTTGCGATTTTTCGGAGGCGTCAGGTCGGACTGATTTATCAGTTTCACAACTTAATTCCGACGTTGAACGTCGTAGAAAATATCACCCTTCCCATTCTCATGGACAAGCGAAAGGTCAATGAAGAACGCTTGCAAGACCTTCTTGATTTGCTCGGCTTAGCTGATCGCAAAACGCATCTCCCCAATCAGTTATCCGGCGGTCAGCAGCAACGTGTTGCCATCGGCCGTGCGCTGATGAATGCACCGGCAGTCGTTCTTGCCGATGAACCGACCGGTAGTTTGGACAGTAAAAACGGCCGTGAAATCATTCGTTTGCTCAAAGAAAGTCACAATATGTACCACCAGACGTTGATCATTGTTACACACGATGAAAACATTGCGCTTCAGGCAGACAGAATCATCGGTATTGCCGACGGAAAAGTTGTCCGCGATGAAAGGCAGGTGGGCAGAGCATGAATATTTTTAACAAAGTTGCATTGCAGGGCCTAAAAAAGAACAAGACCCGTACCATTGTCACCATTATCGGTGTCGTTCTGTCGTCTGCGATGATTACCGCGGTTCTGACTTTCGGTGCCTCACTTCTTACCTACATGGCCAACGGTGCCGCGCAAAAATACGGGCTTTGGCATGTTGCTTTCTCTGCTGCCGACTCTACGTTTGTCGAAGAACAGCAGGACAACCGACGCGTCGCAAACACATTGAAACTTGCAAATCTTGGCTATGCCCTATTGCCGGGCTGTACGAATCCCGATAAACCTTATCTGTTTGTAAACGGCGTTGACGACGAATCGCTTGACGACTGTCCTGTCGACCTCATTATGGGACGACTTCCGGCAGACGAAACAGAAGTCATCATCTCCGCCCGCATTGCTTCGAACGGCGGGGTGACTTACGAACTCGGCGATACGCTGACGCTGCCTATCGGTATTCGCACGCTTAACGGGCAGACGTTAAATCAGCACAATCCCTACAATACACAGGAGGTTTTGGCGATTACAGAGACCAAGACATATCACATTGTCGGAGTCTTCAGACGTCCGAGTTTCGAAGAATACACGGCGCCCGGTTATACCGTCATCACCAAATACAACGACAAAGTTCTCGATTCCACGTTGCTTGTCGCTCTTAAGAACCCGTTTTCGCTACACAGTTACCTTAAAACGACCGGAACCGATGACTACTGTGTCAACGACTATATACTTCGTTTCTATGGATTGTCGGAAGACACACTGTTTACAACGCTTCTCTATACCATCGGTATTGTTGTCATTGCAATCATTATGGTCGGCTCCATCTTTTTGATTTATAACGCATTTTCAATCTCATTAAGCGAGCGCATGCGACAGTTTGGCATTCTTGCATCGGTCGGTGCCACACCGAGGCAGTTACGCAAATCTGTATTGTTTGAAGGTCTCTGCATCGGTGCTATCGGAATTCCCATCGGACTGATTCTCGGAATTTTTAGCATAGGAGGTGTACTGCTTTTCGTGGCGAATCGATTCCAAAGCATTATCTACGACGGTGTGCCTCTAAATCTGCACATTTCGTGGATTGCAATTATAATTGCCGTCATTGTTAGTTTGGTTACCATTCTGATCTCTGCTTACATTCC
>CAYMCV010000048.1:0-17942 GCA_964389005.1 uncultured Lachnospiraceae bacterium | reverse complement strand
GTGTTTTCCGCGACAATCAGGAGGTTGCGGAGCGTGTCATGGATTCCAACGACATTGAGCGTGAACGCGGGATAACGATTTTATCTAAAAACACAGCAGTCACATATAAAGGAACCAAAATCAACATCATTGACACCCCGGGGCATGCGGATTTCGGCGGTGAAGTCGAACGTGTGCTAAAAATGGTAAACGGTGTCATTTTGGTAGTAGATGCCTTTGAAGGCGCGATGCCGCAGACGAAGTTCGTACTGCGTAAAGCAATGGAATTGAAACTTCCCGTCATCGTCTGCATCAATAAGGTCGATCGCCCGGAGGCGCGTCCTGCCGAAGTTGTGGATGAAGTCTTGGAGTTATTTTTAGATTTGGATGCGGATGATAAACAACTTGATTGTCCTTTTATCTTTGCATCCGCCAAAACCGGTACCGCTGTCACAGATCTTGCGGATGAGCCGGTTAATATGGTTCCGCTCTTTGAAACCATCCTGGAGCGTATTCCCGCACCGGAAGGCGATCCGGACGCAGGTACGCAGATATTGATCAGTACCATCGATTATAACGAATATGTCGGCCGTATCGGTGTCGGCAAAGTTGATAACGGCAGTGTCAAAGTCAACCAAGAGGTTGTCATTGTCAATGCTCACGAACCCGAAAAACAGCGTAAGGTTAAAATCAGCAAATTATATGAATTTGACGGTTTGTCCAAAGTGGATGTGACAGAAGCAACCATTGGTTCCATTGTTGCGATTTCGGGTATTTCCGATATCCATATCGGGGATACGCTCTGTTCACCGGAATCTCCGGAACCCATATTGTTTCAGAAGATTTCTGAGCCTACAATCGCAATGCATTTTATCGTAAATGACTCTCCTCTTGCAGGAAAAGAAGGAAAATACGTTACCAGCCGCCATCTACGCGACCGCTTATATCGCGAATTGAATACAGATGTCTCGCTCCGCGTTGAAGATACCGAAACCACCGAGGCTTTTAAGGTTTCCGGCCGCGGTGAATTGCATCTCTCCGTTTTAATTGAGAATATGCGTCGTGAAGGGTATGAATTTGCCGTCAGCAAAGCTGAGGTTCTTTATAAAAAGGATGAAAAAGGCAAGTTGCTTGAGCCCATGGAATTGACTTATGTGGATGTGCCGGACGAGTTCTCGGGCGCAATTATTGAAAAACTAAGCCGCAGAAAAGGAGAACTTCTCAATATGGGAAGTGCTTCCGGCGGATATACCAGATTGGAATTTTCCATTCCTTCCCGCGGTTTGATTGGTTATCGAGGAGAATTTTTAACCGACACCAAAGGTAACGGAATTATGAACAGTGTTTTTAACGGATATGGACCTTTTAAAGGGGAAATTCAGTATCGTAAACAAGGTTCCCTGATTGCATATGAAAGCGGTGAGTCCATTACTTACGGGCTGTTCAATGCGCAAGAACGCGGTAATCTGTTTATCGGTGCGGGTGAAGCCGTCTATGCCGGCATGGTTATCGGTGAGAATGCCAAGAATGAGGACATTGAAATCAATGTCTGCAAGAGAAAACAGTTGACCAACACGCGTTCTTCAGGCGCTGACGAAGCACTTCGTTTGACACCGCCGAAGATTTTGAGTTTGGAGCAGGCACTGGACTTCATCGATACGGATGAGCTGTTGGAGGTTACGCCACAGCATCTGAGAATTCGTAAGAAGATTCTGGATCCGACAATACGTAAGAGAGCAATGTATTCCAAGAAATAGTATCATCAATGAAATGAAGCAAAAGGTATCTGTCACAATAAACAGATACCTTTTCTGATTTGTATGTATTTATCCAACAAACGGTAACAGTCCGGTAAAAACGCTATCAGCGTAGTAGACTGTCCCATCCGGGAATGTGCACTCACAGAATTCTTCGGATTTCAGCCATCCTTCCAGTCCTGTCAGATTATCGCGAAGATATACCCAATCACCATGATCGCCGCCGACAATGATTGCCGTGTTGCCGGTTTGTATCGTTGTAATCAATTCTGTACCGTTTGGCGATGTAAGTAGCGGAACATCCATCAATGCCGTAACTTCATTTCCGGTATACTCATAAAAATCCTTCTCTGATATTTGTAAATTCCCATCTGCGTCAAAAATATAGTCCAGATAAATATTTTCCTGTTGCAGTTTACAAGCGTTCGCCGCTACGCACACTTTATCTTGGAAAAACAATACATCATCAATATCACAATAAAAAGTTCTGTTCTCGACAATACCGCTGTCAGAGTAACGAAACAAAGTATTCGCTTCATCATCACTCGATCCATTGTCCAAAATAATGCCTATAATCGATTGACCTTCTACTGACGCAATACACACTTTGTCCCGCACGTTCTCACCTATATAGGAAAATTTCTGATATTGCATCGAATCGCCCTCTTCTTCTCCTATATAGACATCCATGCCTTCATAAAAATAATTGCGCTTGTTAATTGCCCATTTCCAAAACTGCTCTTCAACACCGTCATTATCCCAATCCATCCAAGAACCATTTACAATACAAAGGGCATGCTTGGGATATTCATTAGATGCAAGCGATTTGCTTTTTAACTCTTGCTCTCTCGCAATCAACTGTTCTAAGTATTTTTGCTCTTCTTCGGAAAATAACTTTTTACACTCTTTATCGAAATCCTGTGCAGTGTACTTCGGTGTGTACCAAGTACAGGCTCTGTAAATTGCATCCAATTCTTTGGTAGCAAATTGACGGCCGTATAACGCGTACAGATTATTCTTCATAAAATAAACTGTTCGCTGACTCATTTCTGCTACTGAAGCCAAATCATATTCTTGAAATGTAGGTTTACTCATTTTTTGATAACACTTTGCAAGCGTGGAATAACTGCAATCATCATTTACTTTCCATAAAAAATAATTCCGTTCTTCACCATTTGCCTGTTGTATCCCTATGGATTCCCCATTGTTTGACCTATATGCCGTGAAATACAGAACATCTCCGCTTTCAAGTGTCAAAATATAGTCAGAAAACATATCATCATCGGAAGACTCATAATAATTATGTTTGGAATCTCGTCCATAATAATGAAAGTTGCATCGATTTAGTTCCGCAATAACACTATAAAGAGAATACTCCTTATTCTTGAAATCAAAGGACTTAAGTAACTCACCGACCGAACTGTATACAATGTCTGAAACGCTTCCGTTTACAACATAATATTCTTTTATCTCATCTGCTGTCTGTAATGTGGGAACGATATCCTCCTCAGACTGTGTTTCCATCGACGCTTCTTCGGATATTTTCTCCGAGATATCTTCCGATTTTTCCTCCGAAAACTGTTCAGTTACATCCCGGTTAACCTGCTCCATAGACGTCGGTGGCTCATCCACAGTGCTTTCTTCTGATGTCACATTCGTACACCCGACAATCTGTATCGTCAGACACGCCATTACCAAAAAAGATACTGATTCTTTCAGTAATATATGACTTTTGATATTCCCTTTCATTACTATTCTTCCTCGTTTATACAGGTACAGTTACACCTTTTGCCCAGAAAATAGAATACAGTTGCCAGTATCCCGATAAAGGCAACAACACTGCCGGTAATGATTAGATATTTCTTTATTTTTGCTTTCACTTCTCTCGTAAAAACCTTTTCAAAAGATACGAGAACTCTCTCACACTCTTCTGTCGATACAAATGCAGTATCTGCTACAGTTTCAATTAATTCTTCCTTCTTCATAATTCCCTCCGTTCTCGGCTTCACAATGAATCCGTTCGCATATATTGGTAGTTTAACATACTTAGCATAAAATGTGTATATACGATAAGATTTTCTTTAAATATTTTGTTACATGGGGACGGGGCAAGTGTTTCACTTTCGCTTGCCATTTTTTCCTCCCCTTTCTGCTTTCTCTTTATTCAATGATTGAATCCTTGTTACAATGTGTTGCGAAATGATACGCTTGCCCCGTCCCCATGTAACAAAAATTCATCCAACAGGAAACGGCAGCCTTTCTCAACGTCTCGGTACGTCGATTCAAAATCGCCGGTATACCACGGGTCTGCAACATCCCGCGGTGTGTCTGTTCCATCCAACAGTTTTCGGATTTTTTGCTCCGGATCGCCGCCGGCTATTCGCGTCATATTTCTGATATTTGCAGTGTCCATACCAATTAAATAATCATATTTATGATAGTCCTCGCGCGTCATCTGTACTGCATAATGCGGAATCAACGGAATCTGTTTCTCCCGCAACTTCCGAACAGTACCGTAATGCGGTGGATTCCCGATTTCTTCGGTACTTGTTGCTGCGGATGCAATCACAAACTGTGAAAGTATGCCCCTTTGTTGCGCCATGTGTGTGAAAACACTTTCAGCCATTGTGCTTCTGCAAATATTGCCGTGGCAGATAAAAAGTATTCTGGTACATGGGGACGGGGCAAGTGTATCATTTTCGTTTCTCATCGTTTTCCTCCTTTTTGCCCTGAAATGCCCTGTTTTACAAAGGTTCCTGGGTTATTGTTGAATACTTTGTTTTTCTCTTATCTCTTTTTTTAGGGCCTGGAATATAGATAATGCTTTGTGTTGGCGTTGCATACTCAACATCATTATGCCCAATATTTCTTTCTCACTATTTCCTCGTATAAAATGTTGCCTTTCCCTGCCCATGTCTCTCTATTACACCCTTATTTACAAGACTCTTCAATGAATTCTCTATAGATGCTTTTGACACGGTAGGAATAAGTTCCATAATTTCACTCTTAGTAAACTTACCGATTTTCTGTTCAATAACTTTTCGAACCATCTCTACAGCCGGAAGCTTTTCGTCAAATATATCTACTCTATTTTCAAAATCTCTATATGCTGAAAGAATAATTCCAAGAATATACTTGATAAATGGTGCTGAATCATTATTTTCTTCGTGCCATCCGATTCCACTCGTTCTAAGCACTTCATAATACTTACTTTTTGTTTTTTCAATTTTGCTTTCTAAACTAATGTATCTTCCCACCACATACCCACAACGATATAAGAGCAATGTTGTAATCAAGCGACTCATTCTTCCATTGCCATCGTTAAATGGATGAATACACAAAAAATCATTGATAAAAACTGGTATTAAAACAAGCGGATCTACATCACAGGCATCTAAAACTTGATTAAAGCTCTCACAAATTGTTTTAATCGCATCCGGAGTCTCATATGGTGCCATTGGTGTAAATAGTACTATCTGTGTTCCATCTGGATGTGTTTCCGCAATAACATTCTGAGTGTTTTTGAATCTACCTCCAATTGCTTTCTCAGAATATTGATATAAATCTCTATGCAACTGTAAAACATAGGAATCCCGAAGTGGAATATACTCATAATTCTCATGAATCGTATTTAGCACATCTCTGTATCCCATGATCTCTTCTTCATCTCTATTTCTAGGAGTTGTCTTTTTGTTGCAAAGTTGCTGCACCCTTGTACTTGTTGTAACAATTCCTTCGATCTTATTAGAAGCCTCTGTGCTCTGAACTTTTGCAATCTCTATCAATTTATCCAGTGTTGCAGGTTTCTTTTTTAAATACAGTTCTTGTCTACCCTTAAATTCGTGAATCTGTGCTACAAGCCCCAGTATTTCAGAATCCCATTTACTATTTCTTAATTTGGAATAATCAAATTCTCTCATTCGCCTACTCCTTTCTCTTTCCCCTAATTATAGTATTCACTTAAGCGTATTTCAAGTGAATTATGTGTATTTTCACCTAATATAAAATAAAATTTATGCGTATTACATCCATAAACCTATGCTTTTAAACTATTCTTCCCATTTTTCCTTTTTTCAACATTTGACTCTATTTTTATCTTGCAATTTCTTTTATCTGTTGATATGATTTTCTTATCTTAGTTCATCACATCTATTTTATCTTAACATCAAAGAAGGAGGCCCTATGTCCAGAAAACCTCGAATCATCAGCCCTTCCGGCATTTATCACATTGTCATACGCAGTATCAATCAGCAACAACTCTTTGAAGAAGATGCGGATTATCAGAAATTTTTGTTTGTTCTATCCGATGTTCAGGCGAAGTATCCGTTTGCGCTGTATGCGTATTGTCTCATGGGAAATCACGTCCATTTACTGCTCGCGGCTGACGAAGCCACTCTGAAAACGATTTTTCAAAGTCTCGGCTCGCGCTTTGTATATTGGTATAATGCGAAATATCAGCGCTTTGGGCATCTTTTTCAGGATCGCTATTTCAGTAAGCCCATTGAAAATGACGAATCTTTTCTGTGCGTTATGCAATACATCCATGAAAATCCCGTCCGCGCTGGGATTTGCTCATTTGCGACAGATTACTACTGGAGTAGTTGTAGCGCATACTATGGTAAAAAAAATGACCTAATAAACAAGGAACCTGCCGTAAAAATTGCCGGCTCCCCGAGAAAACTATTAACCTATTTCCATACACATTTTTGTGAAGTGACTCAAACGCTTCCGCAGAATTCTCACCTCATGCCGGATGAAACGGCAATGCAAATCATCACTGCCCTGTCGCATTGTTCAAATCCGTCTCAATTTCAAAATCTCCCGAGATGCGAGCGTAACAGATTCATTTCACGCTTTGCCCATGAAGGGCTCCATATAGCGCAGATTGCGCGTTTGTGCGGGATTTCACGTACAACCATCTACAGGATTTTGCAAAAATGAAACACTTGCCCCGTCCCCATGTATCATGTATACTTATCACATAAAAATCAACAAAGAGGAGGGCACGTTCATGCCAAGACCGCAAAACAAGGAAGACTTAATCAAATCAGCAACCGAAGAATTTATGAAACTAACTCAATTAATTGATTCTTTGACAGAACAAGAACTTTCAACTCCATTCGACTTTACCAATGACGCTAAAAAAACAGAAGCGCATTGGCGTAGAGATAAAAATGTCCGCGACGTCATCATGCACCTCTATGAATGGCATCAATTATTGCTAAAATGGCTTGACAATAATCAACAGGGAATCCGCAAGCCCTTCTTGATGGAGGGCTATAACTGGAAAACCTATGGTGATATGAATCAAATTTTTTGGGAGAATTGCCAAAATATCAGCCTCCCCGAGGCAAGAGAATTGTTAAGCCGCTCTCACGAAGCAGTGATGAAAAGAATCGAAACCATAAGCAATGAAGATTTATTTGCCAAAGGCGTATATGACTGGGTCGGAACAAGTTGCATCGGTTCCTACTTCATCAGTACCACCGGCAGCCATTACGACTGGGCAATCAAGAAAATAAAAGCCCATCGCAAAGCGTTATCGCTATAACCGCATTCCATACCATAGCTAAAAATAAGGACAAGACCGATAAAGCATTGATCTTGTCCTTTTCTTCATTCACAGTTTTGGAACACTTGCCCCGTCCCCACGTAACATCTAATAAAACAACTCCTGCCCAACTTGAATTTTATTGGGATTGGAAAGTTTATTCTTGATTACAAGATGGCTGATAGATACCTGCAATTTACGCGCAATCCTTGACAAACTGTCTCCCGCCTGCACCGCATATCTACCGCTTGCAGGGATGGCATCCGTATCAGAATAAATAAGCGAGTAAGCATAACCTTCTATGTCCAGTGAGGTGGTAAACGTTTCATCACTGATATCTTCATCTGTGAATATCTTGGTCTTTCCGCTTCGATCCACTCCGATTAAAGCAAAGGTTCTTCCCTTCTTCTGCCATTCCTTCGGAATTTCCATTACAAACTGACCGTTTCGCAATGCATAGCTCGGTTGAAAACTTCCATTCTCCTGCAATAAAAGATTAAATGTAAAAGCCCCCTTACAGCCTTGCGGCATTGCCGCAAGAAATGCCTTTTTGCATTCCTCTCCCTGCGTACTGTATTCACACTGTATGATTGCATTGCTCAAAGTGCAGTTTAACTGATTTGTAACAATTGCCGTTCCCGGATTATTATTTGTTACTGGCGCAGTCCCATTCGGTGGTGCTATAGGATCATCGGCTGTTCCATCTCCCTGATCACCTCCTGAAATTGTCTTAAACGCATAGTAAACAACTTCAGTTTCTATATCTATCGCTTCGATTGGATTCGTCAATGCTGCATCCGAATATATGCCAATCAAATCATACCCCTCCAACGATGCAAATGGCAACATATTCAAATCGGATATTGTGGACGATGCCATATATCTAAAGTCTCGCGTCGAGAGAACACTCTCGCCTGCTACTTGTTTGATTGTAACAGGACTTGTCTCAAATCCCAAATCATCAAAATTAACACTTCCTGTCTGTAACAATCCGCATTCATAACCCATTGCTTTACCATTATCTTTCAATGCATAACCATATCCGGCTTCCATAGTTGCCACTCCCGGAGTTAACGCTGCTGCATTCTGCTCATACTGATAAACTCGTCCACTCCACTCCAATGCATTTCCGCCGTATCCGTTGCTTTTGCTGTCGCTGCCCTGAATGGTAACACCGCTTCCGGCAATCCAAAGACAATTTCCCCCAAATACCATACCGGCAGCGCCCGAATTTCCGGGATCTATTGTTGTTGGACGATAATCTCCCGCACTGCCTCCTTTTAAGGTAACATTATTCTCCAATCGAATGTTGCATCCATCCGATACTGTAGCTCCTGAATAAGAATCATTGTATATATTCGAGGCACTATTTCCACCCGTTACTGTAATATTTCGTATAATCAAAGTTCCGTTCCCGTTAACTGTCAAGCCAACAGACCCCTCACAATCCACTACATATCCATTTGTGGTTGCGTTTCGTCCGGAAACACTCCTTCCATTTCCATCCAATATAGCAGTTTCCCCATTCTCTAATGTGATTATCAAACCATTCGTGATGTCACTTGTTAACGTATATACCTTCTGACCTTCCACCTCACTCACTACAATTGCATCAACCGAAGTATTCCCCTCACTGTCCGTCAATGTAGCAGCACTCGCAGAACGCCCGAACCATGCCGCTGTCCCTGCCAACAAACATAGCATGACTGCACAAATCCATTTTGCATTTTTCTTTTTCATTTTCTTTCCTCCCAAATACCTATTTAATCGCATGATTCATTATATCCCTCAAATTCCCTTTTTTCAAGTCTGCTCTGTCACTTTCTCCCCTTTCCCAACAGTAACCTTGGATACCGGAAAAGCCCATCGCAAAGCGTTATCGCTATAACCGCATTCCATACTATAGCTAAAAATAAGGACAAGACCGATAAAACATTGTTCTTGTCCTTTTCTTCAATCACAGTTTTGGAACACTTGCCCCGTCCCCATGTAACAATCACTGTTTTGGAACACTTGCCCCGTCCCCACGTAACATTTAATAAAACAACTCCTGCCCAACTTGAATTTTATTGGGATTGGAAAGTTTATTCTTGATTACAAGATGGCTGATAGATACCTGCAATTTACGCGCAATCCTTGACAAACTGTCTCCCGCCTGCACCGCATATCTACCGCTTGCAGGGATGGCATCCGTATCAGAATAAATAAGCGAGTAAGCATAACCTTCTATGTCCAGTGAGGTGGTAAACGTTTCATCACTGATATCTTCATCTGTGAATATCTTGGTCTTTCCGCTTCGATCCACTCCGATTAAAGCAAAGGTTCTTCCCTTCTTCTGCCATTCCTTCGGAATTTCCATTACAAACTGACCGTTTCGCAATGCATAGCCCGGTTGAAAACTTCCATTCTCCTGTAATAAAAGATTAAATGCAAAAGCTTCCACACAGCCTTGCGGCATTACCGCAAGAAATGCCTTTTGGCAGTTCTCTCCCTGCGTACTGTATTCACACTGTATGATTGCATTTCTCAAAGTGCAGTTTAATCGATTTGCAACAATTGCAGGTCCCGAATTTGCTACCCTTTCAAATGCATAGTAAACAACTTCCGTTTCTGAATTTATTACTGTAATTGGTATCGTCAGCGCTGCGTCCGAATATACACCAAGGAAACGATAACCGTCCATTGTTGTAAACGGTAACGTATCCAAATCGGATATTGTTGATGCAGTATTATAACTAAGATTTCGAGTCGAAAGAATGGTCTCGCCGGCCACTTGATTGATTGTAACAGTTCCCAAATCATCAATCTCAGCAGCTCCTGCCTGTATCAATCCGCGTTCATAAACCATTGCGCTTCCACCATTGCCGGGAGTTAACACAGCTGCCTTCTGTTCATACCCATACACACGTCCGCTCCATAACAGTGCATCTCCACCTTTTCCGTTGTTTCCGCCTCTACCACCTTGGATGAAAACTACACTTCCAGTCACCCAAAGATCATTCCCGAGGAATTCCATACCGGCTCCTCCCGAATTTCCCAAAGCTCCATCGGTAGGTTTATACGTTCCTGCATCGCCTCCATGAATGTGAACACCACTCTCCAATCGGATGCTGCATTCATTCGATACCACAACTCCCGGATAAGGAGTGTTGTATATATTATCAGCACTCTTCCCGCCTTTTATTGTTATATTGCGAATAATTAATGTCCCGTTCCCATTCACCGTCAAGCCTGCAGAACCATTGCCAACTTCACCAATCACTGTTGTTGCATCTCGTCCGCTAACGGTGTTTCCATTTCCATTCAATATGGCAGTCTCTCCATCTGCCAAAGTAATCGTCAGACCATTCGTGATATTACTGCTTAACGTATAAACCGTTTGATCTGCCACCACACTTTTCACAATGGCACTAACCGAAGCACCCTGGCTGTCTTCTAATGTGGCAGCACTCGCAGAGCGTCCGAACCAAACCGTTACCCCCGCCAGCACCAAAAACATCACTGCGCAAATCCACTTTGTACTTCCTCTCTTCATTCCGATTTTCTCCTCTCCAATTCATTTACACTATGTTAAAATTATATCATTTTGAACCGCTTCCCGCAAGTGTACACTTCTAATTTTTACCATCTTAATACTATATTAATATACGCTTATATCAAGCAATACATCACACAGGATAAAAAGCAAAACAACACGCATATCTTACCTGTAATACGAACAAGCGCCCCCTTCTCCCCATCAAACATGTGCCCGATTATCAGTGCCTTACAGACGGTAATCGGCATATAATAACGAAAATCCATCGTGCATCCAAACGGATAGCGCAAGTAAGAATACGCCGCAAAACCTACGAAAAGCAACATCCCGCCTAGCAATAACCACTCTGTTTTCGCAGCTTTTTTACAGTAGCATTGATATAGCAATTTCCCCAAGTATTTAAGTACCGCCAAAGCAATCAATAGGTTTAGGAATAGCAGAAGCACCGGTAAGACTGCCCACACTTCATATGTAAACTCCCCGAACAACTCCGTTTTGAGCAGATAAACCGGTAGATTATGATCGGTCCACGGACTTGCAGACGGAGTGTCAACTAAATTTTGCAAATCCGGAATCAGAAAACGTTGCATGAGTGAAATCGCTCCGCAATAAAGCGAAGATTCCTTATTCTGTTCCAAGACATATGTCAGTCCTTGCCCGAACAGTACTTTATTACGCACAGAAAACCATAATCCCAGCGGAAAACTTATGATTCCGAACACAATGATTTTGAGATACAGACGCAAATTTTCTTTGGACCATAATTTATTTTTATGTATATTCCGGATAAAAATTACAAGCGTAAATAATGCCGGAACGGCAACCGAACTTTTGGTCATCATTCCAAAGCCATAGAGAAACGCCAATAGCAACGTATGCTTCCAATTCGGATTTTTATCCCAATACAATGTATACAGCACGGCTGCGACAATCAAAAGAAGCGCAAGCGCATTCTCCCCCAATCTTCCGCCTGTCAGATAGAACACCGGTGTAAAAGAAAGAAGCATCATCCCATAAACCGTACTTTTCGGGGATATTTCCAGCGTGGCAAAAAGTTTGCGTGCAATTAGCATGGTCCAGCAAGAAGCAACGCAGGATACCGTTTTTGCCGCATCCAAAAGACCGAATACGTCATGATTTCCCAATATTGTATTCAAAACTTTTGAAAAAAAAGCGCCCAGGAGATAAAACAGCGGTTGTTGATACAATTGAAGTTCATTACTTTCCGGCAGTCTATGTTCCAACATCAAACGCAGCAAATACCCTGACTTTCCGTCGGAATCCACAGTATTTTCGAACAAATCATGGCTTCGAACTTCAAACGGCGTGTACAGCATATAACCGATACGCATCACACACCCCATATAAATCAGTACCGCAATTCCGATTTCGGCAGTCAGCTTCTTTCTTCGCCACAGCACAAGCAGCGTAATCAGTCCGCCCGCCAGCAATATCGCCATCGCAATCTGAATCATGCCTGTTTTGCCCTGCAATCCGAAGCCCTGAACAATCAGCCACGCAATACAGACGGCAAAAAGCATTCCTGCATACGTCAGTCCCTCTATCATAATTCGTTTATTCTTCATATCGGCAACCCCTTTGTTCCTTATTCTCATAATCCCGATTCGTTACACAAAGAATTTCCATGTACTTAGCCATTTCAATGCAACGTTGATATATTGCGCGGGTACTTTCATTCCCGATAAAATCGGGAAAAACAGCAAGAAGCAGACCAATGTCGCAATGCAAAAAATCGCCACCCGCTTCGGATGTTTTTTGCCAATAAGCGCCAGGCTGTAACTCAACATCCCGATCATAAAAATGCTGCTGCAATAATATTGATAGATAAAAACGGTTCTTTCGACAAAAAACCACGGTACATACATCGCCAAATACGCCGCCGCCAAAAATCCGGCCCTTTTATCCTTCTGAAAAACAGTCCGAAACAGCATATGAACGAATGAAATCAGTCCGCTCCACCAAAGTATCGGATTTCCCATAGTAACTATGATGCTGACCCATCCGTCTCCGAAATTCGTGCCGTCATCAAGCAGTGGCGTTTGCATCCACCCCCAGGTATACCACGGACTGCTGTATGAATGCATAAACTCGATTGTACTATGATAAAAAAGCATAGAAAGCGAGTTTTCCCACATGACCGTAAACGGATTCCCCGTTCCCGTAACAATTGTCTGTGGAACAAAAGACAGTGTGTAAATGCCGAGCGGAATCAATACAAACATCGACATTCCCGTCAAAATCAACCCACGCAGATAACGTTTGACGCTTTTTTGCCTTTTGAACTGTTTGTACATCATACAGCTAAAAATCACGAATATCACCGCGCTTCCTGCGGCGGCATAAAAGCCCGTCCACTTGGTGGCAATCGCCATTCCCATCAGAATTGCTTCCGCACATATCAGTATTCTCATCTTGATGGAAAGACGATCGGCGCTTTGCAGTTCTTTTTTGGCCAAAGCCAGAATATCCCACAAAACGGTAAAGACTGCAAGCACAAAGAACGCAATAATTGCGTCGATGGTACCGATTCTTGATAACGTAAAATGCATAAAATCCAAGGAAAGAAGAATGGTTCCAAGCAATGCAATTCTGGTATTTCGAAACATCTGATACAAAAGCCTGTAAAAAAGCGGCAACAGTGCCAATCCAAACAATGCACATACGATACGCCAGCCGAACGGATTGGCGCCGAACAACCACACACCCAATGCAATCAGGATCTTACCCATTGGCGGATGCGTCATTTCATACATTTGTCGGCCTTGCAAGAAATCCAATGCACTGCCGGCATAGTAAATCTCATCAAACATTGCTTGGTCATAAGAGGTCTGATTCTCATCATAAAAATCCTGTTCATCAAACAGTTCCGGATATTCATCCGCATTGATCGGGAGAATATATTCCCCTTGCTTATTCGTAATGTAAATTTCTTGAATCTCCGCCTCGTCGCCCTGTGGCAGAATGCGTATGTATTGCGTGTTCTGCAATACCCAGAGCGGATTCCAACGAAAACTGTATGTTAACTCTGCGTCTTTATTCGCGGGAAACCATTCGCC
Source organism: uncultured Lachnospiraceae bacterium (assembly GCA_964389005.1). Lineage (GTDB taxonomy): Bacteria > Bacillota > Clostridia > Lachnospirales > Lachnospiraceae > CAYMCV01. The sequence continues at coordinate 4,040 of CAYMCV010000048.1, read as the reverse complement.
GTCTTCCTCCGAAACGCAGTATACCGTCATGATTCGAAGCGGGAGACGCCCCAAATGAACCTGAATCACCTGAATATCCTGTTTTGTACCCAAGTCCAGTAAGATTCCGCTTGCATCTTGTTCTTCCGGCGCGACTACGCGAGCTGTATCCGGCATATTCGTACTTCCGAGACGGAAAAGAGCAACTGCGCCCCATAATGCCATAACTACAAGCAGCGCAACCATATCTCTTTTTTGGAACGGCCTCTCCGCCAAAAGTTCCGACGCTTCCCCGGGAGATTGGTTTGATGTAGATGTGGACGTATGTAGTTTTTTATTCGCTGCGGATTTCTCAGTTGATGATTTTTCAGCTGATGATTTTTCACACGACGATTCTTCTTGCGTTGATTTTCCTTTTATTGATTTTCCTTGTATTGGTTTTCCTTTTATTGATTTCCCTTGTGTTGATTTTCCTTCTGTTGATTTCCTTGCCGACGGTTTCTCCAATTTTGATTGTTTGTACATTTTATATACAAATGTAATCGCTTCAAGAACAACAACTGTCAGAACAAAAAATGAAATAATTTGCACCGTGGGATATTCTTTTGCCGGGTCGGCAAACAGATAGGAAAGCATGCCCGTGGAAAGTGAAATCATGCCGAGCACATACAGAAACAACGCCTTTTTGGCCTCTGCTATCGCCATACTCCTCTCTTTCTTTTGGAAAAGGAGCAGCCACACCAACAGAAGCGCTCCGAGCAAAGCCAGTCCCGCCAATCGAAAAAGCGAAGTCCCGCTAACCACCCACTGCCAAATCGGTGGCGTTGTCCATATCAGCCATAAAATGGAATCACTTCTCAATTGAATTTGATGATTTTCCTTTTCTTTTTTAGATAAAGAATAGTAATATGCTAAAAAAAGAAAAAGAAATATAAGAATTGATAAAACTACAATCGCTACTGCATCCACGTTTTTATTCCCCTTTGCTTCTACATGCCTACTATTTTATTCTAAGTCAGAATAGATGGCAATGTTTTTCACGAAAAAAGTGCCACGACATCGCTGCCGAGGCACTGTATATGTTGACTAAAAATTATTTTCTACGCTTGAAGTTCTATTGTTTCTTTATTACGAATTACTTTTGTAAAGTGAATTTCCAAATTCCGGTTAAAATCATCTAAGAACTTCAACAAGGAAATACTTTTTCCTCTATTGTTCTTACTTTAGGAAAAGACCCTACTACTATATCCAAAGAAGTCAAACTTCATCGGATTTTCCCTGCGTGTAGCAAAATCGTGTCAAGTGCAAAGGATGCATGGATTATGGAGAATACCATGAACGCCATGTGTATACTTGAAACCTTAATATGTCTGTTACCCATTTTATTATCGTACATCCCGGTGCTACTAACATCTGGACGCTAGGTACATCCTCAAAGTACCCATTTTATGGTCGTACATCCCGGTGCTACTAACATCTGGACGCTAGGTACATCCTCAAAGTACCCATTTTATGGTCATACATCTCATTTTGGTTGACATAAGTATTGAAGATTTGACAATTTGGGGTACAATTCAATAATTTTCATTTTTGTACCCCTTTTGCATTGTTCACATTTGATAAAAATGCTAAAAATTAGCATTATCTGGGGTACATTTCCGATTCGTTTGTAGTTTGTGCCCCGGATTGGATTTTTAGGCAAGAAAAGTGGTTGACATAACGCCAAATTTTGGGGCACAAAAATCGAAAATACGAATTTGTGCCCCAATCAGCTGGTGACAGTAGTGTCACTATTTCAATTATATATAAAAATGAATTCGTTTTACATTTGTAAATCTCGAAAAATTAGTCAAACACAGTTTTTTCGTCAAACTTCCCGACTGTATCCTTCCGAGCGCTATCCCAAAGCATTTTTGCTCTCTCGTTTTTTTCGTCAAACTTCCCGGTTGTATCCCCAGAACAACTAAAAATGGATGTTTTCCATTGCCATGTCTCTGAAAAGGGGCTGCATTTGAACATTATTCACCATGTCAACCATCCTTTTCCGGAAATGATGACGCTCTTTCTTTCATAAGAGAAGTGATTGCGCCCGTCGGACACGCTTTCATGCATTTTTGACAACGGATGCATTCCGCACTGTTTGGCTTTACATCCGGAACTACGCCCATCGGACACACTTCGCGACACGTCTTGCAATGTGTGCACTTCATTGCATCCAGATGATACCGATTCAGCGCAATCGGATTGAACCATCCGTAAATTGCCCCCAGTGGGCACAGATACTTGCAAAACGGGCGATACACCCAGACAGACAGCAACGAAATCCCCACCAGTATCAGTACTTTCATGATAAAAAGTCCGCCTGCGGCGGCACGCACCTTCCCATCAAGTATCATAAGCGGTACGCCTCCCATCAGCGTTCCGGAAGGACAAATCCACTTGCAAAACCATGGTTCCCCGATCTCTCCAAGTCTCATCGAAATGATTGGAAGTGCTACTACAAACACCGCTAAAATCACATATTTGAGATATTTTAGATATCGATGTCCCCACAAATTCTTTCGTTTCTTTAATTTTTTACCGCCGATGCGATATAAAAGGTCCTGCACCAATCCAAACGGACACAGCCAACCACACACAAAACGACCACACAGCGCGCCGATAACCATGAGGAAACCGACCACAAAAAAAGGAAAACGACCGCTTCTGTGCCCCAGCACCGCCTGCAGAGAACCAATCGGGCAGGAGCCAAGCGCGCCCGGGCACGAATAGCAATTCAGCCCCGGCACACACATTTGCTTCAGTTTTCCGGAATATACCTTTCCTTCGATAAAGCCAATCACATAGCCGTTTGTGAGAGCACTAAACAACACCTGCACCCACAATCGTATATTGTCTTTGATTCTTTTCAACGTTTGTGCACTCCTTTTAGCCGATACCGATACACTCCAAACAGATGCGAATCGCTTTTTGCCACAGTATTTGCACCTCACCCGAATCGACACCGATAATAATGATCATTGCCCCAAAGAAAATCAGTAACAACGCCGCCATATCTCTGCGCTCCGGTCTGCGTAACGAACGTTTATTCAACGAGTCCCGCGAACTCTTCATAGCCCATTCCTCCGACGTTCTCCGACAGAATATTACCCTCACTATCTACGACAATTGTTGTCGGTACATACTGCACATTCTTTACATACCATTCATTCAGGCTGTCATTGACGACCAGATTCGTGTATTTGACACCGCTAGAAATTGCCAGTTCCTGTGCATATGCCAATGAATCTTCATCATATACATCTACGCAAATTCCGACCACCTGTACACCGTCATCCTCGTAATCATTGGCAAAATTCGCAAGATCCGGAAGTTCTTCCAGACAAGGACCGCAATAGGTCGCCCAGATATTGACAACCGTTACATCTGCTTTGCTAAAAATTGATTGGTCAATCTCATTCCCGTCAAAATCCTGTGATAAAAATGTACCATTCGCATCGCCCTGCGCGTCCGTTTGATCCGATACGCTCTCGTTCTCTGACATTTGTTCCAACTCCTGCTGTTTCTCGGCTTCTTTTCTTTCCATCTCACTCTTTGCGCTATTGGATTTCTCTAAATAATTCGCCAGCGCACAACCGTTCAATAGAATCATTGCAACACATACCATCACAGCAATTATTGTTTTCTTCGTTCTCATTGTAATCTCCTTGTAGTAGATTTAATCGTTAAAAACTTCGTTAATCACATCCTGTGGTGCATTTTGTTGACGTAACAGTTCTTCTGCACTGTTCTCCACCAAACTAATAATATAGGAGCGCGTCGGAGTTTCCGCAACTTCAATGCAGAAGATGACCCATCCCAATCGATTCAGTATTTCCTGCATTCGATTCAAAAAGAACTCCGTAATATTCTCCAATGTCGGATTCATGGAATCAAACGGCGCAAAATCATTCAAAAAATGATCTTGATACTGCTTCAGATAATCCTCCAGCGCCTTCTCGACTTCCTGCTTCATTGTCATCGCACTGTTTGTCCTCTACTGGCAGATGTTTATAATTTAA
>CAYMCV010000047.1:0-18040 GCA_964389005.1 uncultured Lachnospiraceae bacterium | reverse complement strand
GCGAAAAACACCCGTATCATGTACAATTCCAAGATAAAGTGCCTCCGCAATCTCTCGGTCAATGTAGTCCGGTTCAATCAGTCTGTATATCAACTCGCTAGTGGAACTGGCCTCTGCATCAACATAATTCACATCTCCACATCCGCTTGCATTGCTGATATGATGATCGATATTTATCGTTTTGCGCGCAGTTTGAAAATACTTCTCCGCACCACCCAAGCGATCGCTGACCGTATCGAGTGCAATCATCAGTTCCGGCGCCTCTTTTACTTCAAAATTGGTATTGAATCGTTCAATTCCCCGAATATACGCAAAGCATGAAGCCGGTTCTTCAGAAAACGCGATAATCTCTGCATTCGGTAATCTCTTATTGAGATATAGATAAAGTGCCAGAACTGCACCGATACAATCGCCGTCCGGTTTGATGTGTCCGCTGATTCCGATTCTGTTGTACTCCCTGCATTCTTCATAAATATTGATCACTGATGCTCTCCCGCATTCACGTCATCAATCAGTTTTGACATGTGAACACCATATTCAATGGATTGATCCACAACAAAAGTGATTTCCGGCGTATACCGCAAATTAATCTTTTTTGCCAATTGGCTCCTAATGAAACCGCCCGCGCTATGCAATGCTTTGAGGGTATTCTGTTGTGCCTCTTCGTTCCCCAATACACTGATATATGCTTTGCCGGTCTTTAAATCAGGGGAAACCTGAACCGCCACAACACTTGTCATGGGGTCAAGGCGCGGGTCTTTGATATCCGAACGGATAATCTCTGCAAGCACCCGCTGAACCTCTTGATTGATTCTTGTATTTTTTATACTGTTCTTTCTCATTGTCTCGGTACCTCTACCATGATAAATGCCTCAACCAAATCGAGTTCCTGCAGTTTGTCGAAATCTTCAAAAACAAGACCGCATTCAAAGCCCGCTTTGACTTCCTTGACATCGTCTTTGAAACGCTTCAGCGATAAAAGTTTACCTTCATAAATTTGCTCGCCTTCGCGTGTAATACGAATCTGCGCATTCCTCTGGAATACACCGTCAAGCACATAGGAACCTGCGATATTACCGATAGCGGATGCTTTGAATATCTGACGAACTTCCGCATGACCGATGATTTTTTCTTCAAATATCGGATCAAGCATACCCTTCATCGCTGCTTCCACATCTTCGATAGCCTGGTAGATGACGCTGTACAAACGAACATCCACGCCCTCACGCTCTACAGTTGCCTTTGCCATATTGTCGAGTCGTACGTTAAATCCGATGATGATTGCCTTGGTTGCGCTTGCCAGAATTACATCAGACTCGTTAATGGTTCCGACACCGCCATGAATTACCTTAACGGCAACTTCTTCGTTCGACAACTTCACAAGACTCTGCTTAACGGCTTCCACACTACCCTTTACATCTGCCTTAACAATGATGTTCAATTCTTTCAGACTGCCCGCCTGAATTTGACTGAACAAGTCATCGAGTGACATCTTCGCTTTGGTATCATCAATCAACTTCACTTTATTCTGTGCAACAAATGTATCTGCAAACATCTTGGCTTCTTTGTCATTGTCATGTGCAATGAAGATTTCTCCTGCATTGGGCACATCGTTCAGACCCAGAATCTCTACAGGTGTAGAAGGCGGAGCCTCTTTGAGTCTTCTACCCTTATCGTCTATCATCGCTCTGACCTTACCATGGCTCGGTCCGGCAGAAATGAAATCGCCTACGTGAAGCGTTCCTTTTTGAACCAAAATTGTCGCAACCGGTCCGCGTCCCTTATCAAGTTCCGCTTCAATTACCATACCTCTTGCCCGTCTGTCTGCATTTGCTTTTAATTCCAACATATCTGCCGAAAGCAGAATCATATCTAAAAGTTCCGAAATACCCTCACCTTTTTTGGCTGAAACCGGTGCAAAAATGGTGGTTCCGCCCCAGTCTTCGGCAAGTAGTTCATGCTCTTCCGCCAACTCACGCATCAAGTTGTTGATATTCGGATAGGAATCCATCTTTTTAGACTTGTCATTAAAATCATAACCGATTCTATCCACTTTATTCACAGCAACAATAATTTGAACGCCTGCCGCCTTGGCATGGTTGATGGCTTCCTTGGTCTGCGGCATAACACCGTCGTCTGCAGCAATAACCAAAATTGCGATATCTGTCGCATTGGCACCACGCATACGCATGGAAGTAAACGCCTCATGTCCCGGTGTATCCAAGAATGTAATGCTGCGGTTATTTAATTTTACCGTATAAGCACCGATGTGCTGCGTAATACCGCCCGCTTCTCTGTCAATTACATGTGTCTTTCGAATTGCATCCAACAAAGATGTTTTACCGTGATCAACGTGACCCATAACACAAATTACAGGCGGACGTTCTGTCATCTGCGCAGCTTCTTCATCGTCCTCACGCAACAACTCTTCGATGACATTAATCGGTATTTCTTTCTCACAAATAATCTCATAGTCAATCGCAATTTCTTCCGCTTTTTCAAAAGAAATTTCCTGATTCACCGTCACAATCTCACCCTGAACAAAGAGTTTCTTGATGATGGAAGCCGCCGGCATCTTCATCTTGTCGGCAAGTTCTTTGATGGTGATGGTTTCGGGAACGGTAATAACCTTAATTTCTTCAACTGCAGATTCTTCATGTTTCTCCGGTTTGATAAATCTGCCCGGTTTTAATTTGCCGCCTTTGAAATCCTCTTCCTCATAAATCTTATCTTTGCGTTTGTTTTTATCTTTATCCTGATTCAAACGACTTCTGTTGTCGTTGTGTTTCTTGTCAACCTCAGTAATCGGTGTCTCACCGAATCCTTTGCCAACCGGCTTCTTGAATCTGTTGTCCGTACCGTTGCCTCTGTTGTCGAAAGAACGATTCTGCTGTCCATAGCCGCCTTGACCTTGTGGTCTGTTTCCGTAGCCACCCTGTCCCTGTGGTCTGTTTCCATAACCACCCTGTCCTTGCGGACGGTTGTTGTTCCCATAGCCGCCCTGTCCTTGCGGACGGTTGTTGTTTCCGTAGCCGCCCTGTCCTTGCGGACGGTTGTTGTTTCCGTAGCCACCCTGTCCTTGCGGACGGCTGTTATTTCCGTATCCGCCCTGTCCTTGCGGACGGTTGTTGTTCCCGTATCCGCCCTGTCCTTGCGGACGGTTGTTATTTCCGTATCCGCCCTGTCCTTGCGGACGATTATTGTTTCCGTAGCCGCCCTGTCCTTGCGGACGATTATTGTTTCCGTAGCCGCCTTGACCTTGCGGGCGATTATTGTTTCCATAATTCCCCTGTCCTTGCGGGCGATTTCCGCGGTTTCCGTCATTCTGTGGACGTTCTCTGTAATCCTGGGCATTTCTGCTCTGGTATGATCTTGCCTGATTAGAGTCTGTTCTCTCCGTCAACTGTGCCGCAGGTTTTACACGTTCCTGCGTCTCCTGTACCGGTGCTGTCGGCGTACTCTCTGCCGGTGTCACCTTTTCCTGTGTCGGAATCGATTTTTCAACCGGTTTGCTTACCGGCTGGCTCGTTACCATCGTACGTGACGGTGTCGGCGAAGGAGGTGTGATCGGACGAATCAACTGTTGCGTATTGCCAAGGGGTCTCTTTTGATTGTTGTACGAATTATTGCCATAATTCCCGTGATTCTGATTTCCGCTTTTATTCGGCGTATTGGGACGATTGCCCGGAATCTTACTGTTTTGGGGATTACCTACAATAATAATTTTCTTCTTTTTGGGTGCTTCTTCAGCTTTCTTTGCAATCGGTTGCTCCGCATCCTTCTGCTTAACAGGTTGTTCTGCCTTCACCGGTTTCTCCGGTTTCTGCGTTTGCACGGGCGACTCGGTTTTCGCGGGTTTTGCTGCTTTGTTCGGTTGCTCTTTGCTCTTTCCAGAAGCCCCAAATCCCTTTCTTACCAAACTTTCCGTATCCGAATCGAGAATTTTCTGCGTGCTTTTATAAGGGTAACCCTTTTCCTGTAAAAAGCCTACCACATCTTTTCCCGATACGTTTAATTCCTTTGCCAGTTCGCCTATATTCATTTAATTACCTCCGTATAATTTTCCGTTCCTTCCAGATACTTTTGAATGGATGTCGTAAAACCGGCATCCGTAATTGCAAGCGACGATCGCATTTCTTTGCCCATACAGTGCCCAAGTTCTTCTTTGGTTCCGAAGTAATAGATGGGCACCTTTCTGAAAATGCACATATCCGAAAACATTTTCTTGGTATTGTCGGAAGCGTCTTCTGCAATGATGACCAGTTTGGCGTTTCCTGCTTTTAATGCTTTTTCCGTCGTAAATTCGCCACTCACAACATTACGTGATCTGGTGGCCAATCCGAGCAGTGAGAATATTTTATCTTTTTGATTCACTCTCCTCAAACTCCCTTTCCAGTTGTTCATACACCGTATCCGGAATATTCATTTTGAAAGAGCGCTCCAAGCCTTTGTTCTTGCGAGCTTTTTGCAAACATGCAGCACTTATGCACACATATGCGCCCCTTCCGTTCTTTTTGCCTGTAAGATCCGTAAAAATCTCTCCGTTTTCGGTCTTGATGACACGCATCATTTCTTTCTTGTTCTTCATTTCCATACAACCGACACATTGGCGCATCGGAATCTTTTTGGTTGTCATTCTCCACCTTCCGTTCTGCGGCAAAAAGCATTACTCCTCAATACGATCCTCTGTCTCCAAGGATTCCGACTCGTATGTTTCCGCTTCATATTCCTCATCATCTTCATCACCGAAATCGTAATCTTCATATCTGAATCCGTAGGCATCTTTCGCCTGCGTCTCACTCTTGATATCAATTTTGAAACCTGTCAGTTTCGCTGCAAGTCTTGCGTTCTGCCCTTCTTTTCCGATTGCCAGTGATAACTGGTAATCCGGAACCACAACCTTCGCTGTTTTTTCTTCGGGGTCTGCAAATACCGCAACAATCTGTGCGGGTGAAAGTGCATTCTGAATCAAATTGCCGGGATTCTCATCCCAGTTGATGATATCAATCTTCTCTCCGCCGAGCTCATCAACAATGGCATTGACACGCGTTCCGTTCAAACCGACACAGGCACCGACTGCATCAACGTTCGGATTATGCGAATACACCGTCATTTTGGTTCTGCTACCCGGTTCTCTCGCAATTCCCTTGATTTCTACCGTGCCGTCTCGAATCTCCGCAACTTCCGCTTCAAACAATCTCTTAACGAAATCCGGATGGGTACGGCTAACCAAAATTCGCGGTCCCTTCGGTGTGCTCTTCACTTCCAAAATGTATACTTTGATACGATCAGTCGGACGGAAATGCTCACCCTTAACCTGCTCCGCCTCATTCAAAACCGCATCTGCTTTACCTAGGTTGATACTTAAGTTGCGTCCCAAATATCTCTGTACTACGCCCGTAACTATATCTTTTTCTTTTGCGTGGAACTGATTATAAACCACGCTGCGCTCCTCTTCGCGAATTTTTTGTAATATAACATTCTTCGCATTCTGAGTTGCGATTCTGCCGAATTCTTTGGATTTAATTTCGATGCGAAGCATATCTCCAACATTGATTTCCGGAGCTGTCTCACGTGCATCGTCTAATGATATCTGTAGAACATCATCTTCCACGTCTTCCTTAGTTGCAACGACTTCCTTCTCGGCATATACCAAAAAATCACACGTTTCGCGGTCGATTTCAACTTTGACATTGTCAGCCTTTCCAAAATGATTCTTGCATGCGGTCATCAGCGAGTTCTCAATCGCCTCAAAAAGCGTCTCTTTGCTGATTTCCTTCTCTTTCTCCAAGATATTTAAAGCCTCCATTAATTCCTTGTTCATCTCTTACCTCCGTTTTATGCATACTTTTTCTATTGTGTATGATGTAAAATACATCGTTTTTTGTCACTGTGAAACAATTAAAAATCAAAGGCCAACTTGATAACGGCAATATCGGCACGTGAGAATGTCTTATCCTCTCCGTCCGATACAATCACGACTGTTTCTTTATCAAATGATTTTAACACTCCTGCGTGTTCTTTTTGACCATCAATCGTCTGATAGGTCTTCAAATCAACTTGCGCACCAAGGCTCTTCTCCAAATGCTTATCTTTCTTGAGCGTTCTTCCGAGTCCCGGACTGCTGACTTCCAAAATATAGGGTTCATCAATATAGTCCGCTTGATCAAGCGCATCTGACAGTGCCCTGCTCACCGCTTCGCAATCATTGATATTCACGCCTTCTGCTTTGTCAATGTATGCACGCAAGTACCAATCGCTTGCTTCTTTCACAAATTCGATATCATAAATTTCGACGTTGTTTGCTTCCGCTATCGGCTGTAATAAAGTTTCGGTTCGTCGTACATATTCTTCATGCTTTGCCATAGAATTCTCATGCTGCCTTTCTGTATTTATTTTCCTGTGCCTATCGAACAAAAAAGTGGACTTGCCAGTCCACTTTTCTACATTAGCCATAATTCCTAATAAAGGATAGCACCGAATTCCTCACAAGTCAAGCAAATTCGCAAATTATTGTTTGTTTTTCGCGTTTCATTTTTACAAATACTTGTCTATAAACGATATTCGTGGTATCCTAATGTTGTCTGAATTGCTTGAGTTGTTTGCAACGCAGCAATTCGTATTATAACTTTAATTATTTTTAGAATAAACATATCGTTCGGATTGGAGCAAACAAATGAAAGTAACCGGAGTCATTGCCGAATACAACCCGTTTCACAACGGACATGCCTTACACTTAGACAGAGTCAAGGAGTTGACAAATGCTGATTACATCGTTGTCGTAATGAGCGGCGATTTTACCCAGCGCGGTGCTCCCGCCTTAATGGACAAGTATCTGCGTACACGCATGGCACTCACGGCAGGTGCGGATTTGGTTATCGAACTTCCTCTGTATTATGCCGCCGGCAGTGCGGAATACTTCGCTTCCGGTGCCATTGCCCTTTTAGATAAAATCGGTGTGGTTGATTCTCTCTGCTTCGGAAGTGAATGCGGAGATATCAATTTGTTGACGGACATCGCCACGATTCTTGCAAACGAAACGCCGGAATTTTCCAAGAACATCAAACAGAAAATACGACTCGGCGCAACCTATCCGCAAGCAAGAATGCGTACCATTGAGGAAATGATACCGAATTCTTTTATGCATGTAAGCGCAATGTCTTTTCCGAACAATACGTTGGGTTTTGAGTACATTCGTTCATTGATCAAACGGCAAAGTAAGATTGTCCCCTACACCAATAAGCGAATGGGTTCGGATTACCACGACCGCATGATGATGGATACATTAAGTTCCGCGCTCTCCATCCGGCAGTCTCTGGAGTCTTTAGACTCCTTAGATATGGTACAATCCCAGATCCCGCACTTTGTATATGACTTAATGAAGGAGAATTATCATCGAACGCTTCCTGTTTTTTGCGGAGATATCTCTGCCATGCTGAAGTACAAACTTTTGCTGGATGCGCCGAACGGCTATACGGAATATGTCGATATTTCGAAACAATTCTCTGCCAAGATTATCAAGAACCTGAATAATTATACAACCTTTTCCAGTTTTTGCGATATACTTAAGTCCAAGGACATTACCTATACACGCGTCAGTCGCTGTCTGCTTCACATTCTTTTGAATATTCGGAAGGATAATCTGGAGCGTTACATTGCGAATGACTACATATCCTATGCACGACTGCTCGGCTTTCGCGAGTCCGCCGCACCGCTGCTCAAAGAATTAAAGCAGCAAAGCAGAGTTCCTCTGATTTCCAAATTGGCGGATGCTAGGAACATTCTCTCTCCGGATGCCATGGAAATGCTTGAAAATGATATTCAGGCGGCACATATTTACGATACCATTGTAACCTCCAAATTCGGCGCTGCAACCATCAGCGAGTTCTCACGCGAAATCATTAAGCTCTAAAAATCATTCAAATACAAAGGCTGTTCCTGCAAAAAGGAACAGCCTTAATTTGGCTAATCAATTCTTAAAACTGTGAATCGGTGCCGGAATTCTTCCGCCACGTGCGATGAATTTCTCACACGAAAATCCATTCACCGGCATAATCGGTGCATAACCAAGCAACCCTCCGAACTCAACCGTATCTCCCACGTTCTTACCGATTACCGGAATAATACGTACCGCTGTCGTCTTCTGGTTAATCATACCAATTGCCATTTCATCCGCAATGATACCGGAAATCGTACTCTCCGGCGTGTCCCCCGGAATCGCAATCATGTCAAGTCCCACAGAGCAGACACACGTCATCGCTTCTAACTTCTCCAAGGTCAACGCACCTGCCTGTACCGCATCAATCATTCCCTGGTCTTCACTGACGGGAATGAATGCGCCGCTCAAGCCGCCGACATAAGACGATGCCATAACGCCGCCTTTTTTGACCTGGTCGTTTAACAGCGCAAGTGCCGCCGTTGTGCCGGGCGCACCCGCATATTCCAATCCGATTTCACACAGGATATCCGCAACGCTGTCTCCGACCGCAGGTGTCGGTGCCAAAGACAAATCAACGATGCCAAAAGGAATACCCAAGCGTTTCGACGCTTCTTGCGCAACCAATTGTCCCACACGTGTCACTTTAAATGCCGTCTTCTTGATTGTCTCGCATAATATTTCGAAATTCGCACCTCTGACGCTCTCAAGTGCCGTCTTGACAACACCCGGTCCGCTGACTCCGACATTAATAATTTTATCTGCCTCGGTAACTCCGTGAAATGCACCTGCCATAAAAGGATTGTCATCCGGTGCGTTACACAGAACCACCAATTTAGCACACCCCAGTGAGTCACAATCGGCAGTCGCCCGTGCCGTATCTTTGATCATTTGTCCCATCAAACGCACCGCATCCATATTGATACCTGTTTTCGTGGAACCCACATTAATCGAGCAGCATACACGATCCGTTGTAGACAACGCCAGCGGAATCGAACGCAACAATAACTCGTCTGCCGGTGTCATTCCTTTGGAAACCAGCGCAGAATAACCGCCGATAAAATTCACACCGACTTCCTTGCCGACATCATCCAACGTCTTTGCAATCGATGCAAAATCCTCCGGTGTCTTGCAAGCGGCACCGCCGATAAGTCCAATCGGCGTGACGGAAATTCGCTTATTCACAATTGGAATACCAAATTCCCGCTCAATCTCTTTTCCTGTTTTGACCAAATCCTTTGCGGCTTCGGCTATTTTGTGATAAATATTATGATTCAACCGATTCAAATCGGAATCTATGCAGTCCAGCAAACTGATTCCCAAGGTAATCGTGCGCACATCCAGATTCTCTTTCTCAATCATCTGGTTGGTTTCGGCAACTTCGTACAGATTAATCATGACGGCCTCCCTATTGATAAGCGAAACATTCCGCTTATTTTTTATCTAAAAATCACTTCTCAAATTCGGTGCATTTTATCGAAAATTTCTTCTCTCTGGCATTTGATTACCACGCCGATTTCATCACCGATTTGTTCCAATTCATCAGCAATGTCTCCGAACGGTTTCACGCTCTGATTCATATCGGTAACCATCATCATGTTAAAATATCCCTGTACAATTGTCTGGGAAATATCTTCAATATTGATATGGTTGTTCGCCAAATAAGTGCAAATCTTGGCAATAATGCCAACTGCGTCTTTGCCAACTACGGTAATAATTGTTTTTTTCATAACCAATCTCCTCTTCCCGCACGGTGCTCCATGCTGATTTATATCTTCATACAGTTAAAATTCAATTACGCTTGACGGTACGCTTCTCGGTGCAACATACATCGGAAAATCGTCGGGCGAATATGCATTGTTCGACATCGTTATCTCTAACCGAACCGTCTCATATGCCAACTCCGGCAGATTGTTCTCCTTACTCAGATGCCCCAGGAAAATTGCTTTCAGATTATCATGCATCAACTCTGTCAACATTCTTCCCGCCGACTCGTTGGAAAGATGTCCGCGCTCACCCAGAATACGCTGTTTCAAAAGATAGGGGTAGGGCCCGACCTGCAACATATGTACGTCATGGTTGGATTCCAAAAACAGCAAATCCATTCCGCGCATATTTCCGAGAATGTAATCATCGTACTTTCCCAAGTCTGTCGCAATTCCGATTTTCCTTCCTTCACAAGCAAAGCGATAGGCAACCGGTTCCGCTGCGTCGTGGCTTATTTTCATCGAATTGATTTTGATATCTTTGAGATAAAAACTCTCCTCCGTATGAATCTCATGAAACAATCCATCATCAATCGGCTGTTTCTGATTGGCGATTTTGATTCTTTTGATGGTTCCTTTGGTCGCATATATCGGTATTTGATACTTTCGACTTAAGATGCCGAGCCCCATGATATGGTCACTGTGTTCATGTGTGATCAACACCCCGTCAATATCCTTTCCCGATATGCCGAGTTCATTCAATCCCGCTTCCGTCTTTTTACCGCTGATTCCTGCATCTACCAACAGATGCGTCGTATCGGAACCCACATACAGACAATTGCCGCTGCTTCCGCTCGCAATGCTGCAAAATCTCATAACCGTCTCCATTCCGAAGTATCGATACGCAAATTATTCCCAGTAAATGTCAAGGACATCACCCTGATTCAAGTTCTCCATGTATTGCGCATTTCTTCCGTTCAATTTAGTCATAATAGTCCGTCCGTCCGATTTTGTCAAATCAAAAGAGATGTAATCAAACACATCCACAAAGACGTAGGCGCTTTTTCCTTTGAGCGTTACGGGTGCTTTGTTGACAATCACCGTAACTTCTCTCAATTCTTCCATAATGATGGCATCCGATGTCGGCAATTCGACCTTCGGTTCCTCAATCGTTTCCGGAATCGGTTCGATATGCTCGGCGGGTTGTAATACTGCATCTGCATTGACTCTCTTTTTGGAGGGTCTGCCCACTCTTGCAGGTGCCATTTTCGCCTTTTTAGTGCCTTTCTCAATCTTTCCTGTCGTAATTGATACCGAGAAATTCTCATACACTCGCGTTCTTAAGTTGGCAACCTCATGATTGACCAGAAGCTTCGCATCTTTGAGTTCCTCCATATCCATGAATTTGAGAATCTGTCCCATCGTATAGTAGTCGAGGAATTCTATTCGATCGCCCTCTTTGATTTCGTAGGAACCGGGTTGCAATTTGCGATTCACGGTCGCAAATTTCGGAAGTTTGATTTTTTTACCATTGATATCCAATGTAATAAAAGCCTTAAACTCCGGCAAGTGCTCGATGGTTTCCCGTGCAGGTGCCCCCGCTGTCGCCTCACAAATCAGAATGATGTCGTTTGCATGAATCGGTGTGTTAATATCCGCAGGTTCACGATTGACCGAGATCTGCGCGGACTCGCCGAGTTCACCGCGCGTAATACGCGCTTTTTGGTTTACATAATAATTCAATTCCTTGCCGCGCTTCGGAAAAAGCGCATCCGTCGGATAATTTGCCTGCATCGCCGCATCCACCACCGCAAGGTGATTGTTGTCGTATAATTTGATTCGTTCCTCATTAAAATTCACAAAAACAAAATTGTTATTTTGTTCATAAAAATTAAGACAAATGCCGATGGGTGTCACCAACAACGCATCTTTTTTGATTTCCGGTGGAAAGTTGATTTGATGCATTACTTCCTCACCACGCAAAGCAACCCTTGTCTCCTCGATCCCAAGTGCGTTGGCCAGTTGTTTCGTATAACCGGCAATTTTTCCGCCACCGCCGACAACAAACACAGCACTGACCGGTTTGTCACCGTTTGCTTTCATGATGCAATCGGCCGCTTTTTGAGCCAAATCCGCAATCTGCGACTCCAGTATCCGTAAAACTTCTTCGCGTGTAATGGTTTGCTTCAGACACATGATGTCTTCATAGGTCACTTCTTCTTTATCTGCAATGTCGAGTTTGATCTGCTCTGCAACCGCAAATTCCACAAGACAGTGTTGCGCAATCAGTTCCGTCAGACTGTCACCGGCACAAGGTATCATACCGTATGCGACAATACTGCCGTCCTTGGTTATACAGATATCCGATGTACCTGCGCCTACATCCACCAATGCGATATTTAGCATGCGGAATTTTTCCGGAATGGCAACCTGAATTGCAGCAATCGGCTCTAGCGTTAAATTCGCGACACGCAGTCCTGCGCCCTCGACAGCACGATACAATCCGTCAACAACATCATCCGGCAAAAAAGTCGCAATCAAATCCGCTTCCATCGTTCTCGCCTTATGTCCCTCCGGATTCCCAATGATATTTCCGTTGATATAGTATCGAATCACCGAATGACCGACACAATAAAACTTCTCCTCTGTTTCTTCCGCCTGCTGAAACTGGGCAAATGCCTTCTCGACACCGAGTGAAGTCAATGCGAACAGTTCTTCCGCCGTCACGACGGTGTCTCGGTCGAATTCCATCTTCACATGCGCATTTTGTGTCTTTAACACACGTCCTGCAGCCGCAATACAAACTTCTTCCGGTTTCATGTGAAGTTTTTCTTCCAGCGCATCACACACCTCGGTAATGGTTTCGCTTACCTTCGCAATATCATGAATTTGTCCGTCCAGCATAGCTCTCGTCTCATGCATCTTCGTTTCCTGTGCCATGACAAAAAAGGAATCTTGATTTCGGTAACCCACAGTTCCTACGACGCTTCTCGTCCCGATATCCAATCCAAATATCGGCTGTCCCGGATACTTTTTCACACCCGCCATTTGTACTCTCCCATGCATTCATCTATTTGTCTGTATGTCTCTTCCACATCACCGTTATTTCTTATTACAGTTGTCGCGTTTTCGCGAAACTCCTCATCCGATAACTGCGATTCCATAATGGATTCGCATTTCTCTTCCGTGTAACCGCGGCTGTTAACCAATCGTGTTTTGCGTGAACTTTTATCTGCATAAATATACCACAATTCATCGAGAATTTCCAGATATCCGGCTTCAACCAACAAAGCCGCCTCAATAAAAGCAACCGGAATTCCTTTACACTCTGCTGCTTTCAAACCTTCTTCAATTCGCTCGCGCACCGCCGGATGAACGATTCCCTCACACTTTTTTCGTAAATCGGAATCTCCAAACATACGCGCGGCCATTTTTGTACGGTCGATTTCACCGTCTGCGCGCAGAATCTCCTGACCCAATAAAGAAACCAATTCGCCATATGCCTGTTGTCCTTTTTGCTGTACCTCATGTCCGATGTCATCGGCAACAAGGACTTCACACGGATAATTGTTTCGCAGATACTTCAGTACGGTTGATTTGCCGGAGCCGACACCGCCTGTGATTCCTATGACCTTCATGTTTCTTCTCCTATCAATGGGCTTTACTTCGCCTCATACCAGTTGTTTCCCGTATGCACATCCACATCCAGATGAACCGCAAGGTTCGCGGCATGTTCCATTTCTTCGGTCAATATTCGCTCTACAATTTCTGTCTCATTTTGATGCACTTCCAACAACAATTCATCGTGTACCTGCAACAAAATTCTTGATTCCAAGCCATGCGCAATCAGACTGTCCCTGACCTTAATCATCGCAATTTTCATGATGTCCGCAGCTGTTCCCTGTATGGGCGCATTCATGGCGACACGCTCCCCGAAACTGCGTTGCATGAAATTGGAGGACTTCAATTCCGGCATCGGTCTCCTTCTTTGAAACATCGTAACAGAATATCCTTTATCTTTTGCTTCCGATACACAACCATCTAAAAATGCCTTCACAGACGGGTAAGTTTCGAAGTATTCTTTGATATAGGTACTTGCCTCCTTGGTGGAAATGCTCAAATCCTGACTCAATCCAAATGAACTGATTCCGTATACAATACCGAAATTGACTGCTTTGGCATTGCGACGCTGTAAATCTGTTACTTCTTCAAACGGCGTATGAAACACCTTTGATGCCGTAATTCTGTGTATGTCTTCTGCCATTCGGTAGGCTTCTATCAACTGTTCGTCCTGAGACATATGTGCCAAAATTCGAAGTTCAATCTGAGAATAGTCTGCATCCATGAAGATACAGCCGTCTTTCGGCACGAATGCTTTGCGAATCAGACGTCCCATTTCCATACGAATCGGGATATTCTGTAAATTCGGCTCCGTGGAACTGATACGCCCCGTTGCTGTGATGGTCTGATTAAACGTCGAATGAATTCTTTCGTCTTCTCCAATGTATTCTCGTAATCCATCTATATATGTCGATTTTAGTTTGGTCAACCCGCGATATTCCAGTATTTTCTTCACAAACGGATAATCAACGGCAAGTTTGTCCAAGACATCCGCGGCTGTGGA
Source organism: uncultured Lachnospiraceae bacterium (assembly GCA_964389005.1). Taxonomy (GTDB): domain Bacteria; phylum Bacillota; class Clostridia; order Lachnospirales; family Lachnospiraceae; genus CAYMCV01. Next base: position 3,774 of record CAYMCV010000047.1, on the reverse strand, counting down.
ATAACCTGTTTTGGTTTTTTTGCCACCCGGCAAACACATCTGTTCAAATAGAACTTCCCCCAATTGCTTCGGTGAATTGATGTTAAAATCCGTGCCGGCTTCTTTAAGAATCTCACGCTCCAAAAGTGTAATTTTCTCATTTAATTCAACGCCGTAATCCGCAAGTATCTGCGGTTTGATGCGAATTCCTTGAGTCTGCATTTCGTACAAAACCAGCGTTAAGGGCATCTCAACATCACGGAACAGTGCATCCATTCCTGCTTCGTCCAGTTTCTCTTGAATCACTGTGGCTGCACCGTATGCAATCATTGCCTCTCTGCAAACATAGTTCGCATATGCTTCCGGATGTTTTTGACTTGCTTCCTCATCTCCTGCTTTTCCAAATTCTTGCGCATATGTCGGGTAATTTTTAGCCAAATGCTCTATTGCTACATCTGTCGATTCATAATCATTCTTCAACGGATTCAGTAAAAATGCCCCAATCATGATATCAAAAAAATGATTGGCGATATGCTGCGCCGACTCGGTTGCATGTGCCCGTAATACCGGCGCAAAAAAGTTATAGTGTTTCTTTATGTCAAAAACCGCAATTTGCCGATTTTCCTGATCTAAAAATTTCGCAATACAATCTTTCAGCCATTGCTCCGTAATTTCAGAAGTAATTTTTAGAAAATATGCCTTATCCTTCTCAAAAGATAATGCCACCCCGATGCTTGTAATTCCGATTCCCATACGCATCTGTTGCATGGCTTTCATGAATACTTCTTCTGCCTTTATAAGGCTGTCAATCGAGCACAATTCTTCACTCTGTGTGACTGCGGATGCCTCCTTGGAAAAGCGTGCAAAGAAAGCCTTAAATTCTAATTTTTTAAACAGTTCATATGCTTCAGCGGTGTACAACTCACCCAAACGCGCCTGTGCAATCTCATATGGAATATCACCGTCAATACAGATGGTTGCAAGTTTTTTACTTAAATCGGCAAGTTCTTTGTTCTCACGCAAACTCTCTCTGATAGAGTTCTTGCTGATGTCGTCCAAATGCGCGTAGATTTCATCAAGCGAACCATAGGTTACCATCAGTTCGGTGGCAGTCTTCTCACCTATCTTCGGAACCCCCGGAATGTTGTCCGCCGTATCGCCCATCAGTGCTTTTAGCTCAATAAACTGTAACGGTGTCACATGATACAACGCTTCTACATCTTTTGCGTAATAATCCTCAACTTCTGTTTTGCCACCCTTGGTCTTGGGAATTCGGATTTTGATGTGTTCCGTAGCAATCTGTAACAAATCTCTGTCACCGGAAACAAGCGATACATCAAAGCCTTCGCGCTCCGCACGCTTTGCCATTGTACCAAGAATGTCGTCTGCTTCAAGCCCAGGCTGTTCCATAACAAGAATCTGCATTGCCTGTAATACTTCCTTGATGATGGGCACCTGTTCATGCAATTCCTGTGGCATCGGTTTCCTGGTTCCTTTATATGCGTCGTACATCAAGTGCCGAAATGTTGGCGCTTTTACATCAAAAGCAACCGCAAGATACTGCGGTTGTTCCTCGTCTATAATCTTAAACATCATATTTAAAAAGCCAAATACTGCATTGGTATGCAAACCACTCGCATTGGTAAGTTCCGGAACGCCGTAAAAAGCACGATTCAATATGCTGTGTCCGTCAATGAAGACTATTTTGTCACTCATCCCATTCTCCGTTTTCTTAAGTTTAATCAATAGAACAGAAATACTGCAAAAAAGTATCCTGCAACAACCGCCGCTCCCAGTGCAATCGTCATCGCCATAAATCGAACCTGTCGCTTCAATGCGACATGTTCCAGTTTCTTTTGAATTTTATCTTCCAGTTCCGATTCCAAATCAAACGTCCCCGATTCATCCAAACGCTGTAATCCTATGATGACCAAATATTCTATGGTTAATTCCTCACGACAATTCTCGCACTTCTCAATATGCCGAATGAACGGAACAATGTCCCGCTCCTCTATACGGTCTGTAACGAAACAATGTATCTTCTTCTGGACCTCTTTGCATTCCATCTGCTTCGTCAGACCATATTTCTTTCTTAATTTCGTAACACCACCCATGAAGTTTCCTCCCTGATATCTATGTTGCCACGTTATCTGTCATATTGCAAGAATTATGTCATATGAATTTCTCAATGATATAAAAAACTCACCTTACGAACAGGTGAGTTCTATTATGCCGGCGATGGGACTTGAACCCATACGTGGTTGCCCACAACAGATTTTGAGTCTGCCTCGTCTGCCATTCCGACACGCCGGCGCATGTCTTTTTGCATCAGCCGAAAATCATTCTATCATAAATGTTATGGGTTGACAAGTAAAAAATGAAAAACAAAATAAGAAATTATGGTCTTACAGTATCTTTTCTGGATTTTCCATATAAGCTTTGACCACACGGTCTGCTTCAACATCGATTTCTGGATTTGTGTAGCCTAAATCTATCAATTTCTGACGTGTTTCCGGAGATACATCGAAGTGGACCGTTACATCAACTGTACATACTGCTTCATTTCCTGCGTCATCTCTCAATACAATTTCATATGGATATGTTGTTCCATCAACACAATTCTCGAACGGTATTCTACCTTTGACTATTTCTATACCATTAAACGACTTTTCCGAGTAACTGAGTTTTGAAATGCCAGAATTGTCTTTTGTCATGACAATTTTATCTCCATCCGAATTGTATAATATCCAAGGCCAATAAGACAACTTCACTTTTGAAGTATCAGCTAAATGGACAAAGTAAAAATCAACCGGCTCAGTATCCTCTATTGTAGGTGGCGTTGTATCAATCCACTCAATATTCATCGTAAGCGCTTTGTCTCCTTTGGAGAAGGTTACATATGTTGGAACATTCGGCGTTGGATGACGCCATTCATCACCATCGTAGTAATGATAATAGAATTCCATACCGTCTTCATCTACCCCATCCGGCGGTGCAACTTCCATTGTGATATCGTCATAGTTGTCCGCAATGACATATTCAGAAACATCACCTAATTCCGTTCCCATCTCTAGTGTAATGCTTTCCTGCTTCAACTCGAACTTTCCGGCTACTGCATCCTTAATTCCATCGAGAAGTCCGCTGTCTTTGGATTCATCCTCAGATTCACTTTCCTGTGTATCTTTGGTCTCATTATCTCCGGTATTGGATACTGCTTTTAGTAAACTGCATCCTCCAATCATACTTATGCTTACAACCAAAGTAATCATTATTAGTAACTTCTTTTTCATCTTAAATTCTCCCTTCCCCTGTCTTTTCACGTGAATCTAATCCTTTGAAATTTGATTCAATTAATCATACGACATTTGCCCCCCTGTCAACTTTTTTGTCTTGGCACAATCTCTGTGCACCCTGCATCCACCACTTTATCGAGAAGAGCTCTGTCAGTGCAATATTTCGTTACGTTTGTCGTGCTTCGTAATCCTTCTTTTCTTGCTCCTATAAAAACAAAAATCCGTTGCAGAGCGACTTCTATCTCCGCAACGGATTGTCTTTTTGATTATGATTCGAATGATTCTTCTTATCCTTATCAGTCTTGGTTTGTAACAAGAAGGTCTTTCTCTAACTCCATAATCCTATCAATGGAAAGACCCGTAATTTCTGTGATTTCCTCATATGATTTGTTTTTCCGAAGCATGTTGCATGCTATGGATTCGATGCCTTGTTCAATGCCTTGTTCGATGCCTTGTTCGACTAACATTTCTTCACGTTCATAGATTTTCATATACTCGATTG
>CAYMCV010000046.1:7416-18285 GCA_964389005.1 uncultured Lachnospiraceae bacterium | reverse complement strand
TGATCATGCTGCCCGTACATATCCAAAAAATACGGTGCAAGTTCTTTTAACTGTGTTCCCGTTACGCTCTCGCCGCATATCTTACACACGTTACGATTGGGCATGATTTTGCGCTGCAATACGATATTTCCGTCATCGTCAGCCTGTAACTCCATTTTCTGCAGTATTTCCTTTTGCTCTTTGGTCTCAACATGAAATGCGAGCTCAACCAAAGCATATTCAGCTCCCGTGCGTATCATTTCCTTGTCTGCTTTCGCGCCGAGCGCCAAGTTAACGGACCCGATAATCATTGATTTTCCGGCGCCCGTTTCTCCGGTCAGGATATTCAAGCCTTCTTTAAAGTCAACATCAACTTCCGAAATCAGTGCTAAGTTCCTGACATGTAAATTAATTATCATAAATGCCTCCCTTTTCCCTCTCTCTCGTGTATTCTCCGGTTGTTTGAAAGGCTGTTCTTATGTTCTAAGCAATTGTTTCGTTGATTTTTTGCATGACGCGCTCTGCATCCTCCGCTGATTTCAGCGCAACCATAATGGTGTCGTCTCCTGCAATGCTTCCGACGATTTCTTGAAAATGAATGGCATCCACAGCGGCCGCAACCGCCATTGCCAATCCCGATACCGTTTTAATTACGAGCATGTTCTGTGCGGTATCCATGGAAAGCAGACCGTCACGCAAAATCCTTAAATACTTGTCTCCCAGATGGCCGATGTCATTCACAAGTGCCACATACTTCTGATGTCCCTTTCCACTCGGCACCTTTGATAACTTCAGTTCATGAATGTCTCTGGAGATTGTCGCCTGTGTTACACGAAAACCGGCATTTTGTAAGCGTAATGCCAGTTCCTCTTGTGTTTCTATATCATTTTGCTCAATAATTTCAATGATTTTTTGATGTCTTTTTTGCTTCATATCTGCCCTCTAATTCTCACTCATCTTTCGATGAAGAACCTCTAAAAAACCGACACGATTCAATTTCAGTATGGAAACGGCCTGCTTGGAACGTTTCAGTTCAACGCAGTCCTCGGGCAATAGAACAAATCGATTGGCTCCGTCAAAATTCACTTCCACGCTTTGTTCGCCAATCACATCATGAACACCTATTTGAACCGTAATGGTATCAGATGCGTTCAGAACAATGCTTCGATTCATAAATGTATGCGGACTAATCGGAGTCAGCAACATAATATCTGCACCCGGTTCAACAATCGGACCTCCTGCGGAAAAATTATAGGCTGTGGAGCCGGTTGGTGTCGCAACGATGATTCCGTCCGCATGATATTGATTAAGCAGTTGTTGATTCACATAAACGCTCAAACTCAAGGCTTGCAATGAACCACCCCTTGTAATTACCGCATCATTTAATGCTTCTCCCTCACAGACACATACCCCTTTGCGAAAAACCCTGCCATAAATCATCATGCGTTCTTCTGTATGAAAACGCCCTGACAGTAATGCATCTAATGCAGGGAAAATATTTGTCTTTTCAACCTCGGCAAGATAACCCAAATGTCCCAAATTGACACCGATAATAGGCACATGAAATTCTGTCGTCTGCTTTGCAACACGCAGAAGCGTTCCGTCACCGCCTAGCACAATGACGCATTCGCTGCATTTTATGTCTTCTTGATTGACATGAAACGATTGTTTGCTGACATAAGCCAACCTAACTTCGCAATCTACGCAAGCATCGGTTAGGTATTTCTTTATTTTGTATGCAATTACAGATTTCTCATCTTTTTGTTCGTTGACAACCACCAAAAATCTCTTCATGCAAACCCCCATGTCTCAAATTAAGTGTTCTGTCTCATTGCAACGCCTGATGCGCTGCTTCCACCAACGCCTTGATATCGATATCCGTACTATATGTTGCATCTGTCTCATTCGCTGACAGAAAATCGCCTTTTTCAGTTTTTTTAAGATGCATCAGATACTCAATGTTTCCTTCCGGTCCCTTGATCGGTGAAAAGGAAAGTTGTAGAACTGTAAAGCCAACGCGTTCTGCTTCTTGGCAGACGTTTGTAATTACCTCACAATGAATCTTTGGTTCTCTTACCACGCCTTTTTTACCGACCTTATCTCTTCCTGCTTCAAACTGCGGCTTAATCAGGCAAACCATCTGCGCATTCGGCTTCAGTAAGTCCCACGCAGGCGGCAAGATTTTCGATAGAGAGATAAAAGATACATCCACTGAGGCAAAATCCAAAGCTGCATCAATGTCCGAAGGAACCATGTACCTGAAATTGGTTTTTTCCATACACACAACACGTTCGTCATTCCGCAATTTCCAATCCAACTGACCGTGTCCCACATCGACCGCAAACACTTTACTGGCACCGTTTTGTAGCATACAGTCTGTAAAGCCGCCGGTAGAAGCACCAATATCCATGCAAACAGCTCCGGTTAAGTCTAGTTGAAATTCATGCATGGCTTTTTCCAATTTCAGACCGCCACGACTGACATAACGAAGCGTGGAGCCGCGTACTTCAATCTGTGATGTACTCGCATCAAACAAATCTCCCGCTTTGTCTTCTTTTTGTCCATTCACAAATACAATCCCGGACATAATATATGCTTTCGCCTTCTCTCGCGATTCTGCAAGATTATTTTTGACCAAAAGGACATCCAAACGTTCCTTCATAGTGCTCCTTTGACTCTGCCTTAAAAACTGGCATTTGACATGGTACTTCTATATTGTATCCGTTATCAACTTCACGATACTATCCGCATCAATTCCGATTGCCTGACGCAACAACTCAACATTTCCATGCTCCACATATTCGTCAGGAATCGCTACGGAAATGAATTGCACCTTGAGATGCAACGTATCAATCAGCGTTCGAACTTTTTCTCCGTAACCGCCGCTTGCAACATTCTCTTCCATTGCAACAATTGTTTTATGCTTTTTGGCAGCTTCTTGAATTGCTTCTTCATCAATCGGCTTCACGAAGCGTGCATTGACGATACTGCATGAATAGCCCTTTTGTTTCAAAGTTTCTCTCACTTCAACCGCCGTTTTTACCATACTTCCGACCGCAAAGAGCGCAATCTGACTTTCTTTATAGATCCACTCTGCTTTTCCGTATTCTACCGGAGCACGAAACTCATACAATCCCTCATATGCCGATCCTCTCGGATAACGTAACGAAATCGGTGCCCCATAACCCACACAGAATTTCAACATATCCGATAACTCCCACTTGTTCTTAGGTGCCATGATGCTCATGTTCGGAATTGATGAAAGAAAGGACAAATCAAAAATCCCCTGATGTGTCTCACCGTCACTTCCGACGATACCTGCACGGTCAATTGCAAAAGTTACGGGCAGATTCTGTATGCAGACATCGTGCAGAATCTGATCATATGCTCTCTGTAAAAAGGAAGAATATACGGCAACAATCGGTTTCATTCCTCCTGCCGCCAAGCCTGCCGCAAAGGTAACCGCATGTTCTTCTGCAATACCAACATCAAAGAAGCGATCAGGATACATGTTACGAAATCTTTTGAGCCCTGTGCCGTCAGGCATTGCAGCTGTAATCGCAACCACCTTCTCGTCTCGTTCGCCAAGTTTACACATAACGGTTGAAAAAATGTCTGTGTAGTTCGGTGTTTCACGCTTATGTGCAGGTAAACCTGTCGCAATTTCAAACGGTTCCGCTCCATGGAATCGTGCGGGATGACGTTCTGCCGGAAGATATCCTTTTCCTTTTTGTGTCATTACATGCACCAGCACAGCGCTCTTGCATTTCTGTGCTTCGCGAATAACTTTGACCATTGACGGTATATCGTGCCCATCAACCGGTCCCAAATATGTGATTCCCATGTCTTCAAAAAACATTCCCGGAATGACCAGTTGCTTAACACTGCTTTTTGCGCGACTGATTTTGTCGACAACATACTCACCTCTCGGAATACTTTTTAGTCGACTCTTAATCTCTGTTTTTAAATCATTGTAGGATTCTGCGGTACGGATCTGATTCAAATAATAAGAGACACCGCCCACATTTTCCGAAATTGACATGTTGTTATCATTCAAAACGATGATGAAATTTGTGTTGATTTTTGCAGCATTATTCAATGCTTCATAAGCCATTCCGCCGGTTAAAGAGCCGTCACCGATAACGGATACCACCGTATACTTATCTCCTTGTAAATCACGTGCCTTTGCAAGCCCCAATCCTGCCGAAATTGAAGTCGAACTGTGTCCGGTATCAAACGCATCGCACGCACTTTCTTTCCGCTTAGGGAATCCGCTCATCCCACCAAATTTTCGTAAACTTTCAAAACCGTCTCTTCGTCCCGTCAAAAGTTTATGTGTGTAGGATTGATGTCCGACATCCCATACAATACGATCTTGCGGCAAATCAAGGCAAAGATGTAAGGCCATCGTCAACTCTACCGCTCCCAAATTCGCGCCGAGATGTCCTCCCGTAACACTGATTTTTTGAATAAGGAACTGACGAATTTCTTCAGCAAGCGTATCCAAGTCTTCTCTGCCTATTTTTTTGATATCATTTGGTTTTTCTATTCTTTCCAGCAACATTTACTCATCCCTACCCTGTGAATTCGACTTTATCGTTCTCTTGTGATTAAACTAATCAACAACGTTTCTAAAAATTCATTTCTAACGGATAAACCGTGTAATAATTCCACTGCTTGTTCAGACAAATGCTTCTGATCCTCCACCGCTTGTTCAAGACCCACTAGTGTAACATAGGTTACTTTTTCGTTCTTCGCATCGCTTCCGGTCGGTTTGCCCAATATCTGTGCGTCTCCAACCATATCCAAGATATCGTCTTGAATCTGAAATGATATGCCAACCAATCGTCCGATTTCTTCCATTCTATTAATGTCGTCTTGTGAAGCACCCGCAAGGCAGGCACCAATGGTTAGCGCACTTTGAATCAATGCTGCAGTCTTATTCTCATGAATATATAAAACCTCTTGCTTGATAACTGCATTACCCTTCTTTTCCGCTTGCATATCCGCAGTTTGTCCGCCAACCATACCGTAAATTCCGGCTTTTCGCGATAATATGGTCATTGCCTTACAAACTCTGCGCAATTCATCCTCGCTCTGAACTTGTTGCGCGGCAAGCGTAACCGTCTCGTATGCATAATTCAACAACGCATCCCCTGCCAGAATTGCAGTTGCTTCGTCATATTTTTTATGTGTCGTCAATCGTCCACGTCTGTAGTCATCATCATCCATAGCAGGTAAATCATCATGTACCAACGAATAGGTATGTATCATTTCCAAAGCCGCCATAAACGGCTCTATGATAACTCCGTTTCCGCCAAACATTTGATATGCCTCCGACATCAAAAGTGGGCGTAATCGTTTCCCGCCTGCCAAAAAACTATATCGCATGGCGCTAATGACAATTTCCTGATAACCTTCTTCCTTCGGAAGGTACTTCTCTATGATATCGGTAACAACCTGTACTCGTTCATTCTGTTCACGCAAAAAATCCATGGTTATTCAAACCCCCTCGTTACACCGTTTTCAGTCAATTCCAAAACTTGCTTCTCGACACGATCAATTTTATCATTACATTCTTGTAACAGACGCATTCCTTGATCGAAATAAGTAAAAGATTCCTCCAAACCGACGTCTTGTTGTTCCAATTTTGCAACGATTTCTTCAATTTGTTGAAATGTTTCCTGTAATGATAATTCATTCTGCGGTTGTTCCTGCATTCTTGTACCTCATCCATTCAGTTCTATTAATTCAGATACGTTGGCGATAATCTGTCCGTCTCTCATGGTTAGACAAACATCATCGTTTGGCTGCAACATATGAATATCCGTAATTGTTTGCCCCGTCATACTTGAAACATGTGCGTATCCGGCTTTGAATCTGTTCTTCGGTGAAAGACTTCGTAATCTCTCTGCATAGATATCTGATATGTGACGTTCGTTTTGTATTTTTTGTCTCATGAGTTGCTGTAATTTTTCTTCCAAGCCGATTGCAAACATTCGCTGTTCTTTCAAACGATTGGTGGGTTTCCCCGCCTGTAATCTTGCATTCCATTGATCAAATCGTTGGCGTTCAAATTCAATTCTTCTCGACATCAACACATTCAGTCGATGACGCAAATCAGAAATTCGCATCTCTGTATCCGATAACTTTAGTATCGCCAATTCTGCAGCCGCAGAAGGAGTCGCCGCCCGCAAGTCTGCTACAAAATCTGAAATTGTAACATCTGTTTCGTGTCCCACTGCAGAAATGATCGGAACTTCCGATTGAAAAATAGCCTGTGCAACACATTCTTCATTAAAAGCCCATAAATCTTCAATGGAACCCCCGCCTCTGCCAACAATAATAACATCCACACCGTATTGTTCCAATGCTTGAATTCCGCGTACAATGCTTTGTGGTGCCGCTTCACCCTGAACAATTGCAGGATACAGTATGATTTGTAAGTAGGGATTTCTTCTCTTTGAAACGGTAATGATATCACGAACCGCCGCTCCCGTTGGAGCCGTTACAACGCCCAGTGTTCTGACAAATGTCGGAATCGGACGTTTGTACTGATTGTCAAATAGACCTTCTTCAGATAGTTTCTTTTTTAATGCTTCATATCGTTCATACAAATTACCGATACCGCTCTCGATAATTCTTCTGGCATAAATCTGATATTTCCCATCTCGAACATACGCTTCAATGCTTCCGTCAACCTGCACCTTCAATCCGTCTTTTAGCTGAAAGAGAAGTCCTTGTCGATTCCCGGCAAACATCACGCAGGAAATTGCCGACTCGTTGTCTTTCAGCGTAAAATAGATATGCCCGGATGAGTGGTACTTGCAATTGCTGACCTCTCCCTTCACGCATATCTGTTTTAACAGATAGTCCTGTTCGAACATATTCTTAATATAGGTATTCACCTGTGCTACCGTATATACGCTTGCCATTTACATTCAAACCTATTTTTTCGTAACAATTATACAAATTTGGCCAATACGCCATTCACAAACGAAAATGATTCTTCTTGCCCGTATTTCTTGGCCAGTTCAACCGCTTCATTAATCGCAACACCTGCCGGAACATCTTCGTCGTATTTCATCTCATAAATTGCCAATCGAAGAATCGTTAAGTCCACCTTGGCCATTCGATCTGTTTTCCAACCTTTGGTTTCTTTATTCAGCATCTCATCAATCTCTGAAATACGTTCACGAATATGCGCAACCTTCGCAGAAATATAGTTCTGATCCTTCTGCGCAATTGCCTTATCTTCGTATTCAAAAAACATCTGCTCCTGTTCCGTCATCTCATCCTGATCATTAAATTCGACACGAAACAGCAGTTTAAAAATCTCTTCTCTTTGTTCACTTCTACCCATGTTCATCTCCATGTTGCGATTCGATTCTAAAACAACTTAACGATTAATACTCCGGTGCGATTTCGACAGCTGCAATTCTGATATTCACATCCACAACCTTCAATCCTGTCATACTTTCAATTGCAAATTTAACCTTATCCTGCACCTTCGCCGAAGTTTCCGGTACATTGCATCCGTAACTGATTCCAAGCGCCATATCAACTTTTACTTTATGACCGCTGATCTTGATTTTTACACCCTTCGGGGCTTTTCGTATTCCCATGCGATCAATGATTTCATTTGTTAGATTTTCAGATACACCAATCACGCCTTCCACTTCTGTTGCTGCCAACGCAGCAATGACCGGAACCACATCCTCGGCAATTTTGACAGACCCGATTTTTCCGCTTTCCAACTGATTTTCACTATTGTTCATTTCTGACTCCTCCCGGTTTCCATCATATACTATTTGTTACGCACAACTCCGATGCTTTTCATGAAGTCTTTACTGCAATCAGTTCACTGTCACTCCCGGCACCTGTATCATTATAACATCATCAACTCTTTTTGCCTAGTCCGACTTGCGATTATTCCTGAAGCAAAAATGTAAATGTATACAACGTCTCGTTTTCACTATATGACAATTCATCCACTGTATTACTTAAATAATCAAATATTTTCTGTTCTTCCAGCATGCTCTGTTTCATGTTCTGATAAACAAATAAATCCGCACACTTAATCATTACGCTTTCGCTTCCTTGCGCATAAGCCTTTTGAAATGCAGCATCCAATTGTTGTTCATTCATTTCCGTAAAGAAAAGTCCTTCTTTAACGTAGTAGTTTGCTTCTGTCGCCACGCATTGCGGCACAGGTACTACATTATCCTCAACATGTGTGATTCCCATTTCCGCGGTCGTAATACAAAAGTAATCATAATTCACCGTTACAATAGCTTCGCTCTGCAAATCTGTGAGATAAGAAGCATCTCCCCATGTTGCATCCACAAGATAATATGCACCATCAATGGAAACCATATTCCACGCATGTCCATCGCTACCTACCGTACCTGTAACCAATATCGTATTTACACCCAATCGTTCCAACAAATATTGTAATGTCTTGGCATACCCCTGACAAACCGAATAACCGTAAACCAATACCGAGCAAATGTTTTGGTTTTCTTTGGATTCCAAATCGTATTCGGTATTCTGTATAATGTAATCGTATACATACTTCACTTTGTCGTATTCACCGGCCGATGCGGATATACCGGAAAGGCACTGCTGCGTTGCCTTGTCAATTTCCGCCTGCAATATCACAATTTCGGGCTGTGTATGCGTATAATTACCTGAAAAAGTTATCTTTCTGATTGTTTCGTTACTGATATGACGTGTATAAATAAATCCCTGTGAGTAAAAAATCTCGGGATGATCCGCCATCACGCAACTATATGCATAATCAATGTCCTCCTCATTAACAGAACACAAAGCGATTTCCGTTGCCTGTTGTGTCAGAATCAGATAAATCTCCGCATACAATTGATGAAGATCCGCACGCATTACATCATAAACATATCTTCCTTCCATCTGTTGCATGACAAGCGGCAGATTCTCTGCAGTCAACCCGTATGCCTTTCGACTCTCCCAATCAGCATCGTATAAAATCGCATCCATATCCACGGAAACTTCTGTCTCCGGAATGACTTCTTCCTTAGGCTGAATTTCTGTTACATCGTGAACAACAACCGATTTCTCTTCAACGCCGACGTTCTCCCCGGGTGCCACAAAAGTTTCCGATACCTCTTCTTTTATGGGATTCCCCTGATAAGGATTATTGACTTTATCAAAAATTACCAGTGCAAGAATTGTTGCAAAAAATACCCCCAAAAGTGCAATATACTTCTTCACCCTATTCCTCCCACATGCATCATTCGCGTCCAAACTCCGACAGAACCAACCCTTGATTACGCTCTACCGTCATCCCGATACTCCATGAATTGATAAACAAAAGCAACGGATTGCCACGCATATCCTTAACCTTCTTCATGTCAGAAGTCCCGGAAAGATGTGCCATATCCGGATCTTTGTTTTCTATCCAACGTATATGTTCATACGGAAGTTGGTCCATACGAATCTCTACGTTGTATTCGTTTTCCAGACGATACTTCAATACTTCAAACTGCAATACACCGACAACACCAACGATGATTTCTTCCATGCCGGTATTGAACTCTTGAAAAATCTGAATCGCACCTTCTTGTGCAATCTGCGTAATGCCCTTGATGAACTGTTTTCGCTTCATCGTATCCACTTGGCGTACTCTGGCAAAATGCTCCGGCGCAAACGTCGGTATTCCCTCATAGCGAAAATTCTTCCCCGGCGATACAATGGTGTCTCCGATGCTAAAAATTCCCGGGTCAAACACACCGATGATATCCCCTGCATAAGCCTCGTCCAAAATTTTTCTCTCGCTTGCCATAATCTGCTGCGGCTGCGATAAGCGCATATTCCGTCCGCCCTGTACATGGTACACTTCTTTGTCTGCGCAAAACTTCCCGGAAGCAATTCGCATAAATGCAATTCTGTCTCTGTGCGCCTTGTTCATATTAGCTTGAATCTTAAAAACAAATGCCGAAAAATCATTTTCTGCCGGCTGAATCAAACCGCAATCCGACTTTCTTGCAAGCGGTGTGGTTGCCATCGTAAGAAAATGTTTTAAAAAAATTTCAACGCCAAAATTTGTCAATGCAGAGCCGAAAAAGACCGGAGTAAGTTTTCCGGCACGAACGGCTTGTAAATCAAACGTAACACCTGCACCGTCCAACAGTTCGATTTCATCATTCAACTTCGTTAATGCCTGTTCACCGATTGCAGTAATCAGCCCGGCTTCGTCTGATATGGGGATATGTGTCTCCTCCCCCTCTTTGGTTCCCTTTTGCGTATCCGCATAGGTTACCACACACTGTTCTTCTCGCGCGTAGATGCCTTTGAATTCTTTTCCGGAACCAATCGGCCAATTCACCGGACAAGTTGCGATTCCGAGTTCCTTCTCAATTTCATCCAACAAATCAAAGGTATCGTTTGCATCCCTGTCCAATTTATTAATAAATGTAAAAATCGGTATTCCACGCATACCACATACTTTGAATAGTTTTCTGGTTTGCGCTTCGACACCCTTGGATGCATCAATGACCATGACCGCCGAATCTGCCGCCATCAACGTTCGATACGTATCTTCTGAAAAGTCCTGATGTCCCGGCGTATCCAAAATATTGATACAATACCCGTCATATTCAAACTGGAGCACAGACGACGTTACCGAAATACCCCTTTCTTTCTCGATTTCCATCCAATCCGAAACCGCATGCCGTGCCGTTGCTTTTCCCTTCACACTGCCTGCAAGATTAATGGCACCTCCGTATAAGAGAAATTTCTCCGTCAATGTTGTTTTACCGGCATCCGGATGCGATATAATCGCAAACGTCCGCCGTCTGTTAATCTCCTGTTCCAATTCGCTCACTTTCATTTCCTCCATAACGTATTTCCATT
>CAYMCV010000046.1:0-7406 GCA_964389005.1 uncultured Lachnospiraceae bacterium | reverse complement strand
CACCCCGGTCATCATCGATGTACCGGTAATCTTTGCTTCAATGCCGAACATACTTAAAATTGTCGCACCGATATCCGCAAATGTATCTCTTGTCCCAAGATTCTTGGGTTGAATGCCCAAACTGTACAAAATCATAGGCGTATATTCCCTTGAGTGATCCGTGGAAACCGTATATCCCGGGTCGCAACCGTGGTCCGCGGTAATCATCAAGACATCATCATCTCGCATCTTCGCATAAAAATCGGGTAAAAATGCATCAAACTCCGCCAACGCCTTGGCATACCCGTCAACATCATTGCGATGTCCATACAACATATCAAAATCCACCAAATTAATAAAGCACAATCCGTCAAAATCACGTTCCGCCATTTTTAACGTTTCCTGCATGCCCTCGGTATTGGACTTGGTATAGGTAAACTCACCGATTGCTTTGCCAGCAAAAATATCCTTAATCTTGCCGATTGCTATGACATCTTTCCCATTCTCCATCAATTGATCCAACATGGTAATCTGCGGCGGCTCCAAGGAAAAATCATGTCTGCGCGGTGTCCTTGTATAATTACCGGAAGTTCCGATAAAAGGTCTTGCAATTACACGGCCGACGCCATGTTCGCCTGTCAGTATTCCTCTTGCGATTCTGCAATAATCATACAATTCTTCCACAGGAACCACATCTTCATGTGCTGCTATCTGAAATACACTGTCCGCAGACGTATATACAATCAGTTTCCCTGTCTTCCTATGTTCGTCACCATAATCTCTGATAACATCCGTTCCTGAGTACGGTCGATTACAAAGGACACCTCTCCCGGTTGCTTCCTCAAATTGTTTCAGAACTTCTTCCGGAAATCCGTTCGGATAAACCGGAAGCGGGCAGTCGGAACGAATTCCTGCAATCTCCCAATGCCCGATGGTGGTATCTTTCCCTCTGGATGCTTCTTTCATCCTCGCATATACCGCCATCGGAACATCTGTTTTAAAAACTTCATTGGAAACGCCATCGATATGAAACAGACCAAGTTTCCCCATATTCGGCATGTGAAAAAAACGACTCTTAGATACAGACTGCAATGTATTTGCTCCGACATCACCGTATGCGGCGGCATCCGGCATCTCACCGATACCAAAACTGTCGAGCACAATCAAAAAGACTCTTTTCATATTCTCTCCTGTTCCGCGTAAGTAGCAAAAGTTACGCCAAAGGTTTACGCTCTCGTTCGTTATTGTACCATATTATTCCGTAAAAATCACTTCCTTTTCTCATTCTGTGCAATTCAGAATAAAATTACTCCGTTTCCTGCGCTCCGATTGGCGTAATAATGATATTCTCCGGAGACAGCGCAGTTTTTCTCTGCACAATATCGATAATCTGTGCACACTCCGCCTCCGATAACTCGCTCATCCCAACCATGACATCAGCCGTACCGTTTCCAATACTTACAACCACATCTGTAAACCCTCTTGCTTCCAGCAGGATTTCTGCACTGGTTTCCTGCTCCGCAACGCCTGTCAATGCAATCATTTGATTGATTGCGTCTTTCTTTTGATCCTCAGACAGCGTGGTATTGTTGATGATTTCCAATAACGTTTCCTTATTCTTCGAGCGTGTTTGTTCCTTCATAAATTTCGCCCCGCTTAAACTTCCTACGGTTGTCGCTGATGTAAAAACTGCCTCTCCCGGGACTTCCTCAACAGTCGCTTGATCCGTCTGTGCCATTTGTTCCGTTTCTTCGGTTAATAACTGTGATTCCACATAATCACTGTCCACAGTTTCGCTCACAAACGCATTCAAATCTGCCTCTGCATAAGATTCTTCATTCGGTAATTCCACATAATCGGAATCCAAACTCTCAATATCCTCCTCTGTTATGTCAAGAAGTGCAATCCCGTCTTCATCGAACACGGTGTTCTGATCCACGGCCAATTCCTCTTCTCCGACTCCTTTGCCGGCAAAATTCAAATATCCTGCCACGGCAAGCATAATCGCAAGCACTGTAATCATAATCTGATTCTTCTTAAATATTTTCCTCACTGCCATCATCACCTCTTAGGATTTCATTTTTACTACTCTAATTTTATGTGCATCAATATGAAATAATGCCTGAATCGCTTCCGTAATATGAATATTCACACGTATGTCATCGCCGCCTTCGGCGACTACCAAAACCCCTTCGACCGTCGGATACTTAACCTTGCTGACATAAGGTTCTTTCTCTCCCGATTGATTCGTGATGTAAACCGTTTCCTCTGCGTCGTTCGTCGTTCGATTCTCTCTGCTCCCACCTGTTCCGTCTGTCTCGGAGACACTCTGTGTATCAAGCGTGCGATCTTTCTCAACAATTTGTTCGCTGTCCGCCGCAAGTGTAATCATCACCTTGACTTTCCCGACCCCCTCCACTTCTGCAAGAATTTCCTCCAAACGCTCTTCTAATTTTTTCTCATATAATGTCTGTGAATCCATTGATTCTTTGTTCTCCTCCATCATAGCACTTTGATTGTCCGATATAATGGATTTTGATTCATCATCTGTATTTTTATCCTCTGTCGGCCAAGCAATCACAGCCAGCAAAACTCCTCCCAAAATCAGGATTAGCATCAAATCTTTGCCCGGTTTTTTTGCACTCAACTTGTTTTTTAACTTTGTGAGTTGTTCATTCAATTACCATCACCTCCAGATATCCTTTATCGGTTTCCAATACCTCCGCCAAGCATTCTTTGAGCTCCTCAATCTCTTCGCAGTTTTCCTCTGTTCCACCTTCATCTTCACCGATAATAACGGGTGATATCCCGGCAATACGCGTTTCCTTACGAGATAGAGTTACCGTCAGAACTCCGCTTTCATTTTTAGCAATTTGTGTATCGACCACATGATATCCGTACGGAAGCGCAACGTCGTCCAATTGTTTCGCAAGTGCCGATTCCGTCAAAGTCATCAAATTCTCGGACTCGTCCTCCCTCCAAACCGCTGCCTCTTTCTCATATTCCGCAATTTCCGCTTCCAAATTCTGTGAAAATGCTTCAATTTCATTTTCACTGAAAACCCTCGAAATCGGTACTACCAATAAAATGAGCAACATCAATGACGTCAAAACCTTGGTATATTTCTCATAATCCGAGCCCGCACAAAAGTGTAAAATTAATTGTGCAATGACCGTAAAAATTCCTACATTCTTTATTAGTTGAAGTATGGTTTCTTTCATTGTATTCCTCCGCATCCCGTATTCCGATTGCCGTCAAGTAATCACGACAGAGCTAATAATTGCAATCGTTATAAACAGCATGGCAATGACGCAAAATACAGCTTTCAATAAAAGCAGACACCCTTCGCCTACGCGTTTCGTACATCGATAAGAACGTTGATCCGCAAACATCCCCATCAATGCGGCACATAGTTGCATCATTCCTGCAAGCAATAATAATTTGAGCATCGGCAGTATACAGACCGATAAAAGACAAACAAGAATTGCAACGCCCATACTGTTTTTGATCAGAATTGCGGATCCGAGAATGACTTTGGAAACCGATTCCGTAACCTCACCGACACCCGGAATCACCGATATGCATTTTTGCAATCCCGTTGTTTTTAAGCCATCAATGACCGGATTGACCATTGATTTCACTACGCCGAATCCCGTCACGCCACCGATTGCCAATTTTAGCATAAAGTCAATGATTTTCTTGATAAAGTGCAACATGGATTGCAACTTGTCGTCACCAGCCAGTCCACTGATAACGGCACAATATACATATGCGCTGATGAGCGGAATAATAAAGCCCGGAAACGCCGTTTCAAAAAAATAGATCAGAATCAACGGCCATTGATAAAAACCCGCGGCCGTAGAAAATGCAGACGTTGCTGCAATTGTAATGTAATATGTCGGTAACAGTATTTCCATAAATCTGACAATTGTCTCAATCAAACCGCTTGCAACCTCAAGTGCCGTATAAAAACTCTGTAACAGCGTATTGATTAAGAGCAAGTATGTAAAATAGAAACTCAAGTCCGCAATCTGTTGATTTTGAAACGCTCCTGAAAAATGATGAAAAACAGCTGCTATCAATGCAAGCGTCAATAATGATACGAACAGGTATTTAAAATTTGCAACTTCGCTCTGCCATAACGAACGAAACGTATTGACAATCCACAATGGTCCAAAAACTTCCTCGCCTCTGATGATTCGTCCAAGCATCTCAGAAAAAGTCTCCGAATTCTGCGGCAATAATTCGGCAAGCGGACCGTCAAGTTTTACATAATCTTCCATATAGTTCTGCTTACCCTCCAAGCCCTTTGATTGTCTCCAGTAACGCAAGCAGAATCGGCATTCCCGAGAGCAACACATACAGTTTCCCAAAAATTTGTATCTGTCCGGCAATCGCCTGAAATCCCGCATCTTTGCAAATACCGGAACTAAATTCGCAAAGATATGTAATTCCCACAACTTTTAGCAAAATGGTAAAAAAATGCTCACCGCCGCTAAAATAGAGTTTCAAATCCGAAATGACAGAGAACGCCGTTGTCAATTTTCCGAGTGACAAACCGAAAATCAGCAGCCCGACAGCAAATGCAATGTAAGTTCCGAAGCTTCTTTTTTGATCCTTTAATTCCGTGGCAATCATAACGCCGATGATTCCCAGAAGCGCCACTTTCACAATTTCCATATGTTTACAATGTCCCTCCGTTTTTACAGGCTAAAAAGATTTTGTACAATCACAAAGAGCTCATAAATATATGGGACAATCCACGTCAAGACCAGAATCAGACCTGCAAGTCCAACCAAAAATGACTGTTCTTCACGCCCGCTGTGTTTCAGCACCTGACATAGAATGGTGACCAAAATCCCCACGGCTGCGATTTTAAAAATCAAGCTGACGCTCATTCGTTTCCTCCCGTTTCTATATTGTATTAAAGAAAAAGAATGGAGATGACCAGTCCTCCCGTAATTCCCAAGCAAAGAATAACCTTCCCTTTTCCTTCTTTTTCCCGATGCAAACGTTCGCATTCGGACTCCAGATTGTCCCTGGCAAGGAGCAATGCCCGCTTCTGCATTTCCAAACTTCCGTTTCTGCTGCTGTCAAAAATCCCTGCCAGAATTTCCGTATCCGAGGTCTTCAATGATGCGTTTTTACTTATTTCTGTAATTTTCCGCCGCCATATATCCGAAAATGATCGTTCTCTTTCTTGTTCGCCTTCCGTATAAATCTGCTCCATCATACCGGCATATGGTTCTCGCAATTGCTTTGCAAGCGTATGACAAATCTGTGGAAGCGTCGCTCTGCTGTATGTAAGTTCCTGTTCCATGGCATGCAGTATTTTACGAAAGTAATTTAATGTTTGATAGCGATGATTCATTTCTGTATAAAAATTGAAAGCCAAGCCGAAGCAACCGGTCATCATGCATAATATTCCAACTAATTTCATCATTTTGTTCTTTGAAAACCTCCTTCCTGTCTGCAATACACGTGTTCCAACGTTCCGACACCGTTTCTCGCAGAAAGTACGATGATTGTCTCAAACAGTGACTCATCCAAACAAGTTTGTATGGTTGGGCGCAGGTTTAAACCTTGTGTGCACTCCGCATGTGCTGTTGCAATCAAGCTGCAGCCACAAGAGGCAATTTCACGTATGGCGGCGATGTCTTGCTCACTTCCGATTTCATCCACCGCAATTAGTTCCGGTGCCATTGCACGAAGTACCATCATCATACCTTCTGCTTTCGGACAACCATCCAAAATGTCAGTTCTTTTTCCGATATCATTTTGTGGTATACCAAGATAACTGCCGCCGATTTCGGAACGTTCATCCACAACGCAAACGTTCTTACCTCCGGCATGTCGATTCCCATCAGAAATAAGTCGAACCGCGTCTCGCAAGATTGTGGTTTTTCCGCACCCGGGCGGCGATACAATCAAGACATTTTTAACCTTGTCTTTCTCATAAAAATAGTGAAGTAAATGATTTGCCGCACCGATTATCTGATGTGAGATACGATAGTTTAAGGAACTAAAATTTCGGATTCGAAATATTCCATGTTCATCGACAACGGTTTGTCCGACGATACCGACGCGATGCCCTCCCTTAACAGTCAGATAACCTCTTTTAATTTCTTCATCAAACGCATACAGCGAATGCTGACATAGGAAATCTAAATTTTCCATAAGTTCTTCCGCCGAGATTCTGAGCAAATGGTGCTCATTTTGGGTCAATCTTCCTTCCGTAGTTAAAAAATACTCTTCATTTTTCATTCGAATCGTTGTCGGTTGACCCACACGAAATCGAATCTCCTGCACATCCATGAAACGATTTTCAATCTCACGAAAATACGGTGCATACTTCCTTGGAAATAGCGAAATCAACTCGTTTTCTTTCATCATGTGCTCATGTCAACCTTTCTATCTTTTTTTGTATATCTAAAACAGTATATGAAACGTTGTACGAGTTATGACTTATAAAACAACATAAAAAAAGTGCCGCCGAAGCGACACTTCATATTTGGTAATGATTTTGTTCTATACTTGTGCGGGAACATCCTTGATTGAGAAACTCATTCTTCCCATCTTGTCTTTGCCGAGACAGATAACCGTTACTTCATCTCCCAAAGTCAAAACATCTTCCACATGTTCAATTCTCTGTTTTGCAATCTTGCTGATATGAACCATGCCTTCTTTGCCCGGTGCAAACTCAACAAATGCGCCGAAATCCTTGATGCTGACAACTTTACCCTTAAAGATTTGACCCTCGGCAAATTCAGTTACAATTGTCTTGATGATTTCAATTGCCTGGTTCATCATCTCAGGATCGGTTCCGCATACGCTGACTGCTCCGTCATCCGTAATATCAATCTTGACTCCGGTACGGGCAATAATCTCATTGATGGTCTTACCACGCTGTCCGACTACTTCACCAATCTTCTCAGGATCAATCTGAATCTGGATAATCTTCGGTGCATACTCGCCGACTTCCGTTCTCGGTGCAGGAATGCAAGGAAGCATAACGTTATTTAAGATGTTCATTCTTGCTTCTCTGGTTCTTGCGATTGCTTCTTCTACGATCGGTCTTGTCAATCCATGAATCTTAATATCCATCTGAATTGCAGTAATTCCGTCAGGTGTTCCGGCAACCTTGAAGTCCATATCTCCAAAGAAATCTTCAAGTCCCTGGATATCCGTCAATACAATATAATCATCATCACTGTCGCCTGTTACCAAACCACAGGAGATACCGGCAACCGGTTTCTTAATCGGTACACCGGCAGCCATCAATGACATCGTTGATGCACAGATGGAAGCTTGTGAAGTGGAACCGTTGGACTCAAATGTCTCGCTGACCGTACGGATTGCATACGGAAATTCTGCTTCTGAAGGAAGTACAGGAATCAATGCTCTCTCTGCTAATGAACCATGTCCGA
>CAYMCV010000045.1:15591-18996 GCA_964389005.1 uncultured Lachnospiraceae bacterium | reverse complement strand
TTCCTTCTTCGAAACCCCATCAATAGCCATTCGTTTGATTGCTTTCAACGCTTTGCTGACCGGCGGCAGAAGCAGCAGAATAATGGTAATGACAGCCTCTGCGTAAATATATGAGCCGTTATATACTGCGGAATAAACCGGAAGAAACATGTTGTATTCAGCAGCTGCGGAAGCGAAGAATATCATCCCGGAGAGAAAGGAAAAGAGGAATCTTCCGGTGACACCGACGAGATATCCCCATATCAAACCGTGCTTTTTATTGGAGAACAGTCCGGATAATCCCAAAGAACCAAAAGCAAGGATATAGTCCATCACCAACTGCATCGGATGAATGACATAAGGGTCGATGAGGAGTTGTAGAATACCGTAGGAGACCGCAGCCAGAATACCGGCGCGCAGACCGTACCAGTAGCCCACCAGACAAACAAAAAGCATGCTAAAAACGGTGACCGACCCGCCCATCGGCAGTCGGAACATGCGGAGCATGGACATTACCAGTGCAATTGAGATTGCCATGGCTGAAAAAACGAGTTGGCGGGTACCGAACTTCCCGCCTTTTTTATTGCCGATAAAACTTGCAATCAAGAGCAGTGCCACTATCATTACGATAAAAGCGGAATAGCCCCAGATTGTTGGGATATAGTAACTACCCCAATCACTTGTTACGTTCTGAAAAAAAATTGACATAAAAAAACCTCCTTTGAATGACGCAGGAGGGGATTACTTGAATGGTGATTTCTAAAAAAGAAATCATTGCTTCCTTCCGCCGGTATTATCCGGTTCAAGTAATGAGGGTTAGAGTGATACTCAGTCTCAGCAGTTATGCTCCCCTAGCGTGTTGCTATGTAATTGTCAAAAAGATATCTTCTTGCACCACCCACTATAAATGCCGAATGTGAAATTGTCAACAGGAAAATGCAATCAGTTCTTGTCATACGGGTTAAAATTAGGTATACTGATACGGATTTATAGTTTAAAAAACACAAAACATTTTACAAACTGAGACTGGAGAGCAAAATGCGCTGGGAACAAAATGTACGCCGTGTGACACCTTATGTTCCGGGGGAACAACCGAAAGTTACAGGAGAAAAAATCAAACTGAACACCAATGAGAATCCATATCCGCCTGCGCCGGGTGTCAAGAAAGCGATGGAGGCATTCAAGGAGGATACGTTGCGTTTGTATCCGAGTCCCACCTGTGATGAACTGCGAGAGGTATTGGCGAATCGTTATCATGTAACAAAAGAGCGTGTTTTTGTCGGAGTCGGTTCCGACGACGTGCTTGCAACTGCCTTTTTAGCCTTTTTTAACAGCGAAGAACCGATTCTGTTTCCGGATGTTACATATTCCTTTTATCCTGTTTGGGCCAATCTTTATCGAATTCCGTTTGAAACAAAGCCTTTGGATTCAAACTTCCGACTTTGCAAGGAGGACTATTTCGGAAAGAACGGAGGAGTTGTGATTGCCAATCCCAATGCGCCGACATCGATTTACGAGCCGCTTTCGAATATTGAGGAAATCATCCGAAACAATCCGGATGTCGTGGTCATCATCGATGAAGCTTACATTGATTTCGGCGGCGAAAGCGCATTACAATTGGTTGATAAATATAGTAATTTGCTTGTGGTTCAGACGTTTTCAAAGTCACGCTCCATGGCGGGGTTACGCATCGGATTTGCGATCGGAAGCGAGAAACTCATCGGATACTTAAATGATGTGAAATTCTCCATTAACTCCTATACCATGAACCAACCGGCGCTTGCCTATGCAATTGCTGCGGTAGAAGATGAAGCATATTTTCAGCAAACAACACAGGCGGTTATCAATACAAGAGCAAATGCCGAGAAAACATTGCGGCAACTTGGCTTTGATGTGGCGGAGAGTTCGACGAATTTCCTCTTTGTTTCGCATCCGTCGTATGAAGCGGCATACTTACAGCAAAAACTGCGTGAACGTAATATTTTCGTCAGGTATTTTTCGGATCAAAGGATCAATCGACATCTGAGAATTTCCGTCGGAACCGATCGTGAGATGCAGATATTGTTCGATGCACTCTCAAACATCATTTCACAATAAAAACGTACAGAATGGAGAAAGAAAATGCAAGTATTGGCACAATGGTTTGCAGAAACCTTGGGGCAGTATATATCGGCACCCTGGGTAATTTTTATCATATCAATGATTCCGATTTTGGAATTGCGCGGAGGGCTGTTGGTTGCCGGATTATTGAAGGTGCCTATTTGGTCTGCAATTCCGATTTGCATTGCCGGCAATATTATTCCGATTCCTTTTATCTTGTTATTCATCAAGCAGATTTTTAAATGGATGAAGAAGTTCAAAGGCTTGGGGAAAATTGCAATTTTTCTGGAAGAAAAGGCCATGAAGAAGAGCGATAAAATCAAAAAGGGCGAATTCTGGGGATTGGCATTGTTTGTCGGAATACCGTTGCCGGGAACCGGCGCATGGACGGGTTCGCTTATTGCCTCCTTATTGAATATTGATATTAAGAAAGCAGTACTTGCCGAACTTTTGGGGCTGCTGATTGCAACGGCAATCATGTCTTTTATCACATATGTTTTGATGATTCCGTTGTATTGATGAATATCTGACAGGCGAAAGCGGAAAGGCGGGAATATGGAGGCTTATACGGGATTTGCCGAAGTCTATGATAAATTTATGGATTGTACGCCTTATGCGGTATGGCTTGATTATGTGAGCAAGATATTGACCGCGAATGGGATTTCACAGGGACTCGTACTTGATTTGGGCTGCGGTACGGGGACATTGACGGAACTACTGGCTGAGACAGGATATGACATGATCGGTGTCGATGTTTCGGAGGATATGCTGCAGATTGCGCTAAATAAGCGTGAATTGAGCGGTAATGATATTCTGTATTTATGCCAGAATATGCGTGAATTCGAACTCTACGGAACGGTTCGGGCAGTGGTTTCAATTTGTGATTCCGTCAATTATCTCTTGACGGAGGACGAGGTGGCGGATACCTTTCGATTGGTTAATAATTATCTGGATCCGCAGGGGATTTTTATCTTTGATTTTAATACCGTGCATAAGTATCGTGATGTAATCGGGGATGCGGTGATTGCAGAGAATCGCGACGAATGCAGTTTTATTTGGGACAATCATTACGATTCGACAGATGGCATCAACGAGTACGATATCACATTCTTTGTTCAAGAGGAAGGCGACAGATATCGTAGATTTACGGAAACACACTATCAACGCGGATATTCCCTTGCCGATATGAAGAGAATATTGAAAGATGCCGGTATGGAATTTTTATCCGCTTGTGATGCAGACAATTTCGGGCCGGTTCGAAAAAGCAGTGAGCGTGTATTCATAACAGCACGCGAGAAAGGCAAAAAATGAACAAAAAAGACTATA
>CAYMCV010000045.1:6090-15581 GCA_964389005.1 uncultured Lachnospiraceae bacterium | reverse complement strand
ATCGTTCGGGCGACGGCGGCGGATGCGCAAGTGAGAATTTTTACCGCAACAACAGGAAATTTGGTAGAGATTGCCAGAGAAAAGCACGATACAAGTCCGGTTGCAACGGCGGCGCTTGGGCGATTGTTAACGGCAGGCGCAATGATGGGGAGCATGCTAAAAGGTGAAGACGATTTACTGACATTACGAATTCGCGGAGACGGTCCCATTCAGGGGATTACGGTAACAGCGGATTCCTATGCGCGAGTCAAGGGGTATGTCAAGGAACCGTACGTGATATTGCCGGCAAATGCCAAGGGGAAGTTGGATGTGTCCGGTGCAATCGGGAACGGATTTTTAGATGTAATGAAAGACATGGGGCTAAAAGAACCTTATGTTGGGCAAACTCAGTTACAGACGGGTGAGATTGCAGAGGATTTAACCGCTTATTTTGCGAACTCCGAGCAGGTGCCTTCGTCAGTCGGGTTGGGCGTCTTAATGGAACGAGACAATACGGTGAAACAGGCAGGCGGTTTCATTATACAATTGATGCCATTTGCACAAGAAGAGGTCATTGAAACGATTGAGAAGAATTTGAGCACGGTTTCGAGTGTTACAACCTTACTGGATCAGGGGATGCTTCCGGAAGATTTATTGGAACTGCTTATGCAGGGACTTTCACCGGTAATCATGGATAGTATACCTACAGAATTCTATTGCAACTGTAATTACGAACGGGTACAAAAAGCACTGGTCAGCGTCGGTAAAGAAGAACTTCGGGATATGATTGATGAAGGAAAAGAAATCGAGATGCGTTGTCAATTCTGTAACAAAGCATATCAATTTTCGCTCGATACGCTGAAAGAAATTGAACAGAATTGTAAACACTGAAAGAAGTGTAGCGAAACGGAGGGATAGTATGCAGCATGGATTTGTGAAAGTGGCAGCGGTAACGCATCCGATTCGGGTTGCGGATCCGAACTATAATGCCGAGAGAATTATGGAAAAGATGACGGAGACGGTTCAAAACGGAGCCAAATTGGTCATATTTCCGGAATTGTCCATAACGGCTTACACATGTAATGAATTATTTTTACAGGATTTGTTACTTCGCGGGGCAAAAACACAATTGCTCAGAATCGCAGAGCATTCAAAAGATTTGGATGCACTCTTTTTCGTGGGGCTGCCGATGGAGCGAGATTTCAAACTCTATAATGTGGCGGCTGCGATTTGTCACGGTGAAATATTGGCATTGATTCCGAAGAAAAATATACCGAGTTATGCCGAGTTTTATGAGACTCGTTATTTTACGGCAGGAAATGAGGAACCGGTTTATGTTCGATTGGGGAATTACGAAGTGCCGTTTGGGACGAATATTCTTTTCGCATGCGACTGTCTGGAACAGTTCGTTGTCGGATGCGAAATATGTGAGGATTTATGGATACCGGAATCACCGGCTGCAAAACATGCACTGGCGGGTGCCAATGTATTGGTTAATCTATCGGCGTCCAGCGAAACTGTCGGCAAAGCCGAGTATCGAAAGATGTTGTTACAATCTGCAAGCGGTCGCTTCTGTGCCGCATACATCTATGCAACGGCAGGAGAAGGAGAATCTTCGCAGGATTTGGTTTTCGGCGGTCAGTGTATGATTGCTGAGAATGGAACGATACTTGCCGAATCCAAGAGATTTAGGAACGAAACCATATACGCGGATATCGATGTCAAGCGACTTTCCATGGAACGCCGCAGAATGAATACGTACGTACCGGATGAGACGGCAGATTATTTACTGTTACCGTTTTCGCTCCGAATGGAAGAAACGAGACTTGATCGAACATTTGCCCCACAACCTTTCGTTCCGCAGGAGAATCAACTTAGGAACGAGCGATGCGAGGAAATACTGACCATGCAGGCAGTCGGTCTGCAAAAGCGCCTTAAGCATACAGGATGTCAAAAAGTTATTCTCGGACTATCCGGAGGCTTGGATTCCACATTGGCAGCGCTGGTAATCGCCAAAGCATTTGATCACCTTTCACTGGATAGAAGCGGTATTGTGGCAGTGACCATGCCGGGATTCGGAACCACGGGGCGAACCTATCAGAATGCGTGTCAATTAGCGGAACGAATGCATGCCTCGTTGCGTGAGATTTCGATTGCAGAAGCTGTGAGAATTCATTTCCGAGATATCGGTCAGTCAGAAGACATTCAGGATGTGACATACGAAAATTGTCAGGCCAGAGAGCGGACACAGATACTGATGGATCTTGCAAATAAAGAAAACGCCTTGGTCATAGGTACCGGAGATATGTCGGAACTGGCACTTGGCTGGGCAACCTACAATGGAGACCACATGTCCATGTACGGCGTGAATGTCGGCGTTCCGAAAACATTGGTTCGACATTTGGTTGCATATTACGCCGACAGTTGTGGAGATGCTGCCTTGTGTGAAGTTCTGCAGGATGTTTTATCGACACCCGTCAGTCCGGAATTGCTGCCGCCCAAAGACGGTGTGATAGCACAAATTACGGAAGACGTGGTCGGACCGTATGAATTGCATGACTTTTTCTTATATTACATGTTGCGATGCGGATATGAACCGACAAAAGTCTACAGAATTGCGATACAGACCTTTGCCGGCACATATACAGCAGAAACGATACTAAAATGGCTCAAAACTTTTTATCGAAGATTCTTTTCACAACAGTTTAAACGGTCCTGCATACCGGATGGTCCCAAAATCGGTAGTGTTGCATTATCTCCGCGAGGGGATTTGCGTATGCCTTCGGATGCCGTATCCGCTCTTTGGTTGCAAGAACTGGAACATATGTAGGTGTTGATTAATACACTTCTTCTGAGGCAATGGGTGCTTCCGGCAAAGCTTTGTTAAGCGAATTGCGGATAGCATCCAAAAGTACCAGAGAAGTGTATTTGCTTTCATCGGCGTATGTAATTCCTTCCAGCGTCTGCAAAGACAGAATTTGCTCCTGTATCTCTTGAAAGGCAGGTGCAATCAAAGGATACATTGTACTGACTTCATCGGTCAAATTTACAATTTCAACGGAATTGATGTGGTTTTCGTCGACGATTACCTCAATATCCAACCGTTGTTCGCCCAGAGATACGCAGGTTGTATAGATACCGGGAACATAAGTCGACATGGGAAGTTCACTTTCCGTCGGTGCTTGAACATCCGGTTCCTTATCCGCCTTATCCGGCAAAAACATGATGATTAAAAGTACAATAAAAAGGATACCAAGCAGTGCGAAGATGCCTGTGTATATAATTTCTTTTAGGTGAAGAACCACAATTTTTGTTTTATTGCTCATAGAAGTACCGCCGTAAGATTGTGTTTTTATAGTTTATTATGAAAGCACGAAGTTTATGACGGAGCAAATCACGGAATCAGCGGAAAACTTTTATTGAAAATGGAGAAAAATTCGATATAATGAAAAGGAATCCCGTCACAGACGGGAAATACGGGAAGAACAGGAGAGATAAAAATGTTTCAAGTAGGAATTGTAGGATACGGTAATTTGGGTCGCGGTGTGGAAGCGGCAATTCATAACAGCAAGGATGCAAGGCTTTCAGCAGTCGTTACGCGTCGTAACCCGGCGGATGTTCATATCATGACTCCGGATGTCGATGTAATCAAAATGGAGGATATCAACAGTCTGAAAGGGAAGACGGACGTTATCATCATTTGCGGCGGCAGTGCAACGGACTTACCGGAGATGACGCCGATGTTGGCACGAGATTTCAACGTGATTGATAGTTTTGACACACATGCGAAGATTCCGTCGCACTTTGACAATGTGAACGCGGCGGCGTGTAAAGGTCAGAACACGGCAATGATTTCTGTTGGATGGGATCCGGGTATGTTTTCACTAAACCGCCTGTACGCAAATGCGATATTGACAGACGGAAAAGATGAAACATTCTGGGGAAAAGGTGTGAGCCAAGGGCATTCCGATGCGATTCGTCGTATTGCGGGCGTCAAAGATGCAAAGCAGTATACCATTCCGATTGAGGATGCATTGAATCGTGTCAAAAACGGAGAGATGCCGGAACTGACCACAGCAGAAAAGCATGAGAGAGAGTGCTTTGTGGTTGCCGAGGAAGGCGCAGATTTAGCGAGAATTGAACAGGAAATTAAGACAATGCCGAATTACTTCGCAGATTATCATACAACGGTTCATTTTATTTCAGAGGAGGAATTGAAGCGCGACCATGCGGGAATCGGACATGGAGGATTCGTAATTCGTTCCGGTTATACCGGATGGAACCAAGAGAATAAGCACACCATTTCTTA
Source organism: uncultured Lachnospiraceae bacterium (assembly GCA_964389005.1). Classification (GTDB taxonomy): domain Bacteria; phylum Bacillota; class Clostridia; order Lachnospirales; family Lachnospiraceae; genus CAYMCV01. The sequence continues at coordinate 11,293 of CAYMCV010000045.1, read as the reverse complement.
TTCTTTGAAGCTGGATTCCAATCCTGAATTTACGGCCTGTGTGCTGTTGGCTTATGCACGTGCCGTGGTACGCATGAATCTGAACCGAGAATACGGATGCAAGACTGTTTTTGACGTTGCACCGGCATTACTTTCTCCTTTTAGTGCGGAAGAATTAAGAAAACATATGCTTTAGCATCGAAAGGGAGAATGAAAATGAAGTTTACCAAGATGCAGGGATGCGGAAATGATTATATCTACGTGAATGGCTTTACGGAGCATATAACGGAGAAAGAACAACTTGTCAGAACACTTTCCGACCGACATTTCGGGATTGGCGGTGATGGCGTAATTTTTATCAATCCATCTAAAAATGCTGACTTCGAGATGGAAATGTACAATGCGGACGGCAGCCGTTCCCAAATGTGCGGTAACGGAATTCGATGTGTCGGGAAGTATGTATACGATCACGGACTCACAGATAAAAGGCAAATATCAGTAGAAAGTTTCGGCGCCGTCAAATACTTGGACATGACGGTAATAAACGGACGTGTGCAATCGGTGTGTGTGGATATGGGACAACCTGAATTGCTCTCATCCAAAGTACCGGTGATTTCTGAGAATGAGCAGGTCATCAACGAAGAAATTGTTGTTGATGATGAGGTATATCATATGACATGCGTGTCGATGGGAAACCCACATGCGGTATTCTATGTTTCGGATACGGAACAGTTCCCGCTGGAAATCGTCGGTCCGAAAGTGGAGTTCCATGAGCGCTTCCCGGAGCGCGTGAACGCGGAATTTGTTCATGTCATCAACCGTAATGAGGTTCAAATGCGTGTCTGGGAGAGAGGTACGGGAGAGACACTGGCGTGCGGAACCGGTTGTTGTGCCACTGCGGTGGCTTGTATTTTAAATGGCCTGACAGAAGAGAGCATCACGGTCAAAGTACGAGGCGGAGAACTCCTCATAACATGGGATCGAATCAAAAATCGTGTGTTTATGACCGGACCTGCGGTAACGGTTTTTGAAGGTGAATGGACAACCTAAAAAATAACCATAAATAACAGAGAGATAGCCGTATCTATTATATCAATCACTTATGATACGGTTGCAGAGGGATGGCGAGTGACCGAGCAGCAGTTTGAACAAAGTATTTGCCGTATTCGACAAGGAGATCGGGACGGACTCAGAGAAATCTACGAAGCGTACATAGCATTTATTTATACAACCGTTTACGCGCTGGTGTTGAACAAAGAAAATGCCGAGGATTTAACTTCTGAATTCTTTATTAAGTTTTGGAGAATCGCGGGCGGATATCAAGCGGGAAGCGGTCATCGGGGATGGATGGCCACCATTGCCAGAAATATGACGCTTGACTTTTTACGCAAACAAAAACGCGAACTTTTGATGGATGAAATTCCGGAGGAAGCAGCGATGCAGGAGCATTCGGTGGAGAGCGAAGTCATCGGCGAATTGTCGATTGATGAGGCTTTGGCCATGCTCAATGAGAAAGAACGTGAAATCGTGAATTATAAGATTATTGGTTCCATGACGTTTCAGGAGATTGCGGATTTACTTCAAATTCCGATGGGCACGGTGACATGGCGTTACAGGAATGCAATTACGAAACTTAGGAGGTGCGGATATGAACAGGGATTTTGAGCAGGAATATAAAGAATACATGCAGAGCGAGATCCCCGATTTGTGGAGTCGCATTTCTAAAGGAATCGACGAGGAGGAACGTGCAACGTCATTGGCGAAACCGCATACGGTAGAACCACGCAAGGTTAAGAGAAACAATCGACAAAAAATGACAACATTCTTTATGATTGGTGTGGCTGCATGCGTGTGTGGTTGTGTTTTGATTCCACTCGGCATGATGGGAATCATCGGCGGTAGTAACAAAATGTCGGATAGCGTTGGCTTTGCAACAGCGGCAGAAGAAAGTTTAGTTGATGAAAACGTGGTGATGGAAGCAGATGTCATGATGCCCGCCGAACCTCAGGAACCTGTCGCGAAAGAGGCTGTTACGACCGATTCCGCAGACGGTGCTTTGAATACGAAGACAGAAGAAACGCCATTGGCGGAGACGGAAATGTTGAGCGGAGATGTGAATGGATCCGATATCACAGGGATGCAAGGCGCGGCGATGGAAGACGCAGTGCTTTGTGCAAGTGAAATTACAGTTCTGGTAGAAAGTGCTGAGACGGCAGAAGAAGGAACCCGCTATACGCTTTCTGTTGTCAACGGCGATACCACTGATTTGGTTACGGATGAACGGGGTACCATCAGTGCACGAACAATGTCCGAGAATGTAACCATCGTTGTGGGAAGTCAATATATCGTGAACTTATATGATACAACGCCGTGGCTGAGCAGTATACCGGTATATGAGATGGAACTGATGAATGAGTAATGATTTATTTGGATAATTGTTTGTTTTCTTTATAATTAAAGTATGGTAAAATAAAATGATGCGGCAGAATTTGGCGTTCATCGGTTCATAGGAGACTGCTGCAGGTGATAGCTTTTAGAATGAAGGTAAAACGGAGGAATTTTCATTATGGTATACAGAACACACATTGCAAGAGGCGCGTTGGTGCTCATTGCTATTGTGGCGCTTTTTTTGACCGGATGTAAGAAGCAATTCGATTCGAATGATTTTACTGTTTCAATGGAAGCAGGTTTCGGGAATCAGATTGTGGTTGGGAAGTATGCTCCGCTGAAGTTCGACGTGACAAATAACAGTAAAGATTTTGAAGGCACGCTTCAGGTAATCGTGCCTGTAAGTGGTTCACAGAATATCATGGTCGAGAAGCAACTTTCCTTGGAAAAGAATGCAAACAAGACAGTCTCGCTGGTGATTCCTGTGGAAGTATCGTTCCATAAATTACGTGTTTGTCTGGCGGATAAAAAAGGTGACGTGATTTGGGACAGTTTTCAGTACTGCAGTGTCGCTACCGCTTTTGATGTCGTCAGAGTCGGCATTTTAAGTGATGATTTTAATGCGCTTGGTTATATGGATCGACAACGGATCTGGGAAACAAATTCCACTACCAGAATTTATCAATTGGAAGAAAGTCTGTTAACCGAAGATTGGCATGCATTACAAATGCTGGATGTCATTGTGGTTTCGGATTATAGTACGGAATTACTGACAGATTCGCAGATGAAGAAATTGTCCATGTGGATTGAAAACGGCGGTTTATTGATTGTCGGCACCGGAAGTACCGCCAAGAAAACACTGTCTAAGTTCAATGGAGACTTTTTTAGCATTACGACGGGAGAGTTGGTTCAACGCAATACCAAGTTCGGTATCGAGCAGATTCCGGAAGGTATAATTAAGTATGGTAATCAATTGTCGTATAATTGTTATGACGATGATTTTTACATAAGTGAGTTTAGGGAAATCTTCAATACGATTAATGATGATATGAAGAAACTATATTTTTATGACTTTTTAGCAGATTACTACCTGACGGAAGACGAGTTTAATGCGGATGCATACTATCAGGAGTTGTACTATACCTATTGTCAAGAGCGATATTACACAGAGTATTATTATCCATCGAAGAACGAATCAGACGGCGAAGATGACAAGAAGAAAATCTCAGAATCAGATTATGTCAATGCCGATATTTTGGATTTGACATGGGATGCTTGCACACCAATGAACGGAACAACATCTTCGGGTGATTCCTATCTGTTTGCGGGATACAAATCGTTCGGAGAAGGAGTGATTCTGGTTTGTGCAACGGATTTTACAAAGAATCCGCTGGCTTCCTATCGCAGTAATTCCACAATTTTTGTCAATATGATTTTTGAGACAATCGGTTATAAAATCAGTTCGCGCGAATCGAATTATGCAGTCGGAAGTGCATATTCTTACGGCGGTTATTACTACAATCTTCCGATTGACGACTTGGGCAGTGCGGTAAATTCAGCCAATATGCCTCCGATTATGTTCTATTTCGTGCTGTTAATTCTTTATCTTTTTACATTGGCACTATGTTTTGCAATATTGAAAAGAAAGAAAAAAACCATACGTTTGTGGATTGCATTTCCGATTGCGGCATTGGCATTCGGCGTCTTGATTTATTGCTTTGGATTTGCAACGCGCATTATGAAACCGACGTTGAACATTGTTACCGTAAGTCAGCAATTTGAAAATATGATAAGCAGCAAGAGTTTGATTGGGATTACGGTGCCAAAGAATAAGGACTATGTCGTTGGTATTTCCGAAGACAATACCATAGATATGTTGGGGATGCTGAAAAGAAACGGATATTCGTTTGATGAGAGTGAACGCAACTACGATGATTACGTATTGGCATTCAGACAGGTATCGGAAGGGACAGAAATACGATTGAACAGAACGGGTGCATTGGAATCACAGGCATTCAAAGCAGAGAGCGTCAACACGACAGATGAATTAATTTCATTTAGTTTTAGTGCAGACGGCAGCAATTTAGATTGCGAATTGACCAATCACCATCCCTATACAGTGGAAGATTCCATGATTGTATTCCGTGATTATGCATACTATATCGGTGACTTTGCGCCGGGAGAGACGGTTCAATTGTCTGATGGTTCAAGGGTTCAGATTTATTCTTTGTCAGGCTACGATCAAGTGAAAATTGCAGACATTATGCTGAGTGGTCATGAGACAGAACTATTTTTTTCCGGATTATTCGGAACGCTCTCACCGAGTTATCGAGAGTTAAAATTAAGACATGCCCTGATGGAGTATTGTGAGGATGCATGTTTGAGCAGTTATTCGGATGATTACGAGAATTCGCTGTTTACGGAATGCGCTTACGGTAATGCCACAACCAATTACAACACGAACTACAACTGCCATTTCTTTGGATTTTCCAGTGAAAACAAGGAAAGTAATATCCAAACAGAACAGAAATATCGAGAATATTCACAGGAATTGATAACGGCATATTTTAGTCATGAGGATCTTATGAGCCGGGTAGAAGCAACACAGGAGGAGAAATAATGCTGGAAATTAAGAATCTGTATAAAAAATATGGTGGATTTCTTGCATTGAATTGTGTTAATTTGCGTGTGCCTGACGGAGAATTGTTTGGATTTGTTGGGGCAAACGGTGCCGGAAAAACCACGACAATGCGCATTTGTGTAGGTTTATTACGTGAAGACAGCGGCGAGGTCTTGATTGACGCCTGCCGGATCACCGATAACGTCACTACCAATT
>CAYMCV010000045.1:0-6080 GCA_964389005.1 uncultured Lachnospiraceae bacterium | reverse complement strand
TAACAAAGTCGGTTATGTCCCTGACTTTTTTGGCGCTTATGGAAAATTAAGTTGCACGGAATATCTGGAGTTCTTTGCTTCGACTTACGGAATCAGGGGTTCGGAAGCCAATAAATTATGCGGGGATTTGCTTCGCCTTGTCAAATTAAGCCACAAAGCAGAAGCAGACGTGAATTCACTTTCAAGAGGTATGAAACAACGGTTATGTCTTGCCAGAGGGTTGGTGCATAATCCGGATATTTTATTTTTGGATGAGCCGGCATCAGGCTTGGATCCGCAAGCGAGATACGAACTGAAAGAAATATTGCGTAGTTTGTCTTCCATGGGGAAGACCATTGTCATCAGTTCTCACATTTTGCCGGAGTTGGCAGAGATGTGTACCAGTATCGGGATTATCGATCAGGGGCATATCGTTTTGAGCGGTACCATGGATGAAATACATCAGGCATCTTCAATGTCAAGTCCGTTGTTGATCACGGTTGATCAGGACTTTGTGGAACAGACATTCATTGCATTACAGGAAATACCGCAGGTACAAAAAGTAACCGCACAAGGTAATAAACTCATTGTTTCGTTTTCGGGGAATAGAGATGAAGAAAGAGATTTACTGAAGCATTTGCTGAATCAGTCGATTCCGATTGAAGCGTTTACAAGAAGCGAAGGAAGTCTTGAAAATCTGTTCATGCAGATTGTCGGGAAACGAACGAATCCCAAAAGGAGAGGCTAGACCATGAAAGAATTTGTGATTAGTAATGCAGTTTGGTACAAAGACTTGGTGACAGATGCTAAACGCGCAAAATTGGTATCCATAACATTGTCGGTCAATGCAATCATGACATTTGTCGCATGTGTCGCTTTGGTTATACTACAAATATGTGGAACGACATTTACAACAATACCACAGCGTTTTTTGTTGGGATACTTTATCGTGTTTGTATCAATTCAAAGTTCGATTATCTTCTTTTTGGTTCCGGCAATTACGGCAGGTTGTATCTCCGTAGAAAAAGAGCGGCAGACATTAGATGTATTGCTGACTACGCGTATGACCCCGTGGCAGATTGTGAAAGGAAAATATGCCTCGGCTGTGAGTATTGTCATCATTTTGATTATTACGAGTCTTCCAATGTTGTCATTGGTACAAATTTACGGCGGTATTTCATTTTTACGTATGTTGTTTGTCATGTTAACGCTGATTGTTGCCGCTATGTATATTGCTTCATTTGGTGTGTTTTTTTCGTCACTATTCAAGAATACGGTAATATCGGTGATTGTAACTTATTTATTCGTTGGAGTACTGTTGTTGGGAACCTTCTTTTTTGCAACGATTGTTTGGGCAATCACTGCGGGGGTTAGTTCACAACTTTATTATGAGAATAGAATACCGGATGAATATATGCTTGCGTTCGACTGGATTATGATGATTCTTTATATCAATCCGGCGGTTACTTTGTTTGATGTTATGGGTCAAGCATTTGGATTCGATTTATTTGGTGAGGAAACACTTAAGGGAATGGCAACTGTCATGACGGACCTGGGAGGGTGGTCGGAACAAAACATCTTAACACTGTTATGGACACCGTTCAGCATGATATGCCAATTGACGATAACTTACGGCGTTTTGCGTGCGGCAGGTGTGTTCTTGAATCCGCTTCGCGGGAGAAAACATAAAAATTCCAAGCGGAAAGAAATCAATGTGCCAGGTAATGCAAATTAAAAGTGATTTTTAGACACTGAACAAAGCGTTGATGTTTAACGCACACAAAATGTTTAGGGGTGGCAAAATGGAAACAGACAAATTGATTGAACAGTTTATCAAAAGGGTTAGGCATCGAATGCGGAAAGAGGCATTTTTACGCGTAAGTTTATGGGCATTTGTTGCCGGAATGACAGCGTGGGGAATCTTCAATACGGTTTCATTGATTGTGCCTTTCTATTCTGCCATTTTATACGGTTGTATAGCATTCTTTATTTGTATTACGGCAGGTATGTGTTTGGCACCGAAGTTTTATCCCAATATGCGAGAGGTAACACTCGGTGTAGATGAAAAAGGATTTCGCGAGCGTGTCACAACCGCATATGAGTTGCGAGGCCGCGAGGATATTTTTAGTAGTCTCCAAAAAGAAGATACCCTCAAAATGATTCGACTTTTCAAGGTAAAAAAGGCGTTTCCCATTCGAATACCGCGTGTGACCTATATATGCCTGTTCATTTCACTTGCGTTTGTAATCGCAACAGCCGTCATACCTTCTGCAGCCAAAGAGGAAGCGCGGCAGATGCATGAGTTGCAGGAATTGGCCGAAGAAAAAATAGAAGAATTGGAAGAGATTGCTGCTGAGACGGTTGAGGAGTATCAATTATCGGAAGAACAGACGCAAGCTCTTGAGAATTTATTGAATGAGACCAAACAGGAACTTTTGACTGCATCTTCAGAAGATGCCATGACCAAAGCACAGGAGCGATTTGATAATAAATTGAACCAGCAAATTATTGAACCGGCAAAGAAACAAGCCGAGGCGCAGAAGGTTATGAAAGAACTTGAAGATATGGAAGAGAACCAACTGAGCAAGGAGAAGCAACAGGAAATTGCCGATCAACTTTCACAGATGGCGGAGCAAGCCAAAGATGAGGCAATGAAAGAAGCTGCTGAGGAGATGCAGGAAGAATTGCAAAGTAATGGAGAGGTTTCAGGTGAGACAGCACAAAAGGCACAGGATGCCTTAAAAGGCGCAATGGAGAACGGCGCCATCGCAGGAAGCGGAAATTCGAACGGAAAGCAAGGACAGGGAGGACAGCAGGCACAGGGCGGAGCGCAACCCAATGCACAGCAAGGTCAAAGCGGACAGCAAGGTCAGAGCGGACAACAAGGTCAAAGCGGACAACAAGGACAAGGTGATTCTGAAGGTCAGGGCGGTTCGGAAGGTCAAGGCGGGTCAGAAGGCCAGGGTGGTTCCGAAGGTCAGGGCAGTTCTGAAGGTCAGAGCGGTCAGCAAGGTCAAGGTGGAGCAGAAGGTCAGAGCGGTCAGCAGGGTCAAGGCGGTGCAGAAGGTCAGAGCGGTCAACAAGGTCAAGGCGGTTCGGAAGGTCAAGGCGGTTCGGAAGGTCAGAGCGGTTCGGAGGGCCAAGGAAGCGGTCAGGGAGGTACGCAAGGTCAAGGAGATAACGGAAACGGAGGAAACGGTCCGGGTTGGTTTGACGGAAGCAATTATGCGGAAGAAAGGGAAGGAAACTCAAACGGCGAGCGCGTCATGATTACGGAAGGGGATATACCTCCGAATGAGTATATGACAGGCAAAGCAAATGCGGCCGGAGAATCCGATTTGACGCAATCGGGAGATACCTATTCATGGCGGGGAGAATCTGTTGAGTATCAGAAAGTCATCGGTGAGTATACGAACCAAGCATATTCCAATCTGCAGGAACGTGATATACCGGATTCCATGAAAGATATTGTGAAGGACTATTTCAGTGAACTGAACAAATAGACATCGAAGGCGGAGGAAAGAAATGATACAGAACGAAAATGAATTGAGAGCCATAGTTGATAAGATGAGAGCTTGTGAAGCTGAAATCGGCAAGGCGATTATTGGTCAAAAAGAAGTCATTCGTCAGGTATTGCTGGCGATGCTGTCAAACGGAAACGTATTGTTGGAAGGTGTTCCGGGATTAGGGAAGACCCAGTTGGTCAAAACGATTGCGCAAGTTTCGGCGATTGATTTTTCGCGTATTCAGTTTACGCCGGATTTGATGCCTGCGGATGTGACCGGAACGAACTTGATTGTAAACGAGAATGGAAAAAACACATTTCAGTTTGAACGTGGCCCGATATTTGCGAATATTGTATTGGCAGATGAAATCAACCGTGCTACACCGAAGACACAGTCGGCATTGTTGGAAGCGATGCAAGAGAAGACGGTTACTGTCGGAAACGAGACATACATATTACCGGAACCATTTATGGTTTTGGCAACGCAGAATCCGATTGAAAACGAAGGTACTTATCCACTGCCCGAAGCACAATTGGATCGCTTTTTACTCAAAATCAAAGTTGATTTCCCAAGTCTGTCGGAATTGCAGCAGATTATGGACATTACAGTTACAAATGTAAAAACAGAAATTCGCCCAATGATTAACGGAGATGACATTGTAGCGATTCGAAACGTGATTCGTGATATTCCGATGGCGGCTGCAGTTCAGGAATATGCATTACGTCTGGTGGTAGCGACACATCCGGAAGTAAACGGTTCTTCGGAATATGTCAAAAAATATGTCTCCTGTGGTGCCAGTCCGCGTGCGGCTCAGGCGATTTTTCAAGTATCGCGTGCGCGTGCGTTGTTGGACGGAAGACTCAATGTATCTTTTGATGATGTCAAGGCAGTTGCTTTTCCGTCATTGCGTCATCGTATTATTCCCAGTTTTGAGGCTATGGCAGACGGTATTGATACAGATAAAATCATCATGCAGATCATTAATGAGGTTGCGACCAAATAAGCGGATACGATTTGTGACGATGTGATATCGCGGTGAGGAGATTGTGGATTTTCATGGATAGAGTATTCGACGGTGATTTTTATGCAAAACTGAATACACTGAGAATGTCGATTCGTTTACGCATGGCGGCAGGTATGAATGGCGGAAGAAAGTCCAATGCAAAAGGAAGTTCGGTTGAATTCTCCGATTTTCGCGAGTATATTTTGGGAGACGACATTCGCAGAATCGACTGGAATGCGTATGGACGTTTTGACAGGCTGTATGTCAAGTTGTTTATGGAAGAGAAAGAAGGGCTATTTAATCTTTTTTTGGACGCCAGTCAGTCGATGAATTTCGGTGCGAATAACAAGGCGCACTGTGCACAGCGAATTGCCGGTGCATTGTCCTATGTGGTTCTTGAAAATTCCGACAGATTATTTCTGAATATTATGAAAAACGGCGGTTTGATTTCCGAAAAAGGATTGACCGGACGGCAATCTTTTTCCAGAGCGTTGGAATTCCTTGAAAATGCCGATTTTTCGGGTGAAGGGAATCTGTTGGCATCCTTACAGAAGCGTTCATTGAAGCAAAGAGGCATATCTGTAATCATTTCTGACTTGTATACAGAACAACTCGAGAGTATGTTGAAATATCTTCAATTCAAGAAACAAGAAGTGATTGTCATTCAAGTGGTTGCACCGGAAGAGGAACATCCGAGTTTTGAAGGAACCGTTAATTTGTTGGACAGTGAGACGGCGGATGGAATGCGCATGACCATGAGTAATGCGCTGATTCGGGAGTATACCAAGAGATATAATGCCTTTTTACACAGAACGGATGCATTGTGTAAAAAGTATTCCGCAATTTATGTTCGTGTGAATTCGGCAGATTCATTGGACAGTATTTTCTTTGGGACATTAACAAAAATCGCAGGCAGATAGGAGAACGATTCGTGAGATTCTTATATCTATGGCCATTTATTCTATTGATTTTGATTGCTGTTATCATACTGATGTACCTGCTCAAGCAAAAAGCGGTAGATCAGCCTTTTTCGTCTCTTTTTTTATGGAGAGAGATGTATCGCAATATGGAAGCCAATACACCATGGGAGAAACTTAAAAAGAATTGGTTGATGATTCTACAGATTATTACGTTGATTGTTCTGATTTTGGCACTGGCATCTCCGTATCTTTTAAAAGGCGGTTCTGCCAGCGGTAATGTTGTGATTGTAATCGATAACAGTGCCGGAATGAATAATCAATGGGGTGATGGAAGGACACGTTTGGAACAGGCGATTGAAGATGCAACAGATTATGTTCAGAAACTGCGTGCAGGTACCAGAATCACATTGTTTTCGGTTGCGGAAGATGCAGTATTGCTGATATCAAACAGTGATGAGAAGTCAGAAGTGATTGAACGAATCAAAGCAATTGAGCCAACGGTTTATGCCGGGAATTGTGTGCCGGCGGTTGAAATGATAGAGTCCATGCAGGCACAGTGGGATGAGGTGGAAACGGTTTATTTTACGGATACTTATGTTCCGCTTGGCAATACAACAGGTTACATGGTTGATATGTGTACGGCTGTGAACAATGTTGGAATCGAATATGTCG
>CAYMCV010000044.1:12250-19207 GCA_964389005.1 uncultured Lachnospiraceae bacterium | reverse complement strand
TGGAAAATCATATACCTCTGACACCGTTCTTGAATTGATGAAACAGAATTCTGCAGAGTATTACTATATTATCGGAGCGGATACATTGTTTATGATTGAGTATTGGAAATCTCCGGAAATTCTATTTGCGAATTTACACATCATCGTTGCCGGACGTCAGGGATATGAGAATTCTGAATTAGAAGAAAAGGTTTCAGAGCTTCGATTAAAATATCATGCGGATATTCAGATTCTTTATTGGGATAATATTGCTGTTTCGTCAACCAGGATTAGAGAACAGATTGCGAATAACAGCGATGATTTGTCTTTGCTCATACCAAAAGAAGTGGAAAACTATATAAAGGAACACCATTTGTATGGTTATCAACAGGAGCGGTTTTGTGATGAAATTTGCAAATCACTTCAAACAAAAATGAAGACAAAACGCTATCTTCATACCATGGGTGTTGCAAAAACAGCAATTCATCTTGCCCAAATATATGGTGAAGATGTCTACAAGGCTCAAATAGCCGGATTATTACATGATTGCGCAAAGATGATTGACGATGATGAAAAAATTGCTTTATGCGCCAAATACAGCGTTCCTGTTTCGGACGTAGAAAGAAATTCTCCGGACTTATTGCATGCAAAAGTTGGCAGTATCATAGCAAAAAAAGATTATGAAATCAGTGATGATGCAATCTTAAATGCAATTTATTGGCATACCACAGGTCATCCTCAGATGACGATGTTGGAAAAAATCATATATATTGCAGATTATATTGAACCTCAACGCGATTTTAGCGAACGTTTACCGGAACTTCGTAAGTTAGCAAATGAGGATCTTGATAAGACTTTACTGCATATTTTAAGGTATGCGTTGGAATATCTGACAAAAGAGAAGATAGAAATTGATCCTATGACAATTGAAACACTACAATATTATGAGCAAAATGAGTAGACGTTACATTTATTGTTATAAATGTATTTTTTAGAGGCGTAAGTATCAGCGCTTCGGAACGGAGTGATATATGTCTGAACAAATGGTAAAAACAGCAGTAGAAGCAATAGAAGATAAAAAGGGAAAAGATATTCAAATCATTGATATCCACAAAATCAGCACACTTGCAGATTATTTTATTATAGCGGAAGGGCAGAATCGAAGTCAGATGCAAGCGATGTCCGATCATGTTTCGGAAAAAATGCATTTTGCAGGTTATGAGCCCAAACAAATCGAAGGATATCAAACAGCCAATTGGATATTATTGGATTACGGTGACATTGTTATTCATCTTTTTGATAAAGAAAATCGCGGATACTATAATCTTGAGAGAATTTGGCGTGATGGAGAAATCAGTAAAATTGATCATGATAAATCAGAAATCTGATTTGTGTATATGAATAGTCAAAAAAGTGCCAATAGGATGAATAACCTATTGGCACTTCAACGTTAGTTACAAAGTCTGAAAACACCGAAAACTTTTCCGAGAATTTGCACATCATTAACGATAATCGGCTCCATGGAATCATTCTCAGGTTGTAACCGATAGTGTCCGTTCTCTTTATAGTATGTTTTTACCGTTGCGGAATCGTCTACAAGCGCAACAACAACGTCACCGTTACGTGCAGTATTGCATTGTTCAACAAATACATTATCCCCGCTAAAAATACCGATATTAACCATGCTGTCGCCCTTAACCTTAAGTACAAAAGTTTCGGCATTCGGAACAAGTTCTACAGGGAGCGGAAAATATCCATCGATATTCTCTGTAGCCAGAATCGGTTGTCCGGCAGCGACTGTACCAACAATCGGAATACTTGTCATCTCATGACGAATCATTTGAAAACCTTCATCAAAAATCTCGATGGTACGAGGCTTTGTTGGGTCTCTTCGTATGTAACCGTTCTTTTCCAATGTTTCTAAATGGGAGTGAACAGAAGATGTTGATTTCAAGTTGACGGCTTCGCATATCTCACGAACGGCGGGAGGATAACCTCTTGCCAAAATTTCTTGCTTAATAAATTCTAATATTTCACGTTGTTTTGCGCTAATTTTACCATATCCCATATCAATTCTCCTTTCAAACGAAAGCTTTCTGCAATCATATTACCATAGTAAAACAAAAAAAGCAAACATATATTCCAAATATTTGTTCGATTTTCTGATTGATTTCTATTGACAAGAGAACAAATGTTTGCTATTCTTGAAATAACTTAGAACAAGCGTTCGGAATATATGTTTGGAGGTGCGATATGAAAACTATTACGAGAAATGTTAAACCGATAGAAGGGTTTATGAATAGTATTATGGATAATAAGAGTCGTAAATTATTTTTAATGATCCTGGTTGGAATTATTACTTGCTTTCTTTTCTCTGTTATGTTATTTGTGAATTGTTTTGCAAGTGACAATACCAATGAGGCCTTATACAAGTATTATACTCCCGTGAAGGTTTCCTATGCCGATACGCTAAACGGTCTTGCGGAAGATTATGTCGGAATCGGTTATGATTCTGTTGAGGATTATGCGAATGAGGTAAAGAAAATAAATCATATCAAAGATTCTGATATGATTTATGAAGGGCAAACAATTATTTTTCCGTATTATGATGAGATTCTGAAGTGATTTCGTCTTCTCGCAGTTTGAAGTTGCGAACTGCTTTTCGCCTTTGATCATCAGAAATAGAGGCATAGTGTTTTCGTGTTGTATTAACGTCTTTATGATCCAAGAAATCTGCCACTAGATAGATATCACCGGTTTCACGATATAGATTGGTGCCGAAGGTACTACGGAGTTTATGCGGTGTGATTCTTTTTAGGATTGGCAACTTTGAGGTATATTTCGTTACAAGGTTTTCTGTTGCTCTGACGCTGAGGCGACTTTTCTGCAGCGAGAGAAACAATGCATCTTCACTTCCGGTAAGCGGAATGATATTCACGCGAGTACCCAAGTATTGCTCAAGTGCGGCGGCAACTTCTTCACCGAAATAGACAATGCTTTCATTTCCGCCTTTTCTTCTGACTTTAATTCTGTTTTCTTCGAGATCTACATCATTGATATTTAACCCAACGCATTCCGATACACGAATCCCGGTTCCAAGGAGAAGTGTAATAATTGCAAAATCACGTACTGCATTTTTTTTGTAATAACGTTCTTCGCCTTTGGTTAAGTGTTCTCCATTTTCGATTAAGTCAAGCAAAGAAGCAACTTCATTAACTTCCAAACGTATAATTTCTTTCTCGTGCAATTTGGGCATCGGAACAAGAATCGCAGGATTTTTTTGTATTATTTCTCCGCGATAGAAGTAGTTGTAGAAACTTCTTAAAGAAGCAAGTTTTCTAGCCTTTCCACGCTCGTCGTTTGTATATTCATGATTTTCCTTCTCATATAACGTAATGTATTCCAAATATTCCTCGATATCGTTTTTGGTAATTAGCTCAAGAACCGAAATATCATAAGTTATAATGTCACGTTTTGCAAATAATGGATTCTGTTGGTGAAGGTATTCGAAAAAAGTTCTTAGATCATAGGCATACGCAATACGTGTTCTTGATGAAATCATGTTCTGCATTCCTAAGAAATAATCCTTGCAAAAGGGTGGGAGAGTAGAACAAATCTCTCGTAATTTAAGAATATTCTTTTTAACAACCTGTTCATGGTAATTATTCTCTTTCGACATGTCTATCCGGCCATCCTTTCGGTGGATTATTAACAATAGCGGTAAATATACGTTCGCGAACACCCGGAGATTCTTCGTTCAAAGATTTTAGTAATTGTTTGATGTATTCACGTTTGGTGTAGCCGTCTACAGGACAAGCACTTTTAACTACGGGCAGATTGTTTTTATTCACAAATCCGATTACATCTGCTTCTTTCATGTAAAGTAATGGACGAATAACCGTTAATTCTGTTCTGTCTAGGTAGGTTTTCGGAGAAAACGTATGAATTCTTCCCTCATAAATCAAGGACATCATTAAAGTTTCTGTTAAATCATCTCTATGATGCGCATATGCAACTTTGTTGCAATGATTCGACTTTACGAATTCGTTTAATGCACCTTTTCTCATTTTAGCACACAAGGAACATGGATTACTTTCTTTTCGTTCGTTAAAAATGATATCAGAAATATCGGTTTTTATTACATGATATGGTATTTCCAATTGATTGCATAGTGCTCGAATCGCATCAAAATCCATGTTGTGAAACCCAAGATCCACGGTAACGGCAATGATTTCAAATGATTTAGGATAGAAGCGACGTAGACCGGAGAGGGCATAAAGTAGTGTTAGACTGTCTTTTCCACCGGAAACACCGATGGCAATCCGATCACCTTCCGATATTAATTGATAGTCATCAACTGCTTTTCGTGTTAAACTCATTAATTGCTGTAATTTCATTATTTTTGCTCCGTTTGCTTATTATCAATACCAATTATACTATTTCATTTTCAATATGTCATCAAAAATAGTGCTTTAACAATTTATTGTTATCAGTATGCTTCCAATGATTGTTGTAAATAAATATAATCGTTTAAACAATTAAGAGAATTTTAATGCAATCTTATGGAATCCTATGTTATAATTATTTTGTCGAAAAAGGAAGGAGATATGAACATATGCAATATCGTTGGGATAAAAAGTATCTATATTGGGGAATGACTGCGTTTATTGTTATTTGTCTGTCAATTCTTTTTAACTATTTATTGACACATGGCGGTGGTAACGTTGGTGAATTAATAAAGAAAACTCTTTCCATATGTTCACCAATCATTGATGGTTTGGTTATAGCATTTTTAATTACCCCATTTGTCAATTGGATTGAGAATAAATTCTTTTTTCCTTATTATCGTAAGAAGGATAGGGCGATTTCCGAGAAGAAAAAAAGATGGATACGTGTTATTTCATTAACGATTGCATTTATTGTTGTACTTAGCATAATTGTAGCTTTCTTTTATACAATTATTCCGCAAATCATATACAGTATTGACAGTATCATTAATCAATCATCCATCTATAAACAGAACATTGAGAAATGGTTGAATGATAGTTTTGCTCGAAATCCTGAAATCAGGGAATTTATAACGGATTCTTATGAACAGTACTCAGGAGAATTATCCACTTGGGTAAAGGATAATCTTGCACCAAAGATTCAGGATTTGGCCAAAACCGTTTCCTTAAGTTTTATCAGTTTCTTAAAAGCATTATGGAACATATTGATTGGAATGATTATATCCGTATATGTTATATTTAATAAGGAAAAATTTTCGGGACAATTCAAGAAACTGTCATATGGTTTTATGGGCATAAAGACAGGAAATGCATTTATTTCAAATATGCGTATGATTAATGATAAATTCAGTGGATTTATTATCGGAAAATTATTGGATTCATTGATTATTGGAGTTCTGTGCTTTGCGGGCGCGTCAATACTACAAATGCCATATCCAATATTATTAAGTATTATCATCGGAGTTACAAATATAATACCTTTCTTTGGGCCGATTATCGGGGCAATTCCATGTGCATTATTGGTATTCATGATTAATCCGATTCAAACTATTTATTTCTTAATATTTATCTTAATTCTACAACAATTTGACGGAAATATTTTAGGGCCAAAGATTCTTGGCGTATCAACCGGAATTTCGAGTTTTTGGGTTATCTTTTCGATTACCATATTTGGTGGAATTTGGGGCGTTCCGGGAATGATTATTGGTGTACCTTTATTTGCTGTAATTTATGCATGTATCAAAGCGTTGCTTAAAACAAAATTAACAAAGCGTGGTTTATCAATCAGCACATCTGAATATACAGGTTTGGACTATATTGATACTGAACATGAGAATGCTTATGTGGAATTAAAGAAGAATTATCGCTTAGAAGAATCTAATCCTAACGAGGATAAACCGGAACATAAAATGTCATTATTTCGCAAGATCAAAAAGAATAAAAATAAGAAAGATATTAACAAAGATAGCAAAGACAAATAATGATAATATGAATGCCGGATATACAAGCAAATTAGTTGATTCTAAAATACTAGGCATGTTTCATCAATAAACTAAAAGCCCTCGAAACACATATTGGTTACGAGGGCTGCTATTTCATACTTCAATTCTGCGTTAAACTGTTCTTTTGCGAATAGTTCTCATTGTACCGCACTCATGCTTATCTTATCAAAAATACTTCATTGGTAAAGACTGGTTCATCAATGAAACGAACTCTTTTCAATAAATGTTTCCAAGAATTCGGCAGTTCCTTCAATACCAAGGATTCCACTGTCAACAGATATATGATAAGATGCAGAATTTCCCCATTTTTTGTTTGAATAATAGTTATAGTAGCTTTGACGTTGTTTATCTTTCTTTTGGATGAGTTCATACGCCTTATCTTCGGTCAAATTGAATTTATCCATAACATTAGCAGCACGTTTATGAATGTCTGCGTGTATAAAGATATTCACGCAATTAGGCAAATCTTGTAATGCATAATCCGCACATCTGCCGACAATCACACATGCGCCCTCTTTTGCTACGGTCTTAATTGTTTCAAACTGTGCAAGAAAGATTTTTTGTCCAATTGGCATATCAACATAAGTGCCTGAATAATAGCCCATGGAATACGTATCCATTACCAAATTGTATAAAAATGAATTGGTCGGTCTTTCATCGTGATTTTTAATCAATTCCTCACTGTATCCGCTGTCTTTCGCAGCACGTGCAAGTAATTCTTTGTCATAGCAAGTAATACCGTAATGCTTCGCAATTAACTCTCCTATTTCATGTCCGCCCGAGCCAAATTGTCTTCCAATCGTAATAATTTTATTCATGATTGTGCCCTCCTTTTAATTAACGAAGTTTATTCAGTAATTCTTCAAAATAAATAGGTAACGGTGCAATTGTTTCGATATACGCTCCACTCTTGGGATGATGAAATCCAAGAATCATTGCATGTAATACTTGCCCCTGTGTATGAAACG
>CAYMCV010000044.1:0-12232 GCA_964389005.1 uncultured Lachnospiraceae bacterium | reverse complement strand
CCATATGAACACGAATCTGATGTGTTCTGCCGGTTTCCAAGGTAAATTCCATATAAGTATAATTGTTTAAATACTCCAATACCCGATAATGTGTAATCGCTTCTTTACCATTGCGTACATTCACAGCCATTTTCTTTCGATCGTTCGGATGTCTTCCAATGGTTGTTTTTATCGTCCCCTCTTGCTGGGAAACTCTTCCATAGACAATGGCACGATACTTTCGTATAATTGTGTGCTCTTTTAACTGCGATGCAATACTATGATGCGAAAGGTCATTCTTACATATTATGACAGATCCCGTTGTATCCTTATCGATTCGATGTACAATACCCGGACGCATCACACCGTTGATGCCCGACAAACCATTTTTACAATGAAACATGACTGCATTTACAAGCGTATGCTCATAGTGCCCTGCCGCCGGATGTACAACCATTCCTTTGGGTTTATTAACGACTAAAACATCATCATCCTCATAAAGAATCTCAAGCGGAATATCCTCAGGAACAATTTCCAAAGCAACAGCATCAGCAATTGTAATTACAATTTCATCATCGATATGTACCGTTGCATTTGTTTTGCACGGCAAACCGTTTATCAGAACTTCGTTTGACTTTATTCGCTTTTGGATTGCCGAGCGTGAAACACCTTCCATCATCTCAAAAAGGCATTTATCAATTCTCATATCCTCTTGTTCAATTGTAACAATATATCGAAACTCATTCATAAAGATATCCTATCCAAGAAGTTGATTACTTCAATTGGCGTATTTTTTGTGATTTTAGATATATAAATTTGAAATCATTCTCTTTATATCTAAAAATTAATAAACATAACAATAAAATCGCACCGAATGTTACAATGATATCCGCCAAATTCCATATCGGAGAACGTATTCCTGAAATCGAGATGAAATCGATTACTCCGGGATAAATGATACGATCTGTCATATTACAGGTAGCACCGGAAAACAAACACATCAGTGATAATCGAAGTGGATTATACATTGCATCGTTTGGAATTCTGAATAAAAGCAGAATCATCATAAGTTCTATTACCAATGCCGTTAAGATAAAGAACACTTTTTGTCCTTCCAACAGACCAAAAGCAGAACCACTGTTTTCATAATAGCGAAGTTCTATGAATTTCCACAGAGTGTACACGGTATTTTGATTTTTCAAATGCGTAATCGCAAGATATTTGGTAAAACGATCCATTCCGTAAATGAATCCCCATATAAAAAACTCACATAAATGAATACGTAAGGATGAACTATTCATTCTCATTTTCATCGTAGTATAATTCCTCTAAGCCGAGTAAAACTTCTTCTGACGATACATCACATAAAACCAATTTTCCGATTTTGACAAGAAGAGGCATTTGTATCGTTCCGGATTGCGGAAAAACAGTTTGCTTCAGAATGGTAATACAGTCAATTCCGCTGAAAGAAATCGGCAAACCGAAAGGTACAAACATATCTCGAATTTCATAATACTCTTCCATCGCCAATAGGTTTTTCTTGTACGAGATAAAAGCCGTGGCAATACATCCGAGTGCCAGGCACGCCTCGCGTGGCAACTGTAAATCCGAATTGCTTTGAAATACATCTGTTATAAAAGACGCAAACATCGAATCATCAATTGCACTGTCCTTGGCCTTTTTATGACTTTTTTGATATGCTGCAACAACCATGGACATAAACTCTTTTAGCGTGTCAGAATCACGTTCCTGTAATTCATACATATTTTGAATCATCCATGAGAATAATATGACATCGCCTGCAAGCGCAATCTGAAAAGCATAAGCAAACTGACGATAATAATCTTGTATATCCTCTCTTTTCAAAAAAGATACATTCAATAATATGCCAAACGTGTTGCAATTCAACCAAACTGTCGATTGAAAACGATCTGTATTACAACAATTGATTTGTGCATCTAATGTAGTAGGCACCAATATAACATTAGGTTTGGAATTGTGATGAAACAATATTGGTTCGATTCTATTGATTGCGTTATAATCGCCGCAAATCACATACAATACATCACTATTATCATCTGTAAATACATTATCTTCGTCACAATCCCAATCGTACATAATTGAGAAATTGTCTAAAATCGGATTCACGAATAATTTAACGTCATCAATAATTTGCTGATTACAGATACAAATTGCACGTTTGAAAACTAGCGGTTTCATTAAGGAAGCATCCGGCGTTTCATCAAAAATAATGAATTCTCCAAGCGTTCTTCGACCGGAGCGAATAGTTTTGGTATACAAAGCGTAAGCACCTCTTTAATAATAATCCAAAGATAACAACAGACTTCTCGATAAATTACTGAGAAGTCTGCAATTGGTTACAATTCTATACGTGATTGTTCTGTTGAATCGGAACATCAAATGCGCCTGATAACACATCCTGA
This sequence comes from uncultured Lachnospiraceae bacterium, assembly GCA_964389005.1. Classification (GTDB taxonomy): domain Bacteria; phylum Bacillota; class Clostridia; order Lachnospirales; family Lachnospiraceae; genus CAYMCV01. The sequence continues at coordinate 9,809 of CAYMCV010000044.1, read as the reverse complement.
AAATCTCCGGATATCTCGACGGAGGCAGGCGTTATAATAAAGATAAAATGTGAAATCTTTTGCAAGTTACCACTGATGGCATAGCAAGATCCAGATGTAAAATCGATAATTCTTTGTGCAATATCAACATCTAAACCTTCAAGATTAAGAACAACAGCTCTATTATCCAATAATGTATCTGTAATCTCCCGACCATCTTCTATCGTCGTCGGGCGTATGACGCAAAGTTCCATGCCACCAGGCGTAGAATTTCGACGTGTTTGCCTGATGGGCGATACTTTGGCAGGCGCCGGTTTTTCACGTTTATCTTCGCTTACAACGGTTTCTTTCGTGACGGATTTCTTACTCATTCTTTCTACGGGAGGTTCATCTAAGTATTCTCCGTCATCGTATCCGTCATCCATTTCTTCTTCGTTACCGTTGATTTTCATTACGTTCAAAAAAGTGTCAATTACGCTCATATCCCTTCTCCTTTTACTGATTGAAATTATTTGGGTGAGTATTCTCTGATTCCAAAAATACCTGTTCCTACACGCAACATGGTAGAACCTTCTTCTACCGCAACCTCGTAATCTCCTGTCATTCCCATCGATAATTGCCTTACAATATTATTATCAATGTTTTTATCAAACAAGTCAATACATAATTCACGTAATTTCACAAAATGTCGTCGATTATCCTCTGCATTTACTACATATGGTGCAATTGTCATCAAACCACATACTTGAAGACCCGGTAATTTACAAACTTCAATCAATAATTCTTTCAGTTGCGTTGCTAGCACGCCAAACTTACTATCCTCTTCTGCAACATTGACTTCCAGCAAAATTTTAACTATAAGATTTCTTTTTACAGCTTCTTTGCTGATTTCTTTTGCAAGATGAAGTGAATCTACACTATGAATCATATATACTTTATCAACGATGTATTTGACTTTGTTGGTCTGTAAATGACCAATCATATGCCAACGCACATCAGATGGCATATTGTCATATTTGTTCAGAATCTCTTGAACTTTATTCTCACCAAAATCACGACAACCATATTCATATGCTTCTTTTAAATCCTCAATCGGCTTGGTTTTACTGACTGCAATACATAGGATGTCTTCTCTGTTTCGCCCGCTTCTCTCACAAGCACTGCGTATGTTTTGTTCAACTGTCATAAGGTTTTCTTTTATCATAATATATAATCTCCTGTCAAAACAGAATTCTATTCATAGATAAAATCGTCATCAGATACACTTTGTGCATCCAAAACAATATAGTCATATGTACTTAGGCCGTAAGATGTATTAGATTTCACAATTGAGTATTCATCATTTGCATAAAGAACAACAATCTGTCTAAAATCGGCGTAACCTTTATTGATATTGTAAACACCGATAAGCGTTCCTTTCTTACTAACGGAATATTTCTCGGAGGAATCATATTTTAACAGCGTATCTCCTATACTCAATACAGATTCATCCACATAATAATCGGTATCCGTCTCGTTATATACTGTAAGTTCAATGGCTTCCGCAGATATTGTCCCGTCTTCTGCATAGGTTTCTTTCATAAATAAGTAGGTATCATTCGAAGGGTTTGCTTCCAATAGATATTCCTTCGGAATCAGAAAGAATTCACGCTCTGCAATTGCAGTGTTTGGAATCTTCAGACCGATTTCCTGTTCGGTCATTAGTTCAATCTCAATATAGCGGTCTTTGCAAAATGATACAACAGAATTATTGAATCCAAGAACACAGTATTGCCCATCCTCTTTATTGAGAACTTCCGCAGTTGCCCATGATTCAGTCTGTTCTTTTAAAAAGCGTACTTTTACATGCGTTTCTTCGGATAGTTCTGCGGCACGCGTTTCATCAATAGGGATAACAATAAACCAATTCTCTGAGGTGATAAATTTATATACGGGACTGTTCTCGCCCACCAATTCTCCACCGATTAATTGTGTTTTCTCATATTCTTCCTGTTCAAACATTTGGGATGTAATTTCGGATGGCTGCAAACTTTCGTATCCGTCAATGTTATATACCACATATCCGCTTTTTGGCGCATTACAAAGACTAACATATCCGGCAGCGGAATCCAAAGATTCGATGCTCTTTAATATATTGAGGTTGGCAAGTTTTAAAGAAGTTCCTTCCATGTCGTATTTAAACTCATAAATACTGCTAAAAGTCTTCGAATCAAATTCTCGCTGGAAATGTATGATTTCTGATTTGATTTCATTCAGGTTATCGGCAGAAAGCGTATTTTCTCCCAATTCACCGTCAGATAAAAGTTCTGCAAGGCGTCCGCTTTGATCCATGGTATAGACCAAATCACCGCAGGCTACCTTTTCGCCTTCTCTGGCATAATAATTCACATACCCTGCATTTGCAGATTGAATGATTTCTTCATCACGAATTGCAATTCCTGTGTAAATATTTGAAACAGAAAGAGATCCTTCCTTTACTTCATAACCCGAAATCGGTTTGGAACGAAAATACATGACAACACAAACACAAACGTAGATGGCAATGACAATAAAAATAATCATCCCTACGTTGATATGAAGCGGAAATCTGTGAAATTTCACAACCTTGTTATCACGTTCTGTTCCCATAACTATCTCCAACAAATCAACTATAAAGCAATTTAACGAAAAAACTGTCTAATCGAATCAATGCGATTATTACACAAAGTAAAAGCCTCGGAAATGTTCCGAGACTTTGTATTCATTTTTAAAGTGCTACCAAAACACGGTCTTTGATGCAATCGGGAATGTCGCCATTACTGGTCGAAACCGATAGATAAAAATCAACGCCGAACTTTTCACTGACAAGTTCTAATTGTTTGATTACATCAGGAAGTTTTGTCACATCCGTATCTGCAAGTTTAAGGAAGTTATCAAAGTACATTTGCTGTAAATCATGATCTTGAGAAATGATACCGGATATAAAACCAATAAACATATCACTGTTATTTATTATGTATTCCGTTCCGTTAATTAAGCGTATCTTATTGTTAAGTTCGTACATGTGCTTGGATGTTGTATCTACAAAAACGATGTTTCCAAGAATTTCTTTGATTTCGTTATTCACTTTTTCTAATAAAACTTTTGATTTGCCTTTCCCATTATTCCCGATTATCATCTGAACCATGACGACAAACACCTCCAAGTATTATTTTTGTTGATTAGAAATGAAATGCTAATTCGAAAAATCGATATGACTGTATGCTCACATTATAGTTGATTTGAACAAAAAAGACAACCTTTTTCCGCTTATTCTATGCAATTATATTCCTTCCAGCAATTCTGTCATATCTAAATACAAATTCTCTCTTGTATCAGCGCTTAAGATAACTGAAATGTACGGATTACCGGCAGCATCTTTGGAATAAATAATCAAGCAATTCCTAGCGGCATTTGTAGTACCTGTTTTACCGCCCAAAATCGTCATGTTTTCCGGAAGCGTTGCATTCCCTTTCAGATATTGGTTGGTGGTTTCAAATGCAATGGTTTTGGATGCTCCGCTCGCATCGGTATAAGAGGAACTGTAAGAAGCTAATTGAATAATCTCACGAAAACGTTCGTATTGAATGACTTGGTTAAAAATTAAGTACAAATCATAAATTGTTGAATAGTGGTCATCCGCCGTTAAACCATGGGGATTCATAAAGTGTGTATTCGTAGCACCGATAGAAATTGCTTCTTCATTCATCATACGAATAAATTCATCAATACTCCCACCACCTACATGCTCGGCAATAACAAGTGCCGCATCGTTGGCTGAATTAACCAATAATGCATTCAGTGCCTGATCCAAAGTTACCTGATCGCCGGGTTTAAAACCGAATAATTGCGCACCCGATTCTGTAATCTTACAATTCTCGGTTACCGTAATTACATCATCCAAATTGCCATATTTTAAGGCAACATACGCTGTCATAATCTTGGTCAAACTTGCAGGCGGTAGTTGTTCGTGTTGATTTTTGGCATAAAGAACTTCTCTCTGATTCAAGTCAAACAAACCTGCAGCGTAAGAATTGGTTAGAGATACCCCGCCTTGCATGGAGACGTCATTTGCCGCAACACATAATTGCGCAGCAAACGGTTCCGCAGTTCCGGTCTGAACGGCCGACGCATCAATGCTGTAGGCCAGAGAAGCGCTGGAACGATGATACGGCATATTCATTTGATTTGAACTACATCCGATGAGCGACAATGTCATCAGACATGCCATTGTCAATCCGCAGACTCTTTTATTTGTACATTTCACGCCACTCAAGGTCTCCTCTGTCCAAAGACTTAATCAACAATTCGGCTGAAGCCAAATTGGTTGCCAACGGAATATTGTGTACATCACAAAGGCGAACGACATTATTCACATCAGGTTCATGTGATTTGGGTGTTAACGGATCACGCAAAAAAATGACCAAATCGATTTGGTTATGCTCAATCTGTGCTCCGATTTGTTGCTCTCCGCCCAGATGTCCGGCCAAATATTTATGAATGTTCAAATTCGTAACTTCTTCAATCAGACGTCCGGTGGTACCGGTTGCAAACAATTCGTTTTTACACAAAATTCCTCGATAAGCAATGCAAAAATTCTGCATTAATTTCTTTTTGGCATCGTGTGCTATCAATGCTATGTTCATTTGAGAACCCCCGTAATTAATTATTTTTCCTAATACATTGTAGTCTAACATTTAGAACAAATCCAATCCCCATATAAAGACTGACCAATGAAGTCAATCCTGCGCTTACAAATGGCAATGTGATTCCTGTGTTCGGCATTAGCCCGGTGGTGACCGCGATATTCAGCATACTTTGAAATCCTATCAAAGCGGCCATACCTGTTCCGATAATCTTTCCAGCAGTATCTTTTGCCTTATAAGCAATGGACAAACATTCAATTGCAATCAGTGCCAACAATAAAATAACTGTACAAGCACCGATGAACCCCAATTCTTCACCGATGATTGTAAAAATAAAGTCAGTTTGCGGTTCCGATATAAAATTTCCGTTTTTGACGGAACTGACAACATTGTTATTTAATCCTTTTCCCGTTAATTGCCCGGAACCAATCGCCATAATGGAATTCAACTGTTGATATGCTTCTTCCAAGGCGTAGTCTTCCGGATGCAGCCATGCAAGTATACGGTCTCTTTGATAATCCTTAATAATTTCGTACTTGGGATTTGGCTGTATAATTTGAATAAATAAATAAATAACAGTCGGTACTGCCAATGCAATTGCACCGAGCACAATTTTATAGTTTACACCACCGACATATAGCATAGACAGAAAAATGATTGCAGTCACAATCGTTGTCGATAAATCAGGTTGATGATAAATCAAAACCAAAGGTGGCGCAATAAGCACCACTGCCATGAGCAATATCTTAAAACTACTGATTTTTTTCTCATATTTCATTATAAACGTTGCAAAGACGATAATCAATAAGATTTTTGATGTTTCGGAAGGTTGAAAACTAACACCAAAAATAACTACCCATCGTACCGCACCGAGTACCTTATGTCCGGCAAATTCTACCCAAAGCAGCAAACCAATGTTTAGAAGATAGAGAATTGGCGCGATTTTTAAAAAATAATGATAATCAATCAGCGATAGGACAATCATAAGAACCATCCCCAGTGCAAAACCAAGGATTTGTTTTTTTTGTAAACCTTCCTCCGCACTGCTGATCGCCAGAAATCCGATGACAGTTATGGAAATTACCATCAGAACCAATTTGATATCATAATCGCGCCAATTGTATTTTTTTAGCATCATTAAACCTCTTTACCAAGCTATTCTTGCCACAATCGTTAAATGTGACATATGTATCTTATCGTGACAGAAGGCTAAACGGTTTTGTCACTTTTTAAGTTTAAGATCGGTATATTTGCATAAAGTGCCGGCATTTTGGCATTTTTACCTTTATTTCCGGTCTTCGTAATCTGAATGTCCATACTGTTTTTGTCTATTTGCATGTATTTTGAAATCACTTCGCAAATGTCATTCTTAATCTTTTCCATAATCTCCGGTGAGCAATTAACTCTGTCAGAAATTAAAAGTATTTTGAGACGATCTTTTGCAACATTTCCTGATTTGTTACGTCGAAACATACATAAGAATTTACTCATTGTTCGTCCCTCCTAATTCTTGTGAAAGATTTCGGAAAAACGAGCCCAAAACGTAATGCTTTTTCCAAATTCAAGCAGTTCAACCTCAGTACCGGTAACGCGTTTGCATATATTTTGGTATGCCATACCCGCCAGTGTATTGCTTCCGACCAACGGTTCTCCGCGATTGGTCGCAATTACGACATTCTCATCATCAGGGACGGCACCGATTAACGGAACGGAAAGAATATCTACGACATCATCAATATTCATCATATCTCCGCGTTTGATTAAGTCATTTCGCAGACGATTGATAATTAAATCAATCTGTTTGAATTCGTTTGCTTCCAGTAAGCCGATAATGCGATCTGCATCCCTGATTGCCGACACCTCCGGTGTTGTTACTACCAAAGCCCTGTCTGCCGCAGCAATTGCATTTTGAAAACCTTGCTCGATACCAGCCGGACAATCCAGAATCACGTAATCGAATTGTTCTTTCAATCCTTGTATCATCTTTATCATTTGTCCCGGATTGACTGCTGATTTATCTCGTGTTTGCGCTGAAGGCATTAAATAAAGAGACGGATAACGTTTGTCCTTTATCAAGGCTTGTTTCACGCGACAGTTCCCTTCAATCACATCGACTAAGTTGTATACAATGCGGTTTTCCAAACCCATAACCACATCCAAATTACGCAAGCCGATGTCCGTATCGATCAGTACGACTTTTTTGCCCATAGAAGCCAGTCCTGCTCCTAAATTTGCTGACGTTGTTGTCTTACCAACGCCCCCTTTTCCGGATGTAACGACAATTACTTCACTCATAATGATCTCCATTTCTAAGATTTAATTGTCCACCGAAATAAAATGATGATTACTGTAAAATTTTCGGTAATTCATTTGTAAAGGGTTCCAACGCAATTCGAATACCGTCAACGTATGCAATATGCGGTTTATCTTTGTTTTTTCTGCTGATTTTGTTCTTTTTATCAGGTTTGTATTTTATCTTATTGATTTCCATACGTTCAGGTTGAAAATCAAATGCGATAACATATTGATGTTTGGTGGAACTGAGGCCGACATACAGTTCACCGTAAACAGCACCAAGGATAATTGCATTTCCGGAAGCAATAACTGTGCATCCGGACGGAATATTGCCAATAATGACAATATTTCCTTCACTTTCAAGAATCTGTCCTTCTGATAATTCTTTGGAATAAAAACGACTGAACTGCTTTAAATCCGGTTCGCTGTATTGTTGTAATGCGCGTATATTGATGTCGTTGTTGTCAGTATTTTTATCTATAATACAGATGATTTCAAGTTCGGAATTCTTGGTAATGACATCAATGATTTTTCGTTCTTCCAAATCGGAAAGTGTTTTTCCGTCAAAACTTACAGTCATTTTGGCTTTTCCGTAGAATTTTGCATTCTCTGAAAACTTATTCTCGATTTCTTTTACCACATCCTGAAAATCAGCATCTTCACCAATGTGAAGCCCAAGTCCGTTCGGTTGTACCTTAATACTTACCTTGTCATTCATGCGTTGTCTCTCCCCTAATTAGATGTCGTTTTTTATGTATGATTAATCTCCGGTTCCGATAATGGTCAGCGGTTGTTCCGCTGTTCCCGTGATAATTTCTTCGGGTTCTGCCAGATGATAATAATACATAATGATATCTTTGGTGATTTGAGAAGCATAATCCGATGAATAGCCATTAGCAATACGGGTAACAACTGCAATTTCCGGATTCTCATAAGGCGCATATGCAACAAACAATGCATGAGCAGCGCTTGAATTACTTTCCTCTGCGGTACCGGTTTTACCGGCGACAGTTACTCCAATATTGGTATAGTAACTTTTTTTCTCCACCACCTGTTTCATTCCCAAGTGGACTGCATCCCAGATATTCTGCGGCAACTCAACTTTATTACGTATCTCTGCTTCAAAATCAGTCAATAAGTTGTGATTGGCATCTTCCGTACGATCGAGTAACGTTAGATTATAGCACGTTCCGCTGTTTGCAATTGTTGTAACATATCGAGCCAAGCCAACGGATGTATATGCATGATTGCCTTGTCCGATTGCGGACGGTACCGGATATTCCGTGGAAACTTGCGGCTCGGCTTCGGAAATTTCAACGCCCGATTTCTCGGAAAGACCAAACAAATCTGCATATTTATAGAGCGTATCAATGCCGACTGCCGAATTGTAGCCTTCGCCGTCATCAGATAAACGATAACCGACTTCATAAAAGAAGCAGTTACATGAATTTGCAATACCGCCGACAACATTTAATTTTCCGTGAGCGCCGGGGCTAATCCAGCATTTATGGACTTTGCCGGTTAGGGTATCAAAGTACCCTGTACAAGTTATGGTATCACGCAAATTGATGACATTTTCTTGTAGACCTGCAATTGCACTCACCATTTTGAATGTGGAACCCGGTGCACTTTTATATTGCGTTGCATAATTCCAAAGTGGTTTTGACAGGTCATTGTTCATTTTAACAAGGTACTGTGCATCAGCAGAATTCGCAAGTTTATTGTTGTCATAACTCGGATAAGAAACGAGAGCCAATATATTTCCTGTTTTGACATCCGTAATAACACAGGAACCGGCACAAGGCTCCAGCGCCAATTGTGCGGGCGTAATATCCAAATTTGAAATGCGATCCAATATAAAGTTGTAAGCGGATATTTTGTTATCTTTTAGTTTCATAAGTTCCGCTTCTTCAATATTGATTAAGTCCTGATCCCAAAGAATTGTGCAAATTTGTTTCCCTGTAATATCATTGTTTTCAATCATATACTTGTAAAGTATCTTTGAAAACTCCGTATTGTTGTTCAATCGATGAATGATATAGTCAACGATAACGCTGTAGATTTCTTCGGAGTCGGAATAGGAATCGTTTAAATCTAGTTTCGTAACGTCAATCCAACGCATCCCGATACAATAATTCAAATAATCCTTCAAACTAATGGTTTCATTCTTAGTCCATGCCAGATAAGTTGCATCAGATTTATCAATCTCATCTTTCATAATGATTCCGCAAGAAGATGAGGAAAGCATGGAAACGATATAACTTTCATAATTCTGGTACTCTCTCGTCAATTTCTCGTAAGGAGTCGCGGTTGTCAGTAATTCTTCGCGAAGATTTTCGCTAACTGCCATCTGCTTTGCTAAAAATGCCTCATAAACTTCTTTTTCAGTCTCGCTTGCATATGGATCTGAAAAATGAGAAATTTGAATGACATTATTCTCCAATAGTGCATTGTATACATTGGCAATCGGTATAATGATATCCTTTGATTCCGTATTTTCATCGGGTTCATAATTACGAATATCTTTGATCTTAGAAACCAAAATGCCGGCAATCTTCTGTTCAATGATATGGTATACCGACATCTGCAAATCGCTGTCAATCGTTAAATATACATTATTTCCGGCAATCGGTTCAACACGGTCGGTAGTATCCATGATTTTTCCGAGATTATCAACATAAATCGTCTCTTTTCCTTTGACTCCCTGCAAATCAGTTTCCATGTACTGTTCGATGCCGGTTTTACCAACGTAATCGTTTAATGAGTAATTGGAGTTGTCGGCAGAATACTGTTCATACTCGTCTTTGGAAATTTTGCCCGTATATCCTATGATTTGAGAAAAATAAACACTGTTATTGTATCTTCTGACGG
>CAYMCV010000043.1:0-19552 GCA_964389005.1 uncultured Lachnospiraceae bacterium | reverse complement strand
TCCCAAGATTGATTTGAAACCTGCTTTGAGGTCATTATAACAACGATTAAAAAATCATGTCAAGAGTATTTGAAATGAATCTAATTATGGAACAAAAAACCGTTGCAGGAATGCCTTGTTCGACTAACATTTCTTCACGTTCATAGATTTTCATATACTCGATTGACACGTTTAAGTTTTTCGTATGATTTTTTGCGGTATTACTCTCAGCTTACCAAACTCTCTCTTCGTAATAATCTTCAATCCAAAATCATCTGGAATAGATTATGATGCAATCATCCTCCTTGATCATCGTGGAATCCTTCGGTGTAATGATTTTGTTGTTACGTCCAATCATCAGAATTTTTTCTTTCTGCGAAATATCCATATCTTTCACTTTGTGTCCAATCCACTTATTTTCACCCTTGATTATCACTTCTTTTAGACGTATTTCACGCTCTTCACTGTCATTATTGGTTCCAAACAGAAGCATATCTCCGGATTTTATAACCAAATCATCATCCATTTCCAAGAGTGTGTCATCCCGCTGAACCATCAAAAGCGTATGTTGCGGCGGAAATACCAAACTGCCAAGTTCCTGATTGCACCAAGGATGATCAAATGGAATATGCGAAGTAAAAAATTTAAGTCTTCGTTCCTCATAAAGTGTTGACATTGTCTTAATCTTACTATATTGCTCAACAAAACCGGCAGAAATGATGCCCGTAGGGATTGCTACCATCCCTACACCGAGAAATGAAATGATGATGGCCATGAACTTACCGGCCATTGTAACAGGATAAATGTCACCGTAACCAATCGTCAACAATGTCGAAACCGACCACCAAATACCGGAAAATGCATTTCTAAATTGCTCAGGCTGCGCCTCATGCTCAAGGCTGTACATTGTTAATGAAGAAGCCACCATTAGAATCAGAACCATACTCACAGAAGACAGAATTTGACTTCTTTTCTCTTTTAGGACATTCATAATAACATTAAAATCGTCGTATCTTGAATTGATTCGGAACAATCTCAGTATTCTGACGACACGCAGAATCCGAAAAGCAACTGCGCCCGCCGGAAAAACAAATGGAAGATAAAATGGAAAAAATGTTAAGAGATCAATGATTCCGAATGCAGAAAAAATGAACATGACTCTTGCCTTACCAGGTCTTTTTCCCGGATAGAGATACTCTGCAGTCCAGATACGAAGTGCATATTCAATTGTAAAAATGATGATTGTAACCAGTTCTACAATCTCTAAAATCGGCATATAGGGCTTTGATGCATCAAATGTTTCAAACAGAGTTACAAATAAGTTTGATAGAATCGCAATGACAATCATAGCATCAAATGCAATTCCCCATTTGTCATCTTCCGTTCCTATTTCAATAATGTCAAAAACTTTACGTTTGAAGTCTTTCATATTCATCTCACTTTCCGAACATACAGATAAATCAAAATGCGGTGCCCCGCCCCCCGACGTATAAACGCACCGCACTTCCTTCTCTAAAAAGCACATATTTCAAGTACTTCTACATAAATAATCATATTCTACGCATCTAAGGAGTTCTCTGCAACTTTGGCAGCACGCTCAGCAACTTCCTTATCCTGTACGTCGCTTGGAGCTTGTTCATATCTGGCAAATGCATACTCAAAATCGCCACGTCCGCCTGTCATGGAACGTAAATCCGTACAATACCCAAATAATCCTGTCATTGGAATATCTGCTTCCACAATTTGCTTTCCGCCTGCAATCGGTGTCATTCCGAGTACACGACCGCGACGCTTATTCAAATCACCCATAACGTCACCGGTATAAGCATCCGGAACCGTTACTTTTAATGTTGCAATCGGCTCAAGCAGAATCGGCTGTGCTTCCATAAATCCTTTCTTGAATGCCTGAATAGTAGCCATCTTGAATGCCATTTCGGAAGAATCAACCGGGTGGTAAGAACCATCATATAAGATTCCTTTCACACCGACAACCGGATAAGCAGCAAGCGGTCCTCTGAGTACAGACTCCTGAAGTCCTTTCTCGACTGCCGGGAAGAAGTTCTTCGGAACCGCACCGCCGACAACTTCCTGCGTAAACTCATATGCTGTCTCCAAGTTTCCCGAAGGCTCGAATCTCATCTTGACATGACCGTACTGTCCGTGTCCACCGGACTGTTTCTTATACTTGTATTCCACATCGGATTTCTTTTTGATGGTTTCACGGAACGCAACCTTCGGTTGTGTTAAATCAACATCAACCTTATATTCGTTCTTCAATCTGCTCTGTACCACTTCTAAGTGTAAATCACCGATACCGTAAATTAATGACTGACGATTCTCACCGTCGTTTACGACCTTCAAAGTCAAGTCTTCATGCGTCATCTTCTGTAAACTCTGTGAAATTTTATCGATATCGCCCTTGTTGACCGCATGATATCTCTTGTATGTATAAGGAACAGAAATCTCTGCTTTGCCGTAACGAATCGTTGTTGCCTTTGTCGAAAGTGTATCGCCCGTTCTTGCAGCGGTTAACTTAGCCAAAGCGCCAATATCTCCTGCATGCAACTCTTTTAATTCAATCGGTTTATTACCTTGCAAGGTATAAATCTTGCCAATCTTTTCCTCAATGTTCTTGTCTTCGTTATACAATAAATCATCCGGCTTGATAACACCTGACATTACTTTAATCATCGAATATTTACCGATAAAAGGATCCACAATTGTCTTGAAGATATATGCAGACTTTGCTTTTGAGAAATCATAGTTTGCAACAAAAATCTCATTAGACTTCATGTTGACGCCTGCAACTTCACGATTATTCGGTGAAGGGAAATACTTAATGATGTCATCTAGCAACGTATAAATGCCTTGACATAAAATGTTGGAGCCCATCGAGATTGGTACAATGCTTCCGTCCATAACCGTAATACGAAGTGCGGCACGAATCTCCGCTTCAGAGAACGTGTCTCCGCCGAAGTAACGATCCATCATTTCTTCGCTTGTTTCCGCAATGGCTTCAATCAATGTATCACGACAAATCTGTAAATTGGGTTTGTTCGCTTCCGGAACGGGACATTCCGTAACATCTTTGCCGTTCCAACGATTACCGGTCTCTGTAATAACATTAATATATCCCACAAACTTCTCATTCTCACGAATCGGCAGATGAAAAGGTGCAATTTTCTTTCCGTACTTATCTTTTAAATCCTCAACTACCTGACGAAATGAGGCATTGTCAATGTCCATGTCAGTTACAAAGAACATTCTCGGCAGTTTGTGCTTCTCACATAATTCCCATGCGCGTTCCGTTCCGACTTCAATTCCTGCTTTGCCGGATACAACAATAATTGCTGCGTCCGCCGCGCTGATTGCTTCTTCAACTTCGCCAACAAAATCAAAGAATCCGGGTGTGTCTAAAATGTTGATTTTTACATCGCCCCATTCAATCGGCAATAATGTCGTACTGATTGAAATCTGCCTTTTCTGTTCTTCTTTTCCGAAGTCACTGATTGTATTGCCATCGGAAATCTTACCCATTCTTGATGTAATTCCCGACAAATATGCCATTGCCTCGGCAAGGCTTGATTTACCGCACCCTCCGTGTCCAAGCAGCACCACATTACGAATCTTGTCTGTTGTATAACTGTTCATGCCAATCCCTCCATCTTACATATTTGGGCAGTATGCCGATAATGTTCCTTCATACAAAATATAACCAGCAACCCCACTTGTATATATTACTAAATATTTGGATGTTTATCAAGACTTATTCAACAATTTATACAAAAACCGCCGTTGTTTTTACACAACGGCGGCCACTAACATATATCATATCAAATTACTTCCCCGATAGACGCAGGATGAAGAACTATTCCATCTGTTTCTTTGTTGTTTCTATCGTATCATAAATTTCAATTCTCTTCTGATCCATCTCCGGCATTCCGATGAACACACCGCCATAGACAAATGTATCTTCTTCTTTCACAATTCTGACAATTTCGATAAACGCATGAATCACGTCTTTGTTCCATAGTGTCAGGTAAGACTGATAAACGGCGCCAATCTCCAAAACTGTCGTTGTTTGAAATCCGATTCCTGTCTTGGATACATCACAAACATCAATGGAAACTTCATGTTCAATGTTACTGTCAAGTCTCTTGACAATGATTTTGGCATCCAATTCAATTCGTTTGCTTTTTCTTCTCTCTTGCATCACCCAAGTCTCCTTCACTTCGTGCATTTACCATCGTAACCGCAAATATTGTAACATTTTTTGCTAAAAATGACAAGTATCTATCTTGTCCCAATATACATGGCATCTCCGAATGAAAAAAACCTATACTTTTCGCGAATTGCTTCCTCATATGCCGACAATACATGTTCTCTGCCTGCAAGCGCCGACACTAGCATAACGAGCGTGGATTCCGGTAAATGAAAATTGGTAATTAAGCCATCCAGTACGCGAAATTGATAACCCGGATAGATAAAAATACTCGTATCACCACATTTGTCTTGTACTGTCCCGTTTTCGTCTGCCGCGCTTTCAATTGTTCTGCAACTTGTTGTCCCGACACAAATAACTCTCCCGCCGTTTTGTTTGGTGCGATTGATTGTATCTGCGGCTTCCTTTGTAACCTCATAGTATTCTGTATGCATCTTATGATCCAACACGTTCTCTTCTTTGACCGGACGAAATGTTCCCAAACCGACATGTAATGTTACATAAGCAAGTTTTATTCCTTTTTCCTCAATTTGCTTTAGCAATTCCGGCGTAAAATGTAACCCTGCCGTCGGTGCGGCTGCAGAACCTTCATATTTGGCATAGACGGTCTGGTATCTGTTTTTATCCTGTAATTTGTGTGTAATGTAAGGAGGCAACGGCATTTCTCCGAGTGTGTCCAGAATTTCTTCGAAAATGCCATCATATTTGAAACGTATGCGACGCTTTCCCTCATCTTCAATACTAAGTATTTCTGCTTGTAAACGGCCATCGCCAAAAGAAAATTTCATTCCCGGTCGTGCTTTTTTGCCGGGTTTGACAAGCGACTCCCATACATCGCCGTCCTCACGTTTTAGCAGTAAGAATTCAACGCAAGCTCCGGTTCCTTCTTTTTCTCCGAACAACCTTGCAGGGATGACCTTGGTATTGTTGAGTACCAAGCAGTCACCCGCATGCAAGTACTGAATAATATCCCTAAAAACTCTGTGTTGTGTCTCACCTGTAACCGGATCAAGCACCAAAAGACGCGATGCGCTTCGATCCGAAAGTGGGTCCTGCGCAATTAACTCCTTTGGTAAATCAAAATAAAAATCACTTTTTTTCAATTCGTTTGTCTGCATGTAACGTCTCCATACTCCTACTTATGCCATTTGAGTTAAAAAGGCAATATATCCGCGATATGTCTCATAAATATCTGCTTTACTGGTTGCTTCATAAGGCGCATGCATATTTAATACAGCAACACCACAGTCAACAACATTCATACCGTACTCCGCAAGAATATATGCAATGGTTCCGCCGCCACCAAGATCAACTTTTCCGAGCTCTGCAAACTGATAAACTACTGATTCTTTTTCAAAAATATCACGAAGTTTTGCAATAAATTCCGGATTTGCATCATTGGAACCCGATTTGCCTCTTGCACCGCCAAATTTGCGAAGTAATATTCCATTTCCTAAAAATGCAACATTCTTTTTATCGAAACTGGAGGCATAGGTCGGGTCGTAGGCACTTCCGACATCAGAAGAGAGCATATCAGAATTTGCTAAGCATCTTCTGAGCATCAACTCACTGTATTCTCCGGCTAAATTCATCAATTCTGCAACGCTGTTTTCAAAGAATCGCGATTGCATGCCTGTTGCACCTACACTACCGATTTCTTCTTTATCAACGAGAATGCAACAAGCGGTTCTTTTGAGATTCTGCACTGATAAAAGTGCCTTGTATGAAGGAAATGCACAGACACGATCATCCTGCCCGTATCCCAGAATCATACTTCGATCAATTCCGGCTTCATAGGCTTTTCCGGCGGGTACAACTTCCAATTCTGCCGATGCAAAATCTTCCTCTTCGATATCATAGGTTTCTTTCAGAATGTGAAGTATATTCTTCTTAACTGCCTCTTTCTCGGTTTTATCGGTTTTATCGTCTTTTTCATCCTCGTTATGCTTCTTTGATTCGTTAACAAACGGATAATTTCCAATAATGATATCCAGTGCTTCCCCTTCGATAACCTTGGCTGCTTTCTTTTCCATTTGCTCTTGTGATAAATGAATCAGCAAATCAGAAACGAAAAATACAGGATCGTCTTCGTCCTCACCAATGTTTACAATTACAGTTGTGCCGTCCTTTTTCACTACAACGCCGTGAATTGCAAGCGGAATCGTAACCCACTGATATTTTTTGATTCCACCGTAATAATGTGTGTCAAGATAAGCAAGACCACTGTCTTCATAAAGTGGATTCTGCTTCACATCCATACGCGGTGAATCAATATGCGCGCCTAAGATATTCATTCCATTCTCCAGCGGCTCACTTCCCAACTGAAACATCACGAGCGATTTGTTCATCGTAACAGCATAGACCTTATCACCTGCACATAATTTCGTCCCATCTGCAATACACTTATTCAGCTCTCTGTAACCTTCTGCTTCGATTTCATTGACAATCAAATCCACACATTCCCGCTCTGTCTTGCCATTTGAAATGAATTGACGGTACTCTTTCGCAAATATATCAGACTCTTTTCGTTGCTTTTTTCCGTAAGTCGTCCAAGTATTTTTATTTTCCATTTTGACTCCGTTTCCGTGCATTGCCGCACTTGTCTACTACTTTCTAAGTTCTATTTTGAGACTCTCCAATCCGTTCACAATCTTTTTCATTGCAGATGCAATTTCTTCCTCTGCCAATGTCTTGGTTTTGTCGCGGAATGTCAAAGCATACGCCATTGACTTATATCCCTCCTGAATCTGTTCACCTTCGTATATATCAAACAAATTCAGACTCTCAAGGATCTTTCCGCCTCTTTGACGAATCATTTTTTCAATATCGCCTGCAAGTACGGTTTTTGGTACAACCATGCTGATATCTCTAGTAACTGCCGGATACTTTGCAATGCCCTCGTACTTCATGTCAAAGTTGGCAAGTGCAACAATCTGCGGCATGTCTATGACTGCGACATAAACGCGACTTTTAATTCCATAATTCTCACAAACTTTCGGATGTACCTCTCCGATGTATCCAACTGCAGCGCCTTCGTAATTGATTTCTGCCTGACGCCCCGGGTGTAAGAATGTTTTTGAAAGTGACGCATAGTTGACGTTCTTTTTTAATCCTATTGTTTCAAATAATGTTTCGACTGCGCCCTTCATTGTATAAAAATCACCTGTCCCGTAAAAACCGAGCGTCAACTGTGTGCGTTCATCCGGTAAATCTGTTACAGGAATGCTTTTCGGAAGATATATATTACCGATTTCATATAGTTTTACTTCTTTGTTTCTACGGTTAAAATTCGTTGCAAGCGATGTCAGCATACCGTTCAGTGGTAAGGTTCTCATCACGGAGAAATCTTCTCCCAACGGATTTGATATGGTTACGGTATTGCGACTCGCATCGTCTTTTGGTATCAAAAGTTTATCAAATACTTTCGGACTTTCAAACGAATATGTCATTGCCTGTGAAAATCCGCAATATTCCGCGATGTCTCGTGCTTTCTGTTCAATCCTTAATTTAAAAGACAATTTACCCGCTGTTGCTTCTCCGTTCGGGAAGGTTACGGGAATCTTCCCATACCCGTAGAATCTCGCAATCTCCTCTGAAATATCCGCAAATCCCAAAACATCCTGGCGGAAACTCGGTACCACAATCTCGCCTGTTGTTTCGTCCAAATCAAGTTCGGCACGCTTCAGTATTTCTTTCATTTCTTCAACAGAGACATTTGTGCCCAAGTGTGCATTGATGCGCTCCGGTTCAAAGGGGATTCTGACTTTCTCTTTTAAGGGCTCACAAATATCGCAGATACCTCCGACTACTTCACCGCAGCCGAGTTCTTCCACGAGTTGGCATGCTCTGTTGATTGCGTCTATCGCATTGTTCGGATCCAGTCCTTTTTCAAATTTTCCGCTGGCGTCTGTGCGAAGTCCGAGGCGCTTGGCAGATTTTCTGATATTGGCACCGTTAAATGTCGCAGACTCAAATACTACAGTCGTAACATCGTCTGAAATCTTTGAATTCTCGCCGCCCATGATTCCGGCAATACCAATTTCTTTCTCTGCATCACATATCATCAGAATCTCAGAATCAAGTTTTCTCACCTGACCGTCCAACGTCTGAAATTCTTCTCCATCCTTCGCTCTCTGAACAACAATCCGCTTGCCTGCAATCGTTTTTTGGTCAAATGCATGCATCGGCTGTCCGTATTCTTCCATGACATAATTGGTAATGTCCACAAGATTGTTAATGGGACGAATGCCACTTGCCGCAAGACGTCTCTGCATCCACTTCGGCGAAGGCGCTATCTTGATGTTTTTGCATACACGTGCGCAATATCTGCTGCATAAATCCCTATCCTTAACCTCAACCGAAATATAGTCTTCTATACGCTCATTGTTCTCATGAACCGTTACCACAGGAGGAACAAACGGTTTCTTAAACGTTGCCGCCGCTTCTCTTGCAATTCCGAGAATACTGTAACAATCGACACGATTGGACGTTATTTCATACTCAAAAACCACATCATGCAATCCCAACTCCTCAATCGCATCTGCGCCAACCTTTGTATCCTTCGGGAAAATGTAGATTCCGTTCTCCGGTGCTTCCGGATACATATTTCGGTCGCTTCCGAGCTCTTCGATGGAACACATCATTCCGTATGAGTCAACACCTCTTAATTTACCGCTTTTAATCTTAATTCCGTCTTCAGGTAACGGACCGCCGTCATGTCCGCCCGCAACCTTTCCTCCGTCCAAAACGACCGGAACTTTATCCCCGACATTAACATTGGATGCTCCGGTAACAATCTGAATTGTTTCCGATCCGATATTAACTTGACATATAATCAATTTGTTTGCATCAGGATGTCCTTCAATAGAAAGAATCTCTCCGACTACAATTTTCTCCAAATTGCGATCGGGACATACAAACCCTTCTACTTTTGTACCCGATAATGTCATTTCATCACTGTATTCCTGTGCACTACATTCCAATTCCGGAACATATGCTTTAATCCAAGACAATGCTGTATTCATAAAAGCCTCCCATCCTGCACTTTGTGCATCTATAATTAGAACTGTTTTAAAAAGCGAATGTCATTCTCGTATAGCAGTCGCATATCGTCTATTTCATATTTTAACAATGCAATACGCTCCAAACCGACGCCAAATGCAAATCCGGTATACTCTGTATTATCAATATGACACATTTCCAATACATGCGGATGCACCATGCCACACCCTAATATTTCAATCCAGCCGCTTCCCTTACAGAATCTGCAACCGCTTCCTCCACACTTGAAACAACTGATATCCATTTCCGCACTCGGCTCCGTGAAAGGGAAATGATGCGGGCGAAAACGTGTTTTGGTTTTTTCACCGAACAGTTCTCTAGCAAATTCGGAAAGCGTTCCTTTTAAATCGGAAAATGTAATATTTCTGTCTATGACTAGTCCCTCAAACTGGTGGAATGACGGTGAATGTGTCGCATCCACTTCATCTGCACGGAACACGCGTCCCGGTGCCAAAATTCGAATCGGCGGTTTCTTCTTCTCCATCACACGAATTTGAACAGAAGATGTCTGTGTTCTTAACAGAATGTCTTCATTCACATAAAAGGTATCCTGCTCATCCTTCGCCGGATGATCCGCCGGAATATTCAATGCTTCAAAGTTATAATAATCTTTTTCGACTTCCGGACCTTCGACCACATCATATCCCAAGCCGATAAAAATACGCTCTACTTCTTCAAGTGCAATCGTATTCGGATGACGGTGTCCCAATTCCGGCTTTTTGGCAGGTAACGTTACGTCTATCGTTTCTTCTTTCAACCGTGCTTCCAAGGCTTTTTCCTCAATTTCGGTTATCGCACGTTCTAATGCCTGTTCAATTTCCGTACGTGCATCGTTTACCCACTGACCGACTTTCGGGCGCTCACTCTCCGCAACATCCTTCATACCTTTTAACACAGCGGTCAGTTCACCTTTTTTACCAAGATATGCAACTCTGACCTCATTTAACTTCTCTGCTGTATCGCTTTCTGAAATCTCTTGTAACGCTTTTGCCTGAATGGCTGCTAGTTTTTCTTTCATATTGTTAATCTCCTTTCTTTTGAAAGAACCAATTCGAACTTGTTATGCAATCTGTCTATTGCATAAAAAATCCCTGAAACTTCATTGAAGTTTCAGGGACGATAATCAATTACCGCGGTACCACCCTTGTTCTCGCATACGCGAACGCTTAAACGACGTAACGTGCCTTAAACGTACTCCCTTAACGAACCCGCTCGGGAAGTCAGCTCCGGTGCGAACCTCAAATAATCATAATTTACGAAGGAAGTTTTCAGCCGGTGACTTCCTCTCTCTGACGGTTATCATTATTCTACTGACACTTTCATAGCCTTTATTGCGCTCATTCTACGCTCTTTCTTTGGGACTGTCAATAAGAAAATCAGTATTTTCCGAAATTACCTTCCAATGTAATTCTTGAGTTTCTCTCAGAGCGATTTGTACTGCCTGCCCCCTCCTGCGTTCCGAACGTGATTTGCTCTGCATATGTATTTCTGACATTTTCGCGCAATTTATACTTCGAAATTATTTCTTTTAATATTTGTGCCTGATTGGAAAGTTGTTCACTTGCGGAAGCACATTCTTCACTTGTAACGGAATTGCTTTGAACCACCTGCGAAACTTGTGCAATGGCTTGATTGATCTGTGCAACCGCAGTCGCCTGTTCATTGCTTGCCGCAGCAATTTTATCTACAGATGTCACAACCGTATCCAATTCATGCAGAATACCACCGAGGCGCTCCGCTGTCTTCTGTGCCAAATCAGATCCGGCTTCCACATTGTGAATAGATGTTTGAATTAAATCTGCCGTCTCGTTTGCTGCTGTCGCGCTCTTTTCCGCCAGATTCTTTACTTCTTCCGCAACAACGGCAAAACCTTTACCATGAACGCCTGCTCTTGCCGCTTCAACAGTTGCATTCAATGCAAGAATATTGGTCTGAAATGCAATATCATCAATAACTTTGATGACTTTGGAAATACTGTGTGAAGACGCATCAATTTGTTGCATGGCTCCAATCATATCTTGCATCTGTTTGTTCCCGTCTTTTGCACCGTCCATCACGTTATGTACCATGTTTCCTACAGTTGTCGCTTCTGTTGCATTTGATACGGTATTTTTGGCAATCTCTGACATGGTAGCTGTTACTTCTTCCAAGGCGCTTGCCTGTTCCGTCGAGCCCTGTGCCAATGTCTGGCTCGCATTTGCAACCTGCTGCGATCCTGTATTCAATTGATAACTGGATTCACGTATACTTGAAAGTACTTCATTGTTATTCTGTATCAAATCAGCAATTGCAATCCCCAAAACATCCTTTTCCGAACGTGGTTGTAATTCAATCGACAAATTACCTTCCGATAACTGTTTTGCTGCATTCGATTCAATTTTGGTCGCATCAATCAGTTCCTGAAATTTCTCAAAAATATACTTAAATTCATTATTATACTTATGACTAAGTTCAATGGAAATATTACCCTGAGAAAGTTCGCTGATTGCTTTTTTCAATTCTGCAAGTGGTATTCTGATTCCTCTGCAAATAAGGATTGCCATAATCAAGCCTACTACGTATGTAATAATCAATACCGTTAATATGATGATTTTTGCAATAATATAATATGCTTCACCATGTGTATCGGTATTCATAACGGACATTGATATAATACCTAACAAAAGAATAAAAAATGCCATAACCGAAAATGAAACCTTAATTCTTGTCAATACTTTATTCATACACTACCTCCGTTTCTGTGCCTTCTGACACGTTCCCCTCTGATATATTTTTATTCGTTGCAATCTTCTCCAACTCTTCCAGTTCCTCCTCACCAATGAGTTTTTCAGGATCAAGAAGAAGTTTGACCTGTTCTCCAACTTTCGCCAATCCATATACATATCTGTTCTTAATACTGTTTTTACTCTGTCCTATGGTTGGCGGCGGCGTAATGTGTTCATCTGAAATTTCATCAACCCCACATATCTTTTCCACAATCAATCCTACAACCGTCTCCTCAACCGCAATAATGATAATACATGTCCGATCCGTATATGTAATTGGTTCTTGCCGAAAACGCAATCGCATATCAATCACCGGAATGATTTTTCCTCTTAAATTAATAAGACCTTTGATATAATCTTTGGTTTCCGGGATTTGTGTTATCTTTTGTATACCAATGATTTCATTGATATACTTGATTTCAATGGCAAAACATTCTTTTTGTGACATGAATGTCATATACTTGCCTTTTTGTGTGTCTTCATCATCATAGAAGTCAATTTCTTCTATCATATGTTTCCTCCCTCCTAAAACTTGAATTTATTAACTTGTATCCTACCCCTATATCAAACCTCCGGCATCCAGAATCAAAGCAATCGTTCCATCGCCAAGTTGTGTACATCCGGAGATTCCATGTACTTTTCTAATGTACGACGGTATTGGTTTTACTACAATTTCTTGTTCTCCAATGAGATGATCTGCCAAGAGACATACTTGCCTCCCATCAATATTCACAACTACAATTACCCCATCCGAAATAGCGCTGTTTGCATTATGAATGCCATATCTACGATTCATTCTGATAAGCGGATAGCATTCATCTCTGACCATGACATATTCAGCACCACTTGGTTCTGAAACCAAGTTTCTTTCTCGCAATTTGATGAATTCACGAATACTTCCGGTCTCAATTGCGAATGTCGTATTTCCGACTTCCATCAGAATTCCTCTGATAATTGCAAGTGTTAATGGAATTTTGATAATCATTTCCGTTCCGATTCCTTCTTTGCTGTCAATTTCCAGCGTACCGCCGATTTCTTGAATATTTGCGACAACAACATCCATACCGACACCACGTCCTGAGTATTGCGTAACTTCATCCTTGGTTGAAAACCCCGGATAAGTAATAAAACGCAGTATTTCCTTCCTTGTGAACTCTGATTGTTCCTTTTCTCCGACTAAGCCCTTTTCTTTGGCTTTTTGGAATAATCGATCGACATTCATTCCCTTTCCGTCGTCTTTTACAATGATGAGTACCTTTCCTCCTTCGTTTTTGGCTTCCAGTGTAATCGTTCCGCGTTCCTGCTTTCCTGCATCAATTCTCTCCTCCGGCAGTTCAATACCATGATCAACGGAATTTCTGATTAAATGCATCAATGGGTCAGATATATGTTCTATGATACTTTTATCTACTTCGGTCTTATCTCCGATAAGTTGCAGTTCAACATCTTTTCCCAGTTTTCTTGATATATCAAATACAATTCTATTCATTTTCTGGAATGTACTCGTCAGCGGCATCATGCGCATTGACATAATCACATCTTGTAATTCAGAAGTGAACTTTGTTAATTGAGCTGCTGCTTTTTGAAAATTTCCGAGACTCAGTCCGGGCACTTTTAAGTCCGGATTCTGCAATACCACAGACTCAGCAATCACTATTTCACCAATCAAATCCATTAACATATCAACTTTGTTGACATCGACACTGATAAAAACTTGTTGATGAGACTTATCACGAATGTTTTTTACAATCTGCTTGGGTTTGCCAAGTTCGACTTCGCGAATAACGTAGTCGCCAGGACGTACCTGCTCCTTTGATTCCTCTAAAATCTCTTTTGGCTTCTTTTCCTCTGCTTCCTCTTGCTCTTGCTCAATATCGATAACCAGTTGAGGCGCGGGGGCATCCAATCCTCGTGCAAAAGCCTCCTCATCAATTTCCTCAATTTCTATGCTTTCCACGCCCGATGCATCCAAAAGTCCCTTAACTTCTTCTTTTTCTATTTTTGCTTTTAAAAGAATCCGAAATCCTTCTTCAATAATCTTTGCATCAGCACCTTCATCCGTCATGATATCCTCGGGACTAAAAAACAATTCCTCCGCAATATCACGTAGTTGAAATGTTGCCGTATATGCTCGAAGACTAACCATTTCCGTATCTTTACGAAAAGTCATGTCAATTCGATAAAACTGACTTCCTCCTACGGGAGCAATGTAAAATTGTTGAACTTCTTCATGTGCTGCTTCCTGCGGCAATTCCTGACCGGCCTCGCAGATTTTATTTTTTAAATCATCTAAAAAAGCCTCCAAACTCACAATGAGTTCCGACGCTTCTCCGTCAGGTTCAAATCCTTCTTTTATCTTACCGAATTCAGAACCGATATAATCCGATACGCGAAGAATCATCTCGATTAACTGTGTATGAAGACCGTTCTCCGTCCCTGCTTCTCTGATATAATAGAAAACATCTTCCATTTTATGCGAGACTTTTGTAATATCATCAAACATCATAATACCGGAAGATCCCTTAATCGTATGCATGATACGAAAAAACTCCTGTATACTTTCAGGATCAAATTCTTCTTCCTCACGATGATCCAACGCCGTATTTTCCAATTGTTCAATCAATTGACCGTTTTCATACAGATAGATATCCAGCATTCCTTCAAACTCTTCACTCATTGACTCACCCCCTACCCGTTTTTAGATCAAATTCAATTTCTTCAATACAACTTCCAATTTATTTGTATCAATCGGTTTTGCGGAATAAACGGTGCATCCCATGTCAAAAGCCGCCTTGACATGCTTTTCATCATTCAATGCCGTCATCATAATAATTTTTACCGGTTTGATTCCTTTTTCAGATTCAATTTTACGAATCGACTGCAATACCTGATATCCATCCATAATCGGCATCATCACATCCAGACATATTAAGTCGTAGGCCTCTTCTTCCTCAAGTGACATCAAAAAGGCATCAATTGCCTCAGCACCATTAACCGTAACATCACACGTGCCATGTGTCAGCATGTAATTTTGAATAAATTTTCTGCTTGCATAATCATCCTCTACAATGAGCGTTCTAATCATACTTCCATCCTTCCCAACACCTGATATGTTCTTTTTGCTATTTGCGATAATTCCGATTGAACCATAACCGCACCAATTTCGTATGCTTCCTTGGGCATTCCGTAAATCACACTGCTGCTTTCATCCTGTCCTATGGTATAGGCACCGGCTTCTCGCATTTTTTTAAGACCTTCTGCGCCATCTCTACCCATTCCCGTAAGTATGATGCCGACTGCCCTGTTCCCGGCTGCTTTGGCTACTGAATTAAAAAGTACGTCCACTGATGGGCAATGACCGCTCATGCGCTCACCCGGTTTACTACTGACTCGATAGACGCCCTTCTCACAAGTCAATTTCAAATGCCTGTCTCCTTGCGCAATAATAACTTTTCCTTGTGTCAAACACTCCCCGTCCACTGCTTCTTTCACCGTAACAGCACAACTTCTGTCTAATCGTTCCGCATACATTTTTGTAAATCCGGCCGGCATATGTTGCACCACCAATGTCCCCGGAATATCTTTGTTAAAACCGCTGACTACGTCATATATTGCTTCCGTTCCACCCGTAGAAGCCCCAATGGCAATAACAACATCCTGTGTTCTGTTATCCGTTCTGAAGTTGTTGTTATGTTGCGTTGTTCCGTGAATTTTGCTGATTGGTACAGAAGATGCAATTTTTATCTTGACCACCAATTCTTTTTGCATGAATCCTGTCAGTTGTTCCATATTCAACCCAATCGGTTTATTGACAAAATCGACGGCACCGGCACTCAAAGCTTCAAATACGTTATCATTTAAAGAAC
Source organism: uncultured Lachnospiraceae bacterium (assembly GCA_964389005.1). Classification (GTDB taxonomy): domain Bacteria; phylum Bacillota; class Clostridia; order Lachnospirales; family Lachnospiraceae; genus CAYMCV01. Next base: position 3,659 of record CAYMCV010000043.1, on the reverse strand, counting down.
TTATAACAACCGTTGGAATCGGATACTGTGGAATTAATTGTCTCAAAAACTCAATGCCGCTCATCTTGGGCAATTCCACATCCAAGGTCATCACATCCGGCTCGTACCTTAATATTGCATCTCGTGCCGCAAACGGATCCTCAACAGCGGCAACAACTTCCAACTTTGGATCAGCGGAAAGGCTTTTTTCCAAAAGTGTTCGAAAGAACAGTGAATCTTCCACTATCAAGACTTTAATTCTATGCAAACAGTCCACCTTCTTCCGCTTTTTGATATATTGATGGATTAACACTGGCAGAACACCACTCATCCCGCATCAATGTCTCTGCACAACCGATAATCAAATAACCTCCCGGTGCCAGACAGTTATATATTTTTTTTAGTAACTCTCGTTTTTTTGCCGGTTCAAAATAGATCATTACATTTCGCATAAAAATGACATCCAGTTGTGCATGAAACGGGAACTCATTCATTAGATTAAACTCCCGAAACAGTACTTTACTTCGTATCTCGTTCCTAACTTCGTATTGTTGCTCGTTGATTGCTTTGAAGTATTGAATCTTCCAACGTGACGGCAAATTTTCAACTGCCTCTTTTGAATAAACTCCCTTAATAGCCCTTTCTAAAATCCTTGGTGAGACATCTGTCGCAAGGATTGTTGTCTCCCACTTCTCTCCTGAGAGAACGAAAAAATCAGATAAGAGCATTGCTATGGTATAAGCCTCCTCACCGCTTGAAGCAGCAGCGCACCAGATTCTGATGTCTTTTACTTTCTTCTTTTTTTCCTGTATTTCCGGCAGAATATGATTCTGAAAGAATTCCATTTGATCAAATTCTCTCATAAAAAACGTGTGATTCGTTGTAATAATATCCAAAAAATCACTGATATCGGAATCGTTGGGGTTCTTTTCTATGACATCCATAAATGCTCCAACATCAGCATAATTGTGCATTCTAAGATACTGCTCCATACGCGCGCTAATGCTACCTATTTTCCCTGAAAAATCTATTCCGTACCGTTCTTTTACAAACATTTCAACTCTTCGAAATTCATCATTATTCATTGTTTTCCTCAGTTTGTTTATGAGAGCAATCTTTTGTAAATAGCCAAAAAAGTATCCACAATTGTTGGCTCAAATAAGGTTCCCCTGCCACTTTTTAGTCGCTCACAAATCAGTTCTGTAGCATCACATCCAGACATTCTTAGTCTAAATAATTCTTCATCATAGTAATCAATAACTCGAAAAATCCTTGCAGAAAGCGGAATTTCATCGGTTTTTAAGTGATTCGGATAACCTGTTCCGTCCCAATTTTCGTGGTGACTTTCTACAATTTCATTATATACTTCCGCATACTTTTCCTCTGTGGACTGCGTAAAATCTCGAATGAGTTTCAAACCTTCTGTTGTATGTGTTTGAAACAACGCTTCTTCGTCATTTGTACGATTATTTTTATTTACAATCGTAAGCGGGATGCAAAGTACGCCGATATCATGAAGAATTACGGCACTTTCCAAAGTTTCAATAAAGCGTACAGATATTTGGTTCTCATATGCTTCCGAATAATTCAACGCCTGTGCAAGCATGCGGACATTATTGGAAACACGTTTTAAATGTCCGCGATTATCAAGGTTTGGTGTCAGACTTTCCAATTCCAATACCATACGCAACATGCGCTTTCGTTCTTCAAAAACTCGCATGGACTGATCCGAAATCATTGCATTCAATCGTCTGTTTTGCGATTGTAATTCTTTCTGCATACGATATATTTTCAGGTGAGTCTCAACGCGCATTTTGACCTCTTCATATAGAAACGGTTTCATAATATAATCAACCGCACCCAATGCAGCAGCACGCTCGCGATCTTTCATCTCGTTCATTGCGGACACAAATACCACAGGAATATCTTTTGTAACCGGATGTTTTTTTAATAATTCGCAGAACTGAAATCCATCAATTTCCGGCATCATGACATCCAGTAATATCAATTGGGGGCATTTTTCTTTCATTCGCTCAATTGCTTCTCGAACGCTCTGTGCCGTCAGTGCCTCATAACCCAACTGCACAATGATTTCCCGCAAAAACTCCAGATTCATATCGACATCATCAACCAGCAAAACCACCGGCGTAGCTGTCTGCGATATTGTATCCAAGCATTCGATTCTGACATCTTCCATTATTTACCTCATAGATTCTTTGATACCGCATCGAAAAGGACGGTATATTGTAAACAACTTTTCTCATAATCCTCATTACGAATTGCCATTAAAAGTTTCAAAAAAATCCCACCACCGATCTCGGAATACCCTTTCAACAGTATCCTTAGATTTTCGGTAATTTGCTCCGCATTGCTAAAAGAATGCATTTCAATACATAACATCAGCCTCTCAAGATTGTTACGAATCTCGGTTTGATTTTTTGCAGTCCCGCGTATAAAAATTGCATCAGTCCCCATATCAAAATCAATTTGAGACATTTCATCCTGCAATTCTTCATAGCTGTCTGTTATTCTGTTTTCTTGGGATTCATATTGCAGAAAAAACGACACCGAAAAGGTACTACCCTTGCCTTTTCGGCTTTCAAATGTGATATCTCCCCCCATCATATTTGAAAGTTGTTTGCTTACATATAGCCCTAGACCGGTTCCTCCGAACTTACGTCCGATTGATGAGTCAACTTGTGAAAAACTCTGGAACAATCTGCTTCTCTCATCCTCAGCAATGCCAATTCCGGTATCTATCACCAATGCGGAAAGTTCCATATGATTATCTTCCTTGCCGGTGACATACAATTCAAGTCGCACATAACCGATTGTCGTAAATTTCACCGCATTCGATACAAGATTATTCAGTATCTGTTGAATTCTGCGTTCATCCCCAATGGCTTTTTGCGGGACTTCCGGAGAAATAAAAACGGAAAGCGACAATCCCTTTTCATTTGCTTTTACACTGTTTGCATTGATTACCGCTGAAATACATTTTCTTATATCAAACGGTGCTTCGTCCAAAACAAATCTCATTGATTGCATTTTCGTATAATCCATGATGTCACTAATTAATTTGTCCATTGTCGAACAGCAATTTAAGATAATTTCTAATGTTTTACGCTTTTCCATATCTGTTTCGACCAAAAACATATTTTTTGCATGACCTTGTATTCAGTTCAGAGGTGTACGTAATTCATGTGTAACATTGGCAATAAACTCATCTTTCACATTATTTGCCGCACTCAATTCTCTTTCTTTTTGCATAAGATTCTTCTTATGCTCATCTTCTCTTGCACAATCCTTAATAAACGCAAGAATCGGAAAAAAATCGATGCCTGTTACAAAATGAACATCCGCCGGAAAACAAGTTTGGTTTTTTCGATACAAAAAAGCATCTTTGATTTCTTTCCCGTTTAAAAAATCCGCATAATAAGCGGATTCTTTGCCACCCGAAAGAAAATCGGATATTTCAGGTTTTTGATCTGCCTCTGTATATCCAAAAACATTTTGTCCTTTCAGATTCATAAAAATTATGTTTCCGTCAGGTTGATATGCAAGAATAATATCATCACTTGCATTGAGTATCTTAACCAGTAATTCTAAATCAGCCATATTCGCCTTGCAAATTTCGCCTGAACGGTGCAGGCATTTCGCTTCAACCGGTATAAGCATAA
>CAYMCV010000042.1:15427-20062 GCA_964389005.1 uncultured Lachnospiraceae bacterium | reverse complement strand
TTGAAATTCTTTTTGCCTTTTTTAAGGATGAATTCATTTGCTGCAATCTCTTCTTTGGTATATGTCTGTTTAAAACTCATGACTTTGGCATCGTTAACAGACACCCCTCCCTGTTCTACTGCACGTCTTCCTTCACTTCTCGTCGGTACCAGCTCCGCGCGAACCAACAGAGATACAATATCAATGGTTCCGTCCGCAAAATCACTGTCGGCAAGTTCCAATGTCGGCATATGCTCATTGTTCCCGCCACCGGAAAATAATGCTTTTGCGGCCTCCATAGCCTTATTGGCTTCCTCTTCACCATGGACAAGTTTGGTCAATTCGTACGCAAGTATTTCTTTGGCACGATTCAATTGGCTTCCCTCCCATGCTTCCATCTGTGCAATTTCTTCAAGCGGCAAGAATGTCAACATCTTAATGCATTTAATTACATCTGCGTCATCAACATTACGCCAGTACTGGAAGAATTCAAACGGTGATGTTTTCTCAGGGTCAAGCCAAACTGCCCCTTTCTCCGTTTTTCCCATCTTCTTTCCTTCTGAATTCAAGAGCAGCGTAATTGTCATTGCGTGTGCATCTTTTCCAAGTTTTCTTCGAATCAATTCGGTGCCGCCAAGCATATTGGCCCACTGATCATCGCCGCCGAACTGCATATTACAACCATATTTCGTAAATAATTCCAAGAAATCGTAGCTTTGCATAATCATGTAGTTGAATTCGAGAAACGTTAATCCACGCTCCATACGTTGCTTATAACACTCTGCCGCAAGCATACGATTCACGCTAAAATGCGGTCCCACTTCTCTTAATAGTTCAACGTAATTTAAGTCCAAAAGCCACTCTGCATTGTTAACCATCAACGCTTTTCCTTCAGAAAAATCGATAAAACGACTCATCTGTTTCTTGAAGCATGCACAATTGTGTTGAATGTCTTCTTTGGTCAACATCTTACGCATATCCGTTTTACCTGAGGGATCTCCAATCATTCCTGTTCCGCCGCCAAGCAAAGCGATGGGTTTGTTCCCTGCCATCTGCAAACGCTTCATCAGGCAAAGTGCCATAAAATGTCCGACATGCAGACTGTCTGCCGTCGGGTCAAAACCAATATAAAAAGTTGCTTTTCCTTCATTAATCAACTCTCTGATTTCTTTTTCGTCTGTCAACTGTGCAAGCAAACCTCTCGCTTGCAATTCTTCAAAAATCTTCATTTTTCTCTCTTTCTCCATTCACTATAATCGTTAACCCTTCATACTTTCCCGTGCCACCAATTCCTTTACGTTATCAAACGGCATGGGTTTGCCCCATAAATATCCTTGTATATAATCACACTTGTAATTATCTAAAAGTGTAACCTGCTGTTCCTTTTCCACACCTTCAGAAACGACTTGCAAGTTCAGTGTGTGTCCCATATTGATGATTGCTTCCACGAACTCATTATTTTCTTTCTCATCCGATAATTGGTCGATAAATGTCTTATCAATTTTTAGCAAATCTATGGGCAGAGAATTTACATAACTTAGCGAAGCATATCCCGTTCCGAAATCATCCAATGCAATATGAATTCCCAAGTCCTTAATTTGATGTAACGTTTCAATCGCTCGATCGACAGATGTAATGAACACTGACTCCGTTATCTCAATTTCCAAATTTTCCGGCGGAAAAGAAGTCGTTTTTAAGCATGCTTTGACATCAGATAAAAAGCTGTCATGAAACAGATATTTCACAGAAACATTCACAGACAGAATTAATTCCGGATTCAACGAAATCATTGGTAAAAACTGCTCCAATGCGTGTTTGAATACCCACTTGTCAATCTGGGTTATAAGCAACGTTTTCTCTGCAATCGGGATAAAAACACCGGGGCTTATAACTTTGCCATCGCCGGAATCCATGCGAACCAATGTCTCAAACCCTCGGAGTTTTCGTTCACTGACATTGTACTGCGGTTGATAATTCAAGAAAAACATGTCTTTTTCCAAAGCCATTCGAATAAAGTTTTCGATATTGACACTGTCATTCATTGAATCTACAAATGTCTGGTCAAATACGCAAACGCTTTGCTTTCCGGTATCTTTCGCCATATAGAGCGCCATATCGGCGTATTGCATTAACTTGTCCGACGTATCCGCATCATCGGGATAGAATGCAATTCCGATACTTGCGGTAATAAAAAAGTGAACATCATCTACGACATAATCATGGTCAAATGTAGCACCGTAAACCGATTGTTCAACTGCTTTGACCACTTCTTCTTTATTGCAATCCTTAAGACTTACCAATAAAACGAACTCATCACCGCCGCTTCTGGCAAAAAAGTCATCCTCTCTGGAAGGAAACTGTTCCCACTGCTTTACGAACTTCTGTAATAGTTCATCACCTTTTTTATGTCCAACCGTATCGTTTACCGTCTTAAAGTTATCAACATCAATTTGTAACAAAGCAAATCGCTCATTGCGCTCAACCTTGTATCGTAATGTTTCAAACAATGCGTGTCTGTTCGGTAATCCCGTCAACTCATCCGTATTCAACATCGTGTTCATTTTAATTTCGTTATTTTCGACTTTTCTAATGAAAAAGTATACCACGAAGGTTATGATCAGACCAAAAACCGCCATCGTTACACCATTTACCGTATCAGGTATATGTGAAAAATGAAGACTAATCGCCGTTGTGCCCCCACTGATTATAAGTAATGCCGTTGCAATCATCATTCCACGTTTTCTGACGGCAATTACCAACAAAACTGCAAGCAAAATTTGAATCAGCATCATAAAGCAACGCACTATGACCATGGTAACCATGAAATCCCCTATCATAATGCCTTCAATGCGTCCGGACATATTTACGGTAAACCACAATACAACATAATATAAGGCACTGAATAGAATGCCCATAAACAACCGCTTGCGATTACGCCTTTCGAGTTCAGTATCTCTGCCCATCCAATTCCTCCATTGTCCTCACGATGAATCACTGTGTGGCATCAAAAATCAAATCATTAAGGTATAAAAAATAAACGATTTGATTCATTCAACTCGTTCTTTCCCGAAAGATATTTTACACACTGTAATTTTACCAATATTTATTACTTAATGCAACTAAAATGCATATTTTTTGTATGTATTTTACAAAATCCACTTTACAAATGACAATTTTTTACCGATAATATATGTGTAAAGTCTTTTTGAAAGGAGAATGGCGAATGAAATTAAATGACATCGCATCTTATCAGATATCAAGCCAATTGAATTCGTCTGTTTTGTCCGAATCATCGAAATCGGTCTCTCCTTTATCGAAGGTTGTTGCCGTACCGAAATCGGCTCCTAACCCGGTGTCAAATCAACCTGCAATCGACCTTTTTGATTTGCAACCTCATGTACGTGCTACATATCCGAGGCCATCCGACAATCCCGTTGTTGGAAGTAAGCCTACAACTTTACAGGCTCCGCTTGAAGATTTCTCTCTCCCGAAAACCTCAGGTACTTCGGCTTTGAAGGTTTCTTCAACACAAGATAACGCCAATACCGTTCTCGATATCTCCGATCGGCAAATGGATTCTTTTTTACGGAATGCTTTCAAGGTGTTTAATTTAGATGAATAGATTATCTACAGATAAGGGAACGCATTTTTATACCACGTAAGTCGGTTCCCGCATATTGCAATGATATCAAAACGCATCGGTGTATTATCTCCGATGCCTTTTTTCATTCTGTAATAATCAGCAACCTTACAGATATTCTTTTGTTTATTATATCCGACTGCTTCTTCCGGTAATCCGCTTTTTGCATTTGCACGATACTTAACCTCAAAAAACACCAGATAATCTCCGTCTCTGCCTATTAAGTCAATCTCACCGAATCGACACCTGAAATTGCGTTCCATTATCCAAACATGATTGTTTGTGAGATATGTAAATGCCGTTTGTTCATAGGCGGCTCCTGTTTTACGAGAATTCTTTCGCGTGTTGTTCAATTCCGTCATTACTTCTCCGCTTTCTTTCTGATTTTATCCATAGCATCCACAAAAATTAGGATTTCTGCAACGACTTCATATAATTCAGGCGGTATTTCAAGCCTCGATAGCGTATTCGCCAATTGATCGTCTTTATGTATCGGAATCTTTTCATCCGCTGCTTTTTTCAGAATTTTCTCCGCAAGAATTCCCTGCCCGCTCGCTATAACTTTCGGGGCGTCATCGTGTGGATCGTATGAAAGCGCAATCGCTTGTTTTTTTCTGCTTTTTTGCTCCATAGTTTATCTCATCCTTCAAATGAAATATATCATGCCCGTACGTCAAAACTATAATAACCGATGGATTGTTGTCCTTCCTCTCTCACGCTTGATTCGATTTCGGACGCATCTGTTCCAAACATTTCTTCTGCAATGCTTTTGCGGTCTGTTTGCAATGAAACACTCCCTGTGACCGCGTATCCTTTTTTGCTTAAGCGCTCATTCAACTGCGGCAGATGTTCTTCGATAAAGTCAAGAATATCGTCATTTTCGACCGCAAATCTCGTATTGACTTTGGACTGCGACAGTACAACATAGACATCGACACTCCCCAAACTATCCATATCCAAATGCAAATATGCACTGACGTTTCCGTCATTTACGGCAAGATTTTTTTTGTTGGTGT